>BAXG01000015.1 GCA_001310455.1 Photobacterium sp. JCM 19050
TGAACACAAGTTATCCGGACGATAACGACCCGATCAGCGCGCTCGTAGCTCAGCTGGATAGAGTACCTGGCTACGAACCAGGCGGTCGGAGGTTCGAATCCTCCCGAGCGCGCCATTTTCTCCTTTCTTCTTCATCTCCCTGTATATTTTCTTCACGCAGTTTCTTTGTAATTCACACTGTTATCCGAAATTAGCTCTCAATTCATATTCTTGAATTTTTATTCTGTAACATATTCCTCGTGTTTCTTTGTGGCATGCAGCGCGCACGCGGTCATACCAATTCTTTTTATTGAGACGTTTCAAACACCAGACGGTAAAACGGTGTGCTGAACGTTGATATGGAAATAAGTGCTTTGACTCGCAAAAATTGCCAGTAGGCGGAAATTTCCTTGAGTAAATCCTTCCTGAACCGCTCGATCCCATCCCTTTCAAATCCCTTTGTGGAAAAGCAAAAAAATTTCATCAGCATATCTGACTAAATAATTGTGGATTGTGCCGCAGAAGAGTTTGATGCGTCTTAAATATGCAAGATTTTCGTGTTTTTGTGAGCAGTACTTGACCAGCTATTAGAGATAATTGTTATTATTTTGCGGCCTAGAGGGGAGAATAGGCGCGACTGATACATTTTCGTTAACAATTGCTTGTCAGTGTGTTTACAAAGCGACGATGGTGGTTTTTGTCATACACGGGCCTGCACGTAATTAGGAAACAGTACTATGGAGTTAGGCGCTGTATTGGAAGAAGCGTTAGCCTTGATGCTGATAGGGATGTCAGTGGTTTATGCGTTTCTTGGACTTCTGGTCATTACCGTCAAACTGATCTCTCGCCTCGTACCCGAGGAGCAGCCACCGCAGGCTGCAACTGCGGTACAACCTGCCACAAATCATAACAACTCGGCTGCACCTGACGTGATTGCTGCGATTTCGGCAGCTGTCCACCAGTACCGTAACCGGAATAAGTGACGGGATTAAAATAGTTTTATTACATGGAGTTTACACCTATGTCGAAGCCACTAGCTATCACGGATGTGGTGTTGCGTGATGCGCACCAGTCGTTATTTGCCACCCGGATGCGCATTGACGATATGTTGCCTATTGCGGCAGAACTGGATGATATCGGTTACTGGTCTTTGGAAACCTGGGGCGGGGCAACATTTGATGCCTGTATCCGTTTCCTTGGTGAAGACCCTTGGGTTCGCCTTCGCGAACTGAAAAAGGCCATGCCTAAAACACCTATGCAGATGTTGCTCCGTGGCCAGAATCTGCTTGGGTACCGTCACTATGCTGACGATGTTGTCGATAAATTTGTAGAGCGCGCTCATGCAAATGGCATGGACGTTTTCCGCATTTTTGATGCAATGAATGACCCGCGCAATTTTGAACGCGCAGTAAAAGCCGCCATTAATGTTGGCGCTCATGCCCAGGGTACCATCTCTTACACGACCAGCCCTGTACATACCCTGGATACCTGGACTGACCTTGCCAAACGCCTCGAAGACATGGGATGTCATTCGCTGTGCATCAAGGACATGTCCGGCCTGCTGAAACCTTATGAAGCTGAAGAGCTGATTAAGCGAATCAAGGAGTCTACAGATATCCCACTGGCGTTGCACTGCCACGCCACTACCGGCCTTTCTACTGCGACCGCTGTTAAGGCTGTCGAAGCCGGTCTGGATATTCTCGATACCGCCATTTCGTCAATGAGCCAAACCTATGGCCATACGCCAACCGAAACTGTTGTGGCGATGCTGGAAGGCACAGAGCGTGATACGGGCTTGAAGCTTGAGCAGATTGAACCTATCGCGGCTTATTTCCGTGAGGTGCGTAAGAAGTACGCCAAGTTTGAAGGCGCGCTCAAGGGCGTTGATTCCCGAATCCTGATTGCCCAAGTTCCGGGTGGTATGCTTACCAACATGGAAGGACAGCTCAAAGAGCAGGGTGCTGCTGACCGTATTGATGAGGTACTGGAAGAGATACCTCGCGTACGTAAAGACCTGGGTTACATCCCACTGGTGACACCGACTTCACAGATCGTTGGTTCCCAGGCGGTGATTAACGTCCTGACCGGTGAACGTTACAAGTCCATCACCAAGGAAACCCAGGGCCTTCTGAAAGGCGAATACGGTAAAGCACCGGCAGAGTTGAACACCGAACTTCAGGCTCGCGTGCTTGATGGTAAAGAAGCCATTACCTGTCGTCCGGCAGACCTTCTCGAAGCTGAACTTGAGAAGCTGACTGGCGAGCTGAAAGCAAAAGCCGCTGATGAAGGTATCAGCCTGGCAGAGAGTGAAGTGGATGACGTACTGACTTACGCGCTCTTCCCTCAGGTTGGCCTCAAGTTCCTCAAAAACCGTGGCAACCCGGATGCGTTTGAGCCGGCTCCAACTTTAGAAAGCGCCAAACCTGCGGCACCTGCACCTGCCGCGGCGGCTCCGTCTGCCGGTGGCGTTGAAAACTACAGCGTCCGTGTTAACGGCCAGGTCTATGAGGTTGAGGTTGGCCCCGGCGGCGAGCTGACATCTGTTGCTGCTGCACCAAGTGCCCCGTCGGCTGCACCGGCACCTGTTGCTCCGGCTGGCAACGTAGAGACTGTAGCAGCACCGTTGGCGGGTACTATCTTTAAAGTGGTAGCTGGCGCCGGATCTCAGGTAGCAGAGGGCGATGTGCTGATTGTCCTCGAAGCGATGAAGATGGAAACGGAAATCCGCGCATCACGCGCAGGTACCGTGCAGGATGTCCATGTTCGTGAAGGTGACTCAGTGACCGTGGGTGCATCCCTGGTCAGCCTGGCATAAGAGGACGACATGGAAGGCTTGATTACACTGTGGCAAGGGACCGGGCTGGCTAATTTCCAATTTGGCCAGCTGATCATGATTGCCGTTGGCTGTGTGCTGCTGTTCCTGGCAATTCGCAAGGGCTTTGAGCCCTTGCTGCTTCTGCCTATTGGCTTTGGCGCTATCCTGGCAAATATTCCAGAAGCCGGTTTTACCGATCCGGGTGGGGTGCTGTATTACGTTTATGAAGTGGGTATCGGAACCGGTGTGTTCCCATTGCTGATCTTTATGGGCGTGGGTGCCATGACCGATTTCGGGGCCTTGATTGCTAACCCACGAACCCTGTTCCTGGGCGCGGCAGCACAGTTTGGTATTTTTGCGACCCTATTTGGTGCGATTTTGCTGAACCTGGTACCGGGTATGGAATTTACCCTGGCAGATGCAGCAGCTATCGCCATCATCGGTGGTGCGGATGGCCCGACAGCAATCTTCCTGGCTAGCCGGTTGGCTCCGGATTTGCTGGGTGCTATCGCAGTAGCCGCATACAGCTACATGGCGCTGGTTCCGATTATTCAGCCACCTATTATGAAAGCGCTGACCACACCGGCTGAGCGCCAGATCCAGATGAAACAGCTTCGCCATGTGGGCAAGGCGGAGAAGATCCTTTTCCCGCTGGGCGTACTGGGCATGGCTATCCTGTTCCTGCCTTCGGCAACACCGCTGGTGGGAATGTTCTGTCTGGGTAACCTGATGCGTGAGTGTGGCGTGGTGGACCGTTTGTCGAAGACTGCCCAAAACGAACTGATTAACGTAGTGACTATCTTCCTCGGCCTGGCTGTTGGCTCAAAGCTCCAGGCAGACAAGTTCCTCAAGTTCGAAACCCTGGGTATTCTGGCATTGGGCGCTGTCGCGTTCTGCATTGGTACTGCAACGGGCGTCATCATGGCTAAAATGATGAACAAGTACAGCAAGGACCCCATTAACCCGCTGCTGGGTGCCGCAGGCGTGTCTGCTGTTCCTATGGCGGCGCGGGTGGTGAACAAGGTTGGCCTTCAGGCTAACCCGCACAACTTCCTGCTGATGCATGCAATGGGACCGAACGTGGCTGGTGTACTTGGCTCAGCGGTTGCAGCTGGTGTGCTCCTGGCACTGGTTCAGTAAGCACTAACATTCTGAGATAGAAAAGGCGGTTGGCTTCATGGTCATCCGCCTTTTTTTATGTACCTTTTCTCTGTAGAAAAATAAATTAAATGCCCTACACAGCCTGATAAGGATTTCTCATGTCGAACAATATGACCCTGGTGATCACCGCCTTCGGTGGCCCGGAAACGCTCGCACCTGTGTTTAAGGATATTCCGGAGCCGGCAGCCGGCGAGGTACTGGTGAAAGTGGAATTTGCGGGAGTGAACCCGATTGATGCCAAAACCCGGGCGGGTCTTGGCTGGGCGGCACAGCAAAACAAAGATAACCTTCCGTGGACGCCGGGTTATGACATGTCTGGTGTGGTCGTTGCTGCCGGAGACGGTGTTGAAGGTTTTGAAGCCGGTCAGCGCGTTGCCGGTTTGGTGGGTTTCCCGTTACAGGCCGGAGCGTACTCCCAGTACCTCACGGCGGGTGCCGACACACTTTCAAAGGTGCCTGAGAATGTCACTGCCCAAACAGCCGCAGCATTACCCGTTGCAGGCCAGACAGCCTGGCAGGCGCTTGAGAAGGCAGGTGTAAAAGCTGGAGACAAAGTGCTGATTCTGGCCGGGGCCGGTGGCGTCGGGCATGTTGCTATCCAACTGGCAAAAGCACTCGGAGCAGATGTCTTTGCCTCCTGTTCGCAGTCTAATGTCGGCTTTGTACAGGCGTTAGGGGCTTCTGCAGTGGACTACACCGCAGGTGATATTGCCGGTCAGGTTAGCGGATGTGACGTGCTGATTGATCTGGTGGGCGGCAATGTAGGTATTGCTGCCTTGGATGCACTGAATGAAAACGGCCGGGTGGTCACGATCCCGACGATCACTGCTGAAGCTGTGAAAGAGGCGGCGGGTGAAAAGGCATTACAAGCCGAAGGTATGCTGGTTTCACCGGATAAAGCTCAGATGGACGCCCTTTTGGAAATGGCAGACAGTGGCAGGCTTATGGTAACCATTGGTGGTAAATATCCCCTTGAGCAGGGCGCACAGGCGCATAGCGTGATTGAAAGTGGTCATGTCAGGGGTAAACTGCTGCTGGAGATGCCCAACTGACAAAGCCCCGGACGGCTAAGTCATACACAGATAATAATCAATAAGGCACATAAAGTGCTGATGGAAGATGTGGTTAAGGAGAGACAATGAGTGCGCTATACGACAGCTACGATGCCCTGATTTTTGACCTGGACGGCACTGTGCTCGATTCGATGGAAGGGCATTTGGCTGCCTGGAGAAAAGTGGCTGAAACACACGGGTTCCATATCGAGGACGAGTGGTATCACTCGCTCGGCGGTTCCCCGACCATCCGGACCGCCAAGTTGTTGGTGGACAAATTCAGCCTTGATGTATCCCCCCAGCAACTGGCCGATGAAAAAGCCGTTTTTTTCATGGAAGTAATGGAAGATCATATCAGTGAACTGCCGTTTGCTGATGTAGTGCGTCGCTATACCGGCTTAAAGCGGATGGCTGTTGGCACAGGTACGCTGACGGAAATTGCGAACAGGATGTTGGATAAAGCCGGTCTCCTTAACTGCTTTAATGTGGTTGTAGGGGCGGATCAGGTGAATAACCACAAACCTGCCCCGGATACTTTCCTGGCCTGTGCCCGGGCGCTGAATGTCCGGCCGGTGGACTGTCTGGTCTTCGAAGATGCAGACTTCGGCATCCAGGCGGCAGAAGCGGCCGGTATGGATGTTATTGATGTAAGGAAAACGCGTGTCGAGCCTGTTTGACGGGCTTTTGTCAGGAGTAGGGACACTCATCACTCAAGGACCGGGCGCTCTGTGGGTACTGTTTTCCACCGGGTTTCTCAGTGCCACATTGCTGCCCGGTGGCTCGGAAGCCAATTTAATCGCCCTGTTGCAGGCCGGACACTTTCCGGTCTGGCAACTCATTGTTGTGGCGACACTTGGCAACACCTTAGGGGGAATGACCAACTATTGGATTGGTCGTTTTCTGCCAAATAAAACTTCCGGTGAAAAACATGGTCATAAGGCAATGCAGTGGCTGGAAAAATACGGCTACTGGGCATTGCTTCTCAGTTGGATGCCGATAATCGGTGATCCACTCTGCCTTGCAGCCGGCTGGTTGCGCCTCCGGCAACGCTGGTGCTGGCTGTTGATTGCTACCGGAAAAGCAGCAAGATACCTGCTGCTATCACTACTGACATTAGGATTACTTTAATGCGCAAGACTCTTGTTGCCCTGTCACTGCTCTCTTTGATGGGATGCAGCGCCTTGACAGAAAACAGCCCCGTGCGCCTGCCTGATGGCGTAACCCTGGTTGAGCAGGGGGGAACCGCAAAAGACGGTGTTGAAATTCCCTATCAAAAATACCGGCTGAAAAACGGCCTCGTTGTTGTACTTCATGAAGATCACTCCGATCCTATTGTCAGTGTTGATGTGACCTACCACGTTGGCTCTGCTCGTGAAGAGCTTGGAAAATCCGGCTTTGCGCATTTCTTTGAACATATGATGTTCCAGGGCTCTGAACATGTGGGCGACCAGGAACATTTCCGACTGATTACCGAAGCGGGTGGTACGCTGAACGGCACCACTAACCGCGACCGCACTAACTATTACGAAACCGTACCGGCTAACCAGCTGGAAAAAGCGCTGTGGCTGGAATCTGACCGGATGGGTTTCCTGCTGCGAGCGGTTTCCCAGCGTAAATTTGAAATTCAGCGCGCCACAGTGAAAAACGAACGGGCGCAAAGCTATGACAACCGCCCTTATGGCCTTGCCGG
This sequence comes from Photobacterium sp. JCM 19050, assembly GCA_001310455.1. Taxonomy (GTDB): domain Bacteria; phylum Pseudomonadota; class Gammaproteobacteria; order Enterobacterales; family Vibrionaceae; genus Parasalinivibrio. The sequence goes on from BAXG01000015.1 coordinate 6,698, forward strand.
TGAGCGCACTATGGAAGCGCTGTACCCCGAAGGGCACCCTTATTTCTGGTTACCCATCGGCTACGTGGAAGACCTCGACCGGGTTACCGTCAATGACCTGAAGGATTTCTTCCTGCGCTGGTACGGCCCGAACAATGCCACGCTGACTATCGGCGGTGATATAGATCCGTCCCAGACACTGGCATGGGTCAATAAATACTTCGGCGATATTCCGGCAGGCCCGGAAGTGAATGCGCCGAAAAAGCAGCCCGTTAAACTGGAAAAAGATCGTTTCGATACCCTCGAAGATAAAATCCGCCAGCCGATGCTGAGCATGACATGGCCGACGGAATACCAGGGTGCGAAAAGTGAATACCCGCTCTATATGTTTGCCTCGGTGCTTGGCAGTGGCCGGAACAGCTTGCTGTACCAGGAACTGGTGAAAACCGGAAAGGCGCTCAGCGCCGGTGCTTACCAGGACTGCGGTGAAATCTCCTGCACCTTTAACGTTTACGTGCTTGCCAACCAAGGGGAGGCGCTGGCTCCGCTTCGCCAGGACGTTATGAATATCCTCAGTGAGGTTGCCAGCAATGGCGTCAGCGAGAAGTCGCTGGAAGAGGTGAAAGGCCAGACCGAAGCGAACGCCATCTTTGGCCTGCAAAGCGTCGCTGGCAAAGTCTCCCAACTGGCAGAATACGAGACCTTCTACGGTACGCCGGGCAAACTGCCCACACTGCTTGCCACCATGAACGGTGTGACGGTGAAAGACGTTGATAACGCGTTTGATACCTTTATCTACCAAAAGCCGAATGTCACCCTGAGTGTGGTACCCCAAGGGCAAACCCAACTGGCTGCCGCCAAGGACAATACACCACCGCCGAAGCGTGATTTCAGCATCAGCACGGTGTCTGCAGACCAGCTGAAACTGCGTGAAACCCCGGTAACCTTTGACCGCAACAAGGTACCGCCGGTATCCGGCCCGGTTTCTGTTAAAGTGCCTGCGCTTTACCATGCGACATTAAAAAACGGTATTTCAGTGGCGGGTACGGTGAGTGCGGAAACGCGACGATCAGCCTGACCCTGCAAATGCCGGCGGGCAGCAACTACGATCCTGAGGGTAAAGCGGGGCTTGCGGAACTGACCGCTGCACTGGTCGGTGAAGGTACCCGTCAGCGCACCGCAGAACAGCTTGAGTCTGAGTTGGACAAACTAGGCAGCAGCGTACGTTTCTCAGCCGGGCGCAACTACAGCAAGTTGATGGTCAGCACCCTGACTAAAAACCTCGGGGAAACGCTGAAAATTGCCAGGGAACAGCTGGAAGACCCGGCGTTTAATCAAGCCGATTTTGACCGGGTAAAGCGCCAGGTGCTCGAAGGTATCACCTTTGACCACAACAGCCCGCAGTGGATGGCAAGACAGGCAACCCGCGAAGTGCTTTACGGTGGCACGCGTTGGGAGCAGCCGTCAGACGGTACCACTGAAAGCGTGAAACGCCTTACGCTCGATGATGTAAAAGCCTTCTACAAGACACACTACACCCCGAAGGGGGCAAGCATGGTGCGGTCGGTGATATTGGTAAACCTGAGCTTTTGAATGCGATCAGTGCGTTGGACAGCTGGCAGGGGCCGGACGTTCCTGCGTTTGTGCCTCCGACACTACTGCCAGAGGGCAAGCAGGCCATCTGGCTGGTGAACAAGCCTTCTGCGCCGCAGAGCGTAGTGCGTTTTGTGCGCCGGGCGTTGCCATACGATGCAACGGGTGAAATGTTCAAGGCAAGCCTGTCGAACTTTAACCTTGCCGGCAACTTTAATTCGCGTCTGAACCAGAACCTGCGGGAAGATAAAGGCTATACCTACGGTGCCAGCGGTTATATCGGTGGCGGGAAGAACAGTGGTATTGCTATGTTCCAGGCGCAAGTTCGCGCCAACGCAACGGTTCCGTCCATTGAGGAAACCCTGAAAGAGCTGAAAAAGGCCAGCACAGACGGTTTTACCGACAAAGAGGTCGCTTTTATGCGCCAGGCTGTCGGTCAGCAAGAAGCACTCAAGTACGAAACCCCGTCCAATAAGGCTGGGCTCATTGCCACAATGCAGGACTTTAAACTGACGCCGGCTTATCTGGATAAGCAAAACCGGATTATCAAAACCATTACCCGCAGTGAATTGAATTCGCTGGCTTCGAAGTGGTTTAACCCGAATGATTACCAAATCATCGTGGTTGGGGATGCCAAGTCCCTCAAGCCACAGCTGGAAAAGCTGGGTATTCCGGTGAAAATGCTGAAAGTTGAAGGCTGACAATGCCTTAGCGCCGATGAGTGAAGGAGGGGAAACCCTCCTTTTTTATCCCTTTGTGAGTGGTATCAACGGCTGGAAAACTGTTTTGTTAGCAATTTGAGACTATTTGGGAAGAAATTTGCTGTAAAGCAGGTCCAGAATAAGATCAAATGATACACAGATGCGGGAATTGCCCTGCTTGTTGTCAACCCGGGCAATGATTGTGCCCCCTGAGTTTGTTGGTTATCATGCCGGGCAAACTCTGCAAACTATAACGAGAACAGCCTTGATGGAATTTGCTCAACGGTTGCAGCTGCTGGCTGACAATCCGGCCGTATTAACAGGTATTGGCCGAGGCTGGAAAGGGAATCCCTCCGAATTTCGCCTGAGGGAAAACTCTCCGCTAAACCACATCCATCTGCGCTGGGTTCCGCACTTACCCATAAGTGGGTGACCACAGACTTCGCAGAGTCCCTGCTGGAATTTATCACGCCGGTAAGCCACTCCGTTGATGAGTTGCTGGCCCAGCTTGAAGATATCCACCGTTTTACTTTCCACCACCTTGACGATGAAATGCTGTGGCCACTGTCCATGCCATGTTACGTCGGTGATGAAGACGATATCGTGCTGGCGCAATACGGCAGCTCGAACATCGGCCGTATGAAAACACTGTACCGTGAAGGCCTCAAGCGCCGCTACGGCAGCGTGATGCAGGTTATCTCCGGTGTGCACTTCAACTTCTCACTGCCGGACTCCCTGTGGGATGCCTTGTTTGGCGAGCAAAGTGAAGATGACCGTCAGGCATCGGTTTCAGCTGCCTATTTCGGTGTTATCCGTAACTACTACCGTTATGGCTGGATGATCCCGTACCTGTTTGGTGCGTCGCCAGCGCTGTGCGGATCTTTCCTCAACCAGGCTGGCTCCAAGCTGCCGTTTGAGACCGTCGGTCAGGGTACCAAATACCTGCCTTATGCCACATCACTTCGTCTGAGTGACCTCGGCTACACCAACAGTGCCCAGAGCGTTCTGCGTATCGGCTTCAACAGTATCGACCAGTACCTGGAAGGCCTGCGAGCTGCTATCCGGACACCTTCTGAGGAATTTGCTGAGATTGGTGTGAAAGTTGACGGTGAATACCGCCAGCTCAACACCAACGTACTCCAGATTGAAAACGAGCTGTATGCACCAATCCGTCCAAAGCGCGTAGCCAAGAGTGGCGAAAAGCCTCTGAAGCGCTTTCTCGTGGCGGCGTGGAATACATTGAAGTCCGCTCCCTGGACGTTAACCCGTTCAGCCCGGTGGGTATTGATGAAGACCAGGTTCGTTTCCTTGATCTGTTCCTTATCTGGTGTGCACTGTCTCCGTCACCGGATATGACTGACTGTGAGCTCAGTTGCTGGCGCGAAAACTGGAACAAGATTGTTCTGGAAGGCCGCAAACCGGGACTGACCCTGCGTATCGGCTGTGACGGTGAAGAGCTGACCCAGCGTGAATGGGGACACCGCGTATTTGCTGAACTGCGTGAGCTGGCTGAACTGATGGATGCTGCCAAAGGCGGGGATGCTTACCAACAGTGTTGTACCAAACTGGAGAGCTGGTTCGAGGATCCTTCAAAAACATTCTCAGCCCGGCTTCTGGATGAAATCAAAACCGAGCAGGGTATCGGTAAAGTCGGCCTGGCACATGCCACGTCTTACAAAGAAGCACTTGCAGACAACGGCTACCGCTTCTATAACGACGGGCAGTTTGTGGAAGAGTCTGCAGACAGCCTTCGTCGTCAACAGGCGGTAGAGAGCGCCGATGTTATGGATTTTGATGTCTTTCTTGCTGACTACTTCAAAGACATCCGCTGACTGACAGGTTAAGCTGATAAAAATCTAAAAATGCGGGCCCTTATACGGGCCCGTTTCTTTCACGCTTTTCAGGGAACCGCCATGAACGGACGACAGCGATTGATTTTGCTGCCGGTGCTTGCCGCACTGTTTTTGACAGGCTGTGTTGCGACCCCGCCAAGAGACCGGGACAACCTTTGCGAAATCTTCCGGGAAAAACCTGACTGGTACGAAGATGCACTGGATTCCCAGAATGAGTGGGGTACGCCTATCCAGGTATCCATGGCTATCATGCGCCAGGAGAGCAACTTTGTTGCCGATGCCAAGCCACCGAAAAAATATGTACTGGGATTTATCCCTTGGGGAAGGGTAAGCAGTGCCTATGGCTATGCCCAGGCGCAGGATCCGGCGTGGGAAGATTACCAGCGGGCAACGGATAACGGGGGCTCGCGCACCGACTTCGGTGATGCCATAGATTTTATCGGTTGGTACACCAATGAAACCCACAAGATTCTTGGTATCTCCAAGTGGGATACCTACCGCCAGTATCTCGCCTATCATGAAGGGAGGGGCGGATATAACGTGGTACCTATAAACGCAAACCACAGTTGATCCGGGTAGCCAGAAAAGTAGAAAATTACGCCAAGCGCTACGGCGGACAACTAAGAAGTTGCCGCAAGGAACTGGAAGACAACCGCAGCTGGTGGCCGTTTTAAAAACGGCTGTCGCTATCAAGGAGAGAAGCAATGCCACTATTGGACAGTTTTACTGTTGACCACACCCGTATGAATGCCCCGGCTGTTCGTATCGCCAAGACCATGACCACGCCGGGTGGCGATACCATTACCGTTTTCGACCTTCGTTTCTGCCTGCCTAATGAAGAGATCCTGACCGAGCGCGGTATCCACACGCTGGAGCACCTGTTCGCTGGCTTTATGCGTAACCACCTTAATTCCGATCGTGTTGAAATTATCGATATTTCCCCAATGGGTTGCCGTACCGGTTTCTACATGAGCCTGATTGGAACGCCTTCTGAAGAAGAGGTGGGTCGGTGCTGGGAAGCGGCGATGGGAGACGTGTTGAAAGTCGAAGACCAGAACAAAATTCCTGAGCTCAATGAGTATCAGTGCGGTACTTTCGCCATGCATTCACTGGAACAAGCGAGAGACATTGCCCGCAATATTCTCGACCGGGGTGTGAGCGTCAACAAGAATGACGATCTGGCGCTGCCAAAAGAGATGCTGCAACAGCTCAAGGTAGATTGAACCTTTACCCATACCTTCAAGCCTCGGTTCATCCGGGGCTTTATAATCCAATTGGTATTATTTCTCCTCAGCGTGCCTTTGCGAACTGTCTCAATGACGGGATCGTCACTGAATATTCATTTTTGCTCTCAAAATATACTGTATGTTTAAACAGTGTTATTCGCCATAACAAACAAGGAGAGCAATATGGAAGTGAAAAACAATCCGGTTGGCTGGTTCGAAATTGCCGTGGATGACATGGACCGAGCGGTCGGTTTCTATGAGCACCTGTTGGGTTACAAGCTGGAGCTTCACGATATGGAGGGCAGCCAGATGGCTTGGTTCCCACAGCCTGTCGAAGCCAACGCCTACGGCGCCACCGGCACTTTGATCAAAGCTGAGGGTTGCCGCCCGTCGATGGACGGTAACAATATCTATTTCAGTGTCGACAGCATCGAAGCCTGTTGCGACCGTGCCAGTGAGGCCGGCGGTGATGTGATTTTGCCGAAAACCAGTATTGGCGAGCACGGTTTTTTTGCCCTGATCCGAGACACGGAAGGCAACCGGGTTGGCGTTCACTGCATGAGCTGAACGTGGTGCAATGAAAACACGTTGACCGGTTATCCGTTGATGGTTTGGGTATAAAAACAGCAGCTTCGGGCTGCTGTTTTTTCATTGGCTTTCATTACACTGAATTGAAGTGTGCAATGGAAAGCGTTATGACCCAGGATGCTACCCCCTATTCCCTGTATCCCCCGGATGCACCGCTGATTGCGGTGGTCGATGACTCGGACATGTTGTGTGACATGCTGTGCGAGCTCTTGCAGGATGAAGGTTTTCGGGCCACCGGATACCTTTCCGGTCAGGAGGCACTTGAGGGAATTCAAACCCAGCCGCCGGAGCTTATCTTGCTGGATATCGAAATGCCCGGCATGGACGGTTTTGAGGTTTGCAGGGCACTGAAAGCGAACCCGGCGCTGGCTGATATTCCTGTTCTGGTAATCAGCAGCTACAGCGAAATTGATGACAAGCTGAAAGCGTTTGAGTGCGGCGCGGTGGATTATGTCACCAAACCAATCCAGCTTTCTGAAGTCAATGCCCGAATTCGCACCCACCTTGCGCTTCGCCATACCCAGCAGGAGCTGGCAGAAAAAAACCGGGCGTTGACCGCGACGCTTGATGCTCTGAAAGAAACCCAGCAGCAACTTGTCCAGTCAGAAAAAATGGCATCCCTCGGCCAGTTGGTTGCCGGGGTTGCTCATGAGATCAACAACCCAGTCAGCTTTATTGTCGGCAATACCCACATACTCCAGCGAAACCTCAATCGTGTCGGGGAATACCTCGATATGGTTCACCATGATCCCAATGCTCCGGAAACGTCGGAAAAACGCCGCTCACTGCGTATCGACAGTATTGTCGGGGATCTTCTGCGCTGGTGGGGGATATAGAGGAAGCGTCGCAGCGTGTCGGTGCCATAGTCGAAGATCTGCGGACGTTTTCTGCCCGGCAGGAGAGCGAAAAGATCATGGTAGACCTTGCCGATGTCGCCGGTCTTGCGGTGCGTTGGGTGAGCAAGAGCCGGCCGGAAGACGGCGCCATTTCATTGAGCATTCCCGAAGGCCTGATGGTCAAAGGTCACAGTGGCCAACTGACCCAGGTGGTGGTGAACCTTATCAATAATGCGCTGGATGCGGCAGCAGAGTCAGGCCAACCGGAGGTTCGGGTAGACGGCGGTACTGACGGTGGGAAAACCTGGCTGTCGGTCACTGACAACGGACCGGGTATCCCGGATGATCGGATTCATCAGATTTTTGACCCCTTTTACACCACCAAGAAAGTCGGTGAGGGCACCGGACTGGGGCTTTCCATCAGCTACGGGTTAGTGGCTGAACATGGTGGGACGCTGGAAGCTGAAAACCTCGCTGGAGGCGGAGCGAGGTTTGTCGTGAGTTTAGGTCAGCAGTAAACGCGCATTCTTTGCGAAACCTTACACGACCAAATCACGCTCTGTTTCAACATCACGTGCTTCAATCAATTGATACAGTAATGCCGGGTTGGCCTTCATTGCTCGGATGACCTTTGCAGCAAGGCCACTGGGTTGCCTGCGCTTTAACTCCCATGATTTAACCGTTTCAACGCTGGTGGAAAGCGCCGCAGCAAACTCTTTGCGTGAAACACCCAGCCATTCCCGGAAAGGTTTCAGGTCGTCTTCCTGCCAGCATTTATCCAAAATAAATGTACAGTGTGCACGTACCCAGCTGGACTGAACTTCCAGCTTGTCATCCCACACCAAGGTTCCCCTCTCTAATCCAAAAGCCATAAACCTGTTGAGATCACTGAGTTCGGAAAAATCAGGGTTGTTACTTAGCAGGGGAGCAAAGTCCACAAGACCATATGCACCGTCACCAAAGCGTATGCCCAGTACAAAATCTGAACCCGCTTTTTCAACGTCAATAATCTTATCTTTGACCATGGTGTTGTTCCCATTGCTGAAGGATGTCTTGGCGATTTTCTTCTACCCACTGACGGGCATTTTTCAGTTGCTTGGTTGGCATCCTGCCCGTGACTTTGCCGCTTTTTACTTCAATCATTACTTCAAAGTCACCGTATCTGGCGTGGACATGTGGCGGAGGATGATCCCGGGTTCGCCATTCAATGATTAAACCGCTGTATCGGTAAATTATAGGAAAGTTTACCTTGTTTGTGTACTGTGTACACGAATCTGTATTTTAAAGAAGATTACCGTACCGACTAAAGAGGTTGGTTAAAACCGGAGAGAAGAGTGCTGCGAAGCAACGCCGGTAAGAATGAAAATGACGGGTTTGCCAACATCAGACCTTGGTGAAGCAACGCAACATTTGTACTGGACGGTTAACTATAAGGATTGTTTTCCTGCCAAGTGGCATGCCACCTTTCAAATCCGACTTTTTCTTCCGGGGTTAATAACAGCCCATGCTTGGTACGCCGTTCAAGAATGTCTTGTGCCGTCAGGCCCATTCGTGCCGGATAAGAAACTCTGCTTCGCGGGCATAGAAGTGACTGCCGAAATGCTGGCCTAAATCAGTAAGTGAACCGGCATCATCAAGCAGGGTAAACAGCCGGGTGCCATAGAGGCGGACGTAGTGGGTCGCGAGAGGCTTGGGCAGCCAGGGTTTGGCGAGGCAGACAAAGCGGATAAAAGCCGGAATATCATTACCGGTATCGCCCCCAGGCAGGGTAGTGGTTGCTGTCCAGGCAGGGCCGAGGTCCGAATAATACGGTGTGAGCTTTTCCATCGCGTGTTGTGCCAGTTCGCGGTAGGTGGTGATCTTTCCGCCGAAGATATTCAGCAAAGGCAGCTTTCCGCCCTCATCAGTAACATCAAACACGTAATCCCGGGTGACAGCACTGGGGTTGTCTTTGTCATCATCAAACAGAGGGCGTACCCCGGAAAAGGTCTGTATCAGCGCATCTTTGCGAGGTGGGTTTTCAAAGTACCGGCCAAGGGATTCGAGCAGGTAATCAATTTCGCCCTCATCAATGGTAACATCCTGTGGGGTTCCGTCGTAAGAGATATCGGTGGTGCCGATAAGGCAGAGATCATCCAGGTACGGTTGATGAAAATTACCCTTTTGTCCGGATTTTGCAGCAGGTAGGCATGATCGCCGGGCCAGAACTTTTTTGCCACGATATGGCTGCCTTTAACCAGCCGTACCCGGCGTTTACTTTCAATATTGAGTACATCGTCGTTTACCACGTTTATCCACGGCCCGGCTGCATTGACAATGCCTTTGGCGAGGTGGGCCTGTTGCTGCCCGTCTCGGTTTTGTGTGGTGATGTGCCAGTACCCGCCAATACGCCGGGCTGAGGTGCATTTGGTCCGGGTAAGGATGTTTGCCCCCTTTTCGGCGGCGCTAAGGGCATTGAGGACAACCAGCCGGGCATCATCGACCCAGCAGTCTGAGTATTCAAAAGCGCGGCGGTATTTTTCTTTTAGGGGGCTCCCGCCTGGCAATTATGAAGGTCGCGGCTGGCCGTGCCGGGCAATACCCGGTTACCGCCCAGGTTGTCATAAAGGAATAGCCCAAGCCGGATAAACCATGCAGGACGCTTGCCTTCACCTAGTGGCAGGACAAATCTCAGTGGCCAGATGATATGGGGGCAGACCGCAGCAGTACAGTGCGTTCATTAAGGGCTTCTTTTACCAGCCGGAACTCATAATATTCGAGGTACCGCAGACCGCCGTGGATAAGCTTACCGGAGCGGGAACTGGTCCCTTCTGCAAGGTCCCCCTGCTCACAAAGGGTGACGCTCAGCCCCCGTCCTGAGGCATCCCGGGCAATACCTGCCCCGTTCGCACCCCCGCCGATAACAAAGAGATCAACCGGTTCAATATTTGCCTGTGTCATCTGGCCATTCCCCCCTTTTTGCATTCAGTTTGTGCAGTCTCGGGACAACTTTTTCCGGACCAACTGGCATTATTCCTCGTCTTTCGGGCCGTAGCTGGCAAATGCCTCAATGGTGCCGGCAATCTCTTCATCACTCAGCAACACGGCATCACCCAGTAATTGGGTGTTGTAGTACTGGCGGGCAAGGGTTTCTAATTCCACCGCGCGCCACATCGCTTTGTCCAGATTCTCCCCAGTGACAATCATGCCGTGGTTGGCGAGCAGGCATCCGGAACGACCTTCCAGCGCTTTGAGTGCATTGGCTGAAAGCTCTGGTGTACCAAACCGGGCAAATTCAGCGCAGCGAACAATCGGCCCGCCGAATGCGGCAATCATGTAATGAACCGCCGGGATGTCTCTTCGGGTGATGGCGACGGCGGTGCAGTAGGTCGAGTGGGTGTGCACGACCGCGTGCATATCTTCACGGTTTGTCAGGATATCCAGGTGGAAACGCCACTCAGTAGAGGGTTTCATTGGCCCCTCCCAGCTGCCGTAGTCAGACTTGATGGGCATTTTCGCCAGCATGTCCGGCTCCATCTTGTCGTATGGCACGCCGGATGGGGTGATCAGCATGTGATCACCATAGCGGGCGGAGATATTGCCCGACGTTCCCTGGTTGATGCCTGAGTCATTCATAAACTGGCACTTGCTGATGATGTCCTGGCGAAGGGCGTATTCTTCGTGGGTCATAGTCATGGCACATTTCCTTATCAGTAGATGAAAAATCCGGATGCACTCTTGGCACGGAAGCAACGGTCAGCAAGCATTCAGTGGCGGAATACCGGACAGGTATCGCCGGACTTCCTCGGCAGCGGCGTTGGCGGCGTTATACACCGTCCTCATGGACGCGCCTGCAATGTGTGGGGTCAGGGTGACATTAGGCAGGGCCAGCAACCGGTCTCCGGCGGGGATGGGCTCAACCCCGAAGGTCTCCAGCATAGCCCCACGCAGGTGGCCACCATTAAGAGCCTCATACAGGTCGCTGTAATCAACCATAGGGCCGCGGGCTGTGTTGATAAAAAAAGCACCGGGCTTCATACGGGCAAGGGACTGGGCATTGATAAATCCGGTGGTTTCCGGCGTAACCCTGGCATGGAGTGAGACCACATCTGACCGGGTAAGCAGTTCATCGAAACTGACCATCTGGACGCCGCCCGCGCTATCGACGTCATCGAGCGTTTTGTATGGGTCACAGACCAGGATCTGGCAACCAAACGGATGCAGCAGTTTGGTGACTTTGGAGCCGATTTCGCCATAGCCAATCAGGCCGACCGTCAAATCGCAAAGTTCGTTCCCGGTGGTATCTGCCCGGTAAAGATCCCCCGCCAGTTGCCCTGTCGGAGGGCATCATGCCCCCGCGTGATATTGCGGGTTTCAGCCAGGATAGCCCCAATGGTGAATTCGGCCACGGCGGAGGCATTCCGGCCCGGGGCGTTCACCACCGTCACACCATGTGCCCTGGCTGCATCCATATCGATATTGACCGGCCCACCCCGAGCAACGGCGACCAGCCGCAGGTTTGGCAACTGCGTAAACATACCTGCTGATAGCGGTGCAAGGTGATTGACCAGCACCGGCGCATCACCAATAAAATCTACAATTTCGTCCGGGGCACCTAGGTATTCCTTGAGTCCTGCCATTCCGGGGTTCTGGTACCCGTGCTCCATCGGCTCATCGGGCCATGCCAGTTCAAGGCTTCTGTATGTGAGCTGGCCTGGGCAGGCTTTTTCCAATGCTTGCTGGAAATGGATGGGTCGCATAAAGCGGTCCCCGATGATGGCGACCTCGGTTTTCATTGGGCGTGTCCTTTATGTTGGTGGAACGCATGCCAAACGGGCTGGAGTTGCCGGCGGGTCTGGCGGTAGATGTTGCGAAGTGGGTGGTATTGGCTTTCTGCAATGGCATTCGGGAGGACTGGCTCGCCAAGCAAGGGGTAAACCCAGTTGCGCGCAGCCGAGGCCATATCCGGGTAAATGCCCGTCTGGACAGCAGCCATCATGGCAGCCCCGGCAGCACCGGATTCTTCCTGTTCGACATGGCGGATAGGCCGTCCGAGCACGGAAGCCATGATGGCCCGGAAGATCATGGAATTGGAGGCGCCACCGGCAAGCCGGATATCGGCGGGAATGTCCCCCATGGCGCTGTAGCAGTCCCACCCGGCGAAGGCCAGGCCTTCGAATACCGCTTTCAGCATATGGTAGAAGCCGTGGGCGTTTTCTAGCCCGACAAAGCTTGCCCGGGCATCCGGGTCGAGGAACGGACCTCGCTCCCCGGCATTGGAAATGTAGGGATGGAACAGGGCAGAAGCATCCGGTAAAAGCGGGATTTTTTATCAGCGATGGCGATAAGTGCCCTGCGGTCGGCAGTCATACCCAGATCCGCACAGACCTCAAGGGCGACATCGAGCATCCAGTCGATATTGAGTGTCGCCGCCATATTGGACTGCATCTGTGCCAGCATACCCGGTGCAGGGAAACACATGGTATAACCGGTGCAAGCCGGGTCCAGCGTTGCCTTGTCCGGACTTTCCACCAGTTTGATGTGCATGCCTGTGGTGCCGACAATGGAGCAGCCGGATTCGGTAGAAACACCATCGTACAGCCCGCCACCGAGTGCAGCGCAAATCACATCCACATAGCCAAGGATGACCGGGACACCGGCTGTCAGGCCACACTGCCGGGCAGCATCCGGTGCCAGAGGGTGGGAGGCCAACGTGCCGTCAACAATCTCCGGCAGCAATTCGGCGCTGTCGTTCAGCCCCAGCCGCCCGATGACCTCATCGTCATACTGCCGGGTGCGGAAGTTGCCAAAGGTAAATACCGCTTCCGACGGGTCGGTTGCCCGTTCGCCTGTCAGGCAGAAGTAGAGCCAGTCCTTGGCGTGGAACGCCGTGGCAGCCTTGGCAAAACGCTCCGGCTGGTGTTCACGTATCCAAAGCAGCTGGCTGCTTTGCTGGCAGGCGTTCAGTCCGGTTCCGGTTCTTTGGTAGTGCTCAGGGTAATCCGGTTCTGCAATTTTGCTGCTGACAATGCCGGATGCGCGGCTGTCGAGCCACAAAAGAGCCGGGCCAAGGGGCCGGTTGTGGGTGTCCAGCAGCCAGGTGCCGTCCCCTTGCCCGGTCACACTGATGGCAATAAGGCGACGGTCCAGGTCGGGAATTTTTCGGGCAAGACCTGCCAGCACATCCGCAGCGGCTGTCCAGGTCCGGTCCATGTCCTGCTCTGCATGTCCGTTTTCATCATGAGTGTAAAGGTTCGGGGTACTGTGTTTTGCTACAAGCTTCCCTTCGCTGTTAAAGGCAACCGCTTTAACAACGGAAGTGCCTGCATCCAGCCCGATAATGATGTCCTTTCCCATCAGGTGACCCCTCCGCCTTGAATCAGGGCCTCACCGGAATCCCGGTCAAAGAAATGGAGTTGCCCTGTGTCGATATGGATACGTGCGATGTCCCCGGCTTTCAAGGATTCGCGCTGGTGGGAGATAGCAATAAGGGTATGGTTTCCAAGCTGGATAGCCAGGTGGCTCTGATCACCCAGCCACTGGTTGGCCACCACTTTGCCAGCCAGTCCGGCGCTTTGCAGGTGGACCGCGTAGGGGCGAATCCCCATCATCAGGTGGCTGTGGGTGAGAATGCGTTGAAGCACCGCAGGGGAAAAGGCGCTGCCGGGATAATGCAGGGTTGGGAAAGCGTCATCCGCAAGCTGGCTTTCCTCTCCGTCTGAACGGTTTTCCCTTAGAACGATTTCGATGTCGCTGCCTTGCCGGGTAATTTTTACCGGCAGCACATTCATCGGCGGTTCACCGATAAAGGTCCCGACAAAGAGGTTCGCCGGTTCTGCCTTCAGTGTCTGGGGTGTGGCGTACTGCATGAGGATACCGCCTTCCATCACAGCAATCCGGTCAGCCAGGGCGTTGGCCTCAGTCTGGTCATGGGTGACAAGAATGGCGGTCATCCCCCGGCTTTTAAGGTAGTGCTTGATATGCCGCGCAGCAGGGTGCGAAGGCGGGGTTCAAGTTGCCCCATGGGTTCATCGAGCAGGAAGAGTTCAGCGTCACGGGCGAGGGCTCGGGCCAGGCTGACACGCTGTTGCTGCCCGCCGGACAGCGAAGCCGGGTAGGCATCAAGAATATCCTCAATCACCAGCAGGCGGGCAAGTTCATTGACCCGGCTTTCCGCTTCCCCGGCGCTCAGGTTGCTGCCCTTGAGGGCGAACGCAATGTTGTCGCGCACTGTCAGCGGCGGGTAGAGGGAGTACCCCTCAAAGGCCATGGCAACCCCGCGCTTGGCCGGGGGAAGCTGGTGGACGGGTTTGCCTGCCAGGGTAATGGTGCCATGGGTGACATCCTCAAACCCGGCAATCATACGCAGGGTTGAGGTCTTGCCGCAGCCGGAAGAGCCGAGCAGGGCAATGATTTCCCCTTTGGCGACTGTCAGGCTGAGGTCTTTCACCGCGTGGATGTGGGCATCATAAAATTTGTCGAGATGACTCAGTTCCAGGTGTGTCTGGCTCATGCGCAGGCTCCTTCCAGCTCAGGACCACCGGTAACCACACGCAGCCCGGATGCCTCTTCAAACAGCAATATCTGCTCAGTGGGTACGGTGACCCAAATTCGGCTTCCCCTTGCCGGGCTGGGCTGATGCGAGGGAATGGACGCCACTAGCTCCAGCTGATCCTCTCCTTCCATCAGCACTACGGTTTTTTCATTCACCGGGGTAACGGCCTTCACTTCCATTGCCAGTTTGCCGCTGCCCGGCTGGTCTGAAAGGGCGAGGTGTTCAGGGCGTATCCCGGCGACATAGCTGCCGCCGGTATGGAGCGCCTCCGGGTGGGTGTTGATCGGCAGGGAGAGAGAAAGACCGCCAACATTTATCTTCCACTGTCCACCCTGCCAAAGCGGCCCGACGGCAAAGGTGTTGATGCTGGGGTCGCCGAATGCCGTGGCGATATCAAGGTTATTGGGTGAGAGGTAAATTTCTTCCGGCGTACCAAGCTGCACCAACCCTTCCCCTTCGCTGCCGAGCACCGCAATGCGGTCACCGAGCGCCATCGCCTCCTTGTAGTCCTGGGTAACATAGATGACGCTGGCCTTCTGTTTGGCAAGCAGCTGCGGCAATTCAAGGCGCATTTCAAATCGGAGTTTGGCATCCACATTACGCAGGGGGTCATCCAGCAGCAGGATATCCGGTTTGGCTGCCAGCGCCCTTGCCAGCGCGGTGCGTTGTTTCTGGCCATTGGAAAGTGCCCGCGGGGTATGGCTGAGCACCTGGTCGATTTTCAAAAGCTGCGCCACTTCCAGCACCCGGGCTTTCACCTGGCCTTCCGTCATGCCGGAACCGACAATGGCGCTGGCAATGTTGTCGAAGGCATTCATGTGCGGGAACAGGGCGAAATTCTGGAATGCCATGCCGATACCTCGCGCTTCCGGGCCGCTGTCGGTGACATTGTTCCCGCGCAGGTATACGTCTCCCTCAGTCGGCATTTCCACCCCGGCGATCAGGCGGAGCAACAGGGTTTTCCCGCTGCCGGACGGGCCGAACAGGGCAATGGTCTCTCCACCCTCAACACGCAGGTTGA
The DNA here is from genome assembly GCA_001310455.1 of Photobacterium sp. JCM 19050. GTDB lineage: Bacteria > Pseudomonadota > Gammaproteobacteria > Enterobacterales > Vibrionaceae > Parasalinivibrio. The sequence continues at coordinate 22,029 of BAXG01000015.1, forward strand.
TGCCGTCCAATACCCTGTGGTCTTTAAAGTGTTTGCTGATGGCGATAACTTCAATCATGGTCTTGCCCTTACCCCTTCACTGCGCCGAGAGACAAACCTTCAACCAGGTAACGCTGGGCATAGAGTGCCAGCAACAGGGTTGGGGCAATGGAAAGCACAATAGCTGCTGCTATCTGGCCGTACTGGATGCCGGATGCGGTCACAAAGGCCAGCGCTCCTACGGTGACTGGTTGTTTGTCGGCGGAGGCCAGCACCAGTGCGAAGACAAAGTTGTTCCAGGCGAAGATAAAAGACAGCAGCCCGGCGGCGGCAATGCCCGGCCCGGCGAGCGGGATGGCAATTTTGCGGAATGTGCGGAACCAGCTATTTCCGGCGATGCGGTAGGCGTATTCAATGTCCGGGCTGATGTCCTCAAAGTAGCCGCGCACAATCCACAAAATCAGCGGCAGGCAGATAAGCTGGTACACCCAGACAAGCCCGGTGTAGGTGTTCGCCATGCCGATGTCCTGGAAGTAGAGCGACAGGGGAAGCAATACCAGAAGTGGCGGTGCAAAACGGAAAGAGAGCAGGGTAAAGGCAATGTCTTCACCCAGCCGGAACTGGAAGCGCGCAAAGGCATAGGCTGCCGGTACCCCGAGGATCAATGCCAGCAACACAGAGCTTGTAGAGAGCAGCAGGCTGTTACCCAGGTTCTTCATAAAGGCGATATCCAGAGTACCCGCGGCACTTTCCAGCTTGCCGGTAATCAGCGCGGTGTAGTTTTGCAACGTCGGCTCGAACACGATGCTGGGTGGGATGCGCAGGATCTGCTCATTGGTCTGGAATGACATCAGCACAATCCAGAAGATCGGAAACAGGAAGAAGATCAGCACCAGGGTGATCAGGATTCGGCGGAGCCAGCGTTCAACAGCGGAATAGTGTTCCATGGTCTGCTCCTTAGTTCGCCAGGTTCCTGGCCCGGAGTTTGAGCCAGTTTTTGATAAAGAGGTTCGACAGGAAGTAGGTGATGGCCCAGAGCACCATCAACAGGGCTGCCGAACGGCCAACATTGGTGGACTGGAAGAACTGCAGGTAGGCTTCCACCTGGAAGACCATCAGCTTGTCTCCCGGCCCGCCCTGGGTCATGGCATAGATTATGTCGAACTGCTGAATGGCATCGAGCAGGCGGAACAGCACCGCCGTCAGCATGTACGGTGTCAGCATCGGGAGGGTGATGCGGAAGAAAACAAAAGAGCGGGGCACATTGTCCAGTGCCGCCGCTTCAAACGGTTGCTGTGGAAGGGAGCGAAGGCCCGCCAGCAGCAAAATCATGATAAAGGGCGTGTACACCCAGATATCGACCAGCACCACCGTCATCAGCGCGGTATCCGGCGAGGATGCCCACTTGAAATCCGGGTAGCCCATCAGGGCGACAAAATAGCTGAGGATGCCGAAATTGGGGTTGGTCATCAGCTTCCACATCAGCGCCGCCAGCGCGGGGGCTGTCATCAGCGGCATCAGAAGGGCGATGGAGACAAAGTTGTTGAACCGGGTGCGCCGTTGCAGAAGAAGGGCAATGCCAAGGCCGAGGACAAGCTCCAACCCCACAGTAAGCCCGGTGTAGGTGAGGGAGATTTTCAGGGTGTTCCAGAATGCCGGGTCGGTGAAAAAGTCTGCGTAATTCTGGCCCCAGTTAAACTTGCGAAGGTGGGGCAGGTTGAGGCGGTAGCGCTCCAGCGAATAATACACCGCGGTGAAAAAGGGAATCAGGATCCCGATACACACCAAAAGCGCAGGCAGGCTCAGCACATAAGGCAGGGCCTTGCGCCAAAACCGGCTCGACTTGTGGGTTTGAGCTGCCTCCATATCCCGGCTCCTTCGCGATACGTCGTGGGTAAAGGGTGAAATGGGCTCCCCAGAAACTCCGGGTGGCAGGGGAGCCACGTTGTTGGAATGCGCCCTGCTTAGCTCAGGCCGGCATCCTGCAGCTGTTTGTTGACGCTGGCAGCCAGCATGTCGAGGCCTTCATCAACCGGCACTTCATTGGCCACCATTTTTTGCAGCATCGAGGCCCACTCAGTGGTGAGATCGAAAAACAGGGGCTGTGGCGTAAAGTAGATTTGCGCGTTTGGCGCAGATACATCGTGCTGGTTAAGGTAGCCCGGGTATTGCTCGGCAATACGGTCACGGAAGGTGTCGTCATCCCATACCGACTGGCGGACAGGGTTAACAAAGTCCATCTTCCCTGCACCGAACAGGCCGTGCTCAATACCGCTCGCCCACTGCATGAAGTACCAGGCTTCATCCTTGCGGTTGGAGAAGTTCGACATCGCCAGAGACCAGATCCACACGTTAGGTGACGGGGCGCTGGCATCAGGGTTGGCAGCAAACGGAGCGTAGGCGATATTGCCGCGTTCCTTGTTGTCGCCACCGTTCATAAAGTACCCGAGGATATCGGCGTCATAGATCATTGCCGAGGCACCGGCTCCGAGGTCTGTACCCACCTGGTACCAGGTATAGGTTGACCAGTTTTTCGGCCCGGAATCCTGGATCATCTTCACCCATTTGGCGTGGAAGTCCTTGGAGACATCGGTGTTCATCGCCGCCTCAAGGGTGCCGTCGCTTTTCACATTGAGATCGCGCTGGCCGAAGTTGGCGTAGCCGGAAAGGAAACCCGGGTGGATGGTCGCCCAGGAGCGGGAGCCCCGCACCCCGATACCGTATGGCCCGCCAAGGTCACGCTGCGCCTTGGCAGACACATCGAGAAGCTCATCAATATTGCCCGGCACCTGCAACCCTGCCTTGTCGAAATAGCGGCGGTTGTAAGAGAGGTTGTTCAGCTCATAGCCCCAAGGGATACACCACTGCTTAGCGTTGGCTGAACCCAGTTTGCTGCCGGGAATTCCGTCCCAGGCGGTTGACGCGCGAAGGCCGGGCAGCACATCCTGCCAGTGGTAATTGGGGTTGGTTTTGGCCGGGTCGTTAATATATTCATTGAGGTCAACAATCCAGCCGGCAGGGCCGTAAGTCCAGGTCATGTAAGCCCCGGTCATAAAGGCATCGTATTCTGACGAACGGGATGACAGGGCGGCAGTCACTTTGTCGAAGTAGACGTCTTCCGGAAAGATGTCGTACTGCACTTTCATGCCGGTCATTTTTTCAAAGGTTGGCAGGTTGGCAATCATGGCATCGACATAGGGGTGTTTGTTTAGAAGAAGTTTGACTGTCTTGCCTTTGTATTTTTGCCAGTCAAAATCTGCCGCCATGGCATCGCTGGACAGGCTGGCGATCAGGGATCCCGTCATGGTGGCAGAAGCACCCAGCGCGGTCATTCCCCGAAGGAATTCACGCCGCCCAAGTTGCCCCTGGAGGAAGCGGGTGACCAGATCTTTTTCTTTCCTTAACATGGTGTTCTCCTTTAACAGGTACTCAGAGTGGCTTTGGATCGCGCAGCTCTTACGTTTCACCCACCAGATGCCTGGCTGTTACATCATCGGTAATAAGCTTTCAGCAGCCCGCTCCGCAGTACTGCTTTGAGTGCCGCAACCTTTGACAGGCCACCTGCCAACGCCACGATAGGCTTTCCCTGAAGTTCAGCGACAGACAGCGACATTGCGCGTTCATTCAGCCCCGATTGAACGAGTTCTCCATTTACATCGAAGTAGTGCCCGAGGATTTCTCCGTGGGCACCTTTTTCCTGTATTTCCTGCATTTCTTCATCGGTCACCAGGTTGACTTCGCTCAGGTGCGAGTGCCAGTTGGCCTCGCCGACACTGATAAACAAAAGGTCAGCCTGACGGCCCATGTCGAACACGTCAGCAATGCCCGGCTGGGACATCAGGATCTGCTTGTCACGGGCACTGTTGGCGAAGATGGAAACCGGCAGCATGTATGCATCTGCCCCGGTTTTTTCTGCCAGCCGGTGGATGACATCCAGCGGGTTGGCGGCAAACTTTCGTGTCAGTCCCCCGAGCAGGGAGACAAAGCGGACATCCGGGTGATCCATCACCGGGAGATGGGAAACCATAGACGCCAGAGTCCGACCGTGGCCGATGCCGATGGTCTGGTACTGCCTGCTCTCTACGGCCCTTCGCAGGTATCCGGCTCCGGCAATACCTAATGCCCTGAGCGGCAATGCACCCTCATTGAGGTCGGGTACCACCTGGCAAAAATCCAGCTTGAAGTGTTTGGAAATCCGGTTTTCCAGTTCAACGCAATATTGGATGGCGGGCTCTACAAATACCTGTACCAGCCGGTTTTAAATGCCCGGGCAATCAGCCGGTGAGCCTTGGGCTGGGTAATGCCGAGTCGTTTGGCAACGTCGCTCTGAGTCATGCCGCCGGAATAGTGCAACCACGCCGCTTGTGCAGCCAAGCTGTCTTCATCGGATACATGGTTTTTGGGTCTGTTTTGGGCAAGCACACGTCACCTGAATAATTTTTTAACGGTTGAAAAATTATTTGGTGAGGCGGAAAAAGCGTCAAAGGGGGGAGTGTGTCGGGAATGAGAACTCTCCGGGCAGATTGGGCTATTTATCAGATAGGGAATCTGAAAAATATTTTATTTTCATGGCTTTGAAGCGGAGCGTTAAAAGTGTCGCCTGAAAACGCAAAAGACTGTTGCTGATTTGGCAAGAAATGCAGTGATGAGATTGCGCGGGTATTGAAAAAATCCGGGAGGTATCAGGGCGGATTGGGTGTCAGCCTCTGTCTTGTGTATGGACAGGCACGGTTGGCAGGTTAGCGCTTATCTCCCTAAGTAAAATGTCTAAAGACGATGGTGTGAAGCAATGCATTGCGGGTAAATCATCGCCCCTGGCTATTGCATTCACCTTCCGCGTGGGGGAGTAACGCAGCTCAATGACTGCCAGTCTATCCGCTATATCAACCATATCCGGCTTGAACCCATAAAGGGTTTCAATCATAACCCCCAGCAGTGAGAGCGCTTGTTCGGTCATTTTGCTTTTCAGGCCGCAATAGTACCAAACGTTCTTGAGCCTCAGCTCACTGGTGAAGTCACGTTCAACACATTTTATGCATTGGTACCTCTCCCAGGGAGCGCTCAATACCGCTAGGCACATGCCCAACAGGCAAAAAATGCAATAGATCGCCAGCAGAGCAAAGGTAAGCACCATCATGGGAATACCCAGCCAGGCTTTCAGGGAAGAAGGCTGGTACCAGATTGCGCGGCCGGTCTGTCTGAGGTCTGTGAAATAGCTTTCAACCTCCTGCTGTTGTTTTTCCCACAGCGATGCAATCCGGCGTTTTATGCGGAAGATAATCGAATGATTGATACATTGAATGATCTTGGGGTTCATTATTTTTATTAATGCATAGGGACACCATTTCAGTGTAAGTATTCATCATGTTGAATATTGTGAAGCTGTAGGCAAATGTTCTTTATAAACAAAGGTATGGTTTAAGCATGGACGAAATGCCAGCAGTTAAGGACATTGTAATGCCGGATAAAAAAACACAATTCAGTACCTCCCCGTTGAACGCCGCCTTATCTACACCAACCTGGAACGCTGCAGAGCGCCAGGCAGCAAAACTTCTTCTCACTGAACTGGAAAGCTACCTGTCACTGATACAAATGGCAGCCGGACAGCGTGATAAATGGCAGGATGTAGAAGAGTCCATTTATGTGCTTTCTGAAAAGCTGGCGATGATTTGCCATACCGAAAAAACAATTGGTGAGGGAAAGCCTTCGTGTGTGGAGTCAGCCATGGCCAAAAACGTCTCTTTGTCAGGGTGACACCTTCCAAGGCCATGAATGGATTCAACAAAAAGGAAGTGTTCGGCCTAACCTGTCACCTTGGCCTGATAAAAGCCTGACGTCTGAGGCACGTTGAAACGAAGGGTTTGCGAAGCAGAGCCATGCAATGTTGCATGGCTTTGTTGAAGGCAGATCATCTATTCCGGAATATAGCCCAGGCTTTCGCTGATCGTTAATGCGTAGGACCCGACGATATCCTTGGTTTCTTCAATGCAGGGGAAGTGGTGATGCAGACTCAGTTGATCCATTTTTAAATAGGGGACTGTCAATACTGCTTCCAGTTGGCGGTTTACCGAATATATGGGCAGGGAAATATCAGTGACACCGGGTACGACTGTGCTGTCGCCAATGTGAAATCTTTTTTCCCTCACTTCGTTAATTGCAGACTTTATTTGCAATTCCCCATCTGACGTTACCTTTCCCAGCGCCAATAGATGGTTAATTTCTTCATCTGTACAGGAAGATAAATAAATAAACCCGGACCCCGATGCATGGACATCAATTTGAGCACCAATCTTGACGCCAAACCCCATCATGTATGGCTGAAACTCTGTGCGATGACCAACATTTTATTGTTATCGAATACGGTGACATGGCAGGATTGCTGGATCTCTTGTGCCAGCTTTTTCAGGTAGACTGAACATGCCCGGGTTAACCTTTCGATTGGACGGTGGTGGTTGGCTATTTGGTACAGCTTCAGGCTCAGCCAGTACTTTCCCGATTTCTCGTCATGTACCACGTAGTTACGCCGCTTGAGCTCTTCCAGCATACGAAATATTTCATTTACCGTTTTGCCCAACGCTTCAGCGATTTCCTTTTTAGTTATCGGCTCATCCTGAACGCAAAGAAATTCAATAATATCCAACGCTTTAGAAACGGCCGGAGCCCGGTATTCCGTTTTTTTACTTTCTGCCATTACTCCCTCTGTATCGCATTCCGCCACTCGCCTTAAATCCCATCATACAAAAATACGGATAAAGATGATAAGCGACTGATTCCGCACAGTAAGCGTGCGTGGAGACGTTGTAATGGGGGAAGAACAAAAGAATGTCCGCAGTCGGTCACAACCATTGCTTGCGATTGAGGCCGGGAAATCTTGCGCCGGTCACTGGCTCAACAGAAAAGCCTCAAACGCTTGGCAATAGGGGAGAGGCGTTTTTCCCGGCGGTGGACGAGATACCAGTGCCGGATGATGGGCATTTCCTCCACATCGAGGATGCAAAGGCGGCCGGCTTCGAGCTCCAGTTCAATGGTATGACGGGAGACAATACCCAGGCTCAGCCCTGCTGATACGGCTTGCTTAATTGCTTCACTGGCACTCATTTCTGCTGCCACATTCAGGGCGAAACCGTGGGAGTCAAAAAAGCGTTCGATGGCGAAGCGAGTGCCGGAGCCCTGTTCCCTGACCACCATGGCTCATGGGCGATTTTTTCCAACGGGATTTCGCACTTGCCGCAAAGGTGATGATCCGGCGGGGCGATAACGACCAGCGGGTTTTCCATAAACACGGTCGCGTTAACGTCAAGCTCTGCCGGTGGTTTGCCCATTATCACCAAATCACATTCGTTATTTTTGAGGTCTTTGAGGAGGTTCTCCCGATTGGTGACTTTCAGGCTCAGGCGAACATCAGGTGCTGGCGGGAAAAAGCTGCCAGCAACCGGGCTGCAAAGTAGTTGGCGGTGCTGGCAACGGTAATGTTGAGTTTACCGCTGGAGAGGGATTTCATGTTTTCAAAGACATCTTCAGCATCACGCAATTGCTGCGAAATCCGTTCGCAGTAACCCAGAAGCTCCTGCCCGGCATCGGTCAGGTAGAGGGCTTTCCCCATCTGTTCGAAAAGGGGAAGGCCGATATTGTCTTCCAACTGGCGGATTTGCATGGACACCGCTGGCTGGGTGAGGTGGAGCTCTTCAGCGGCACGGGTATAACTGGCGTGGTTAGCTACCGCCTGAAAAATGTTGAGCTGTCGTAAGGTCAGATGCATGAAACGTCCTTGTCGTCATTGTTTCCTTTCTTGAATTTTTGTTAGTGGCACTTTTGGTATTCAGCACAAAACAGGCCATCCTTGCCTGTTGGCTTCCTGAACCCAACATAACAGTGGCTGTGCGGATGCAGCAATGAGTGACTGATTGCTTATTGAGGGCGTTACCAGGCAGAAATGGAAAGGCGGTGACCATTGCCCGGTCACCGCCTTTTCGCTTTTTTACATCTCAACAGGCTTGTTTTGTCAGTGAAGCAAACAGGGCGGGAAGGGTCTCAGGCAGCTTGGTCATCTTGTCTAAAACCGTGTAGTGGCCTTTGCCAAACACCTGACTTACATAGTTATCTGCCTCGGGATCGATGGTGAGGCAGAAGGGGATAATACCAGGCTTTGCAGCTCATCGGCAGCGTTGCGTGTGTCGGCTTGCAGGTAAAGGGGATCCCGCACGTCAATGTCTGCCGGCTCCCCGTCGCTGACCAGCAGCAAAAGTTTTTTGCGTTGCGGCTGGCATGCCAGGTAGGTCTTGGCATGACGGAGTGCCGCCCCCATCCGGGTAGACAGGCCGCCTTTCATCCCGGCGAGTTTTGCTTTGACCTTGTCGTCGTACTCGTCATCAAAATCCTTGTACCGGAAGTATTGCACGTCACTGCGGCCGTTGGAGGCAAAACCGTGGATGGCAAAAGGATCGCCAATCCCGTCAATGGCGCCAGCCAGCATCACTGCCGCCTCCCGGGCCATATCCAGAATGGTCCGGTTCTCACCATCGTCCGGCACCCGGTCAAGGGTTGACTGGGAAAGATCGAGCAATACCAGTACTGCCAAGTCGCGTTTGTGGCGTTTTAGCCGCTGGTCGATGTTCATTTCCGGCAGGGAGCCCCGGCGCAGCTCTTTCATTGCTTCGATGGCGGCATCGAGATCCAGCCCGTCACCTTCGTATTGCCTGCGAAGCCGGGTCAGGCCTTTTGGTTGCAGGGCTTCCACCATGGCCTGCAGACGACGGACAAGGGGTTGTCTTCGGGTGAGTATGGCATCAATGTCTGATGCCTTTCCGCTCGGTGTTGAATGCTCGGTCAGTGTTACCCAGGACGGCCGCTGAAAACCGGCTCGGTAATCCCACTCCGGGTAGTGGAATGGGGGGGAAACCTGCACTTTGCCTTCAAGCTGGTTCATGCTGACGTCTTCCGGGTCGCCATCGCGGAAGAACTCGGACTCCAGTATCCAGACCTCCTGAGCATTGTCGTCTGCCAGCTCACAATCAATTTCGTTCACCATCTCCATGACGCTGACGGTACGTTTTACCTGCGGCATGCTGCGAAGGTGCCATTCCTCGGATTCCAGCTCACCATCATGCCAAAGGGCGGCATTGTCATCACGGTAGGGAATATCGAGATGGGTGAGTTGGCTGGCACGGGGCAGATCGGTAAGTCCGGTAATCTCCCGAGCCAGCCAGATTCCCAGGGATTCTGTGCAGCGGTGTTGTGAGTTGCTGTCTTTTTTGGTCATCAGATGGGCGAATTTGTCGCAGGCTTTTTGAATAACCGGGTGACAGTCGGCGCAAGCCGGATTTAACAGGCAAAGCGCCACACGCTCAAGGAAGGTGAGGACAGAGTGAGTGATGCAAAGGTTTTCTGCTTTGGTTTCATGAAACGGCAGCCAAAGCGGCAGCAAACCAGGGAAGTCCCGGATGGCGAGAGCCTCAATGCGGGCATCCTCAACCAGCCGATACAGATTTGCTGCAAGGGGGTGTAATCGGTTTTCCGCCACGGACGTGAATAGCGAAGGTGAGCGGCGCAATGGGCGGCTGCGGCGCGGTAAAGCATCTTGCCGCCCAGTTTCGCTTTACCATCCGGGAGGCGTCGCCTGCCGGGTAGTCATCCATCGCATCGGGCAGTTGGATAACGCCGTTGTTGATGGTTGGCCGGAGCAATTGCCCAGCCTTATTCTCATCGCTTGTGTCGTCTTCCAGCGAGACGCTGACCGGGCGCATAAAAAAATCCGCCCCCCACAGGGCGCGGAGGAAAAAGTTCAGTTGCCTTTGCACATCGGCAAACAGGGTTCCACGGCGCTGGCGCTGGAGGATGGCTTGGCTGTCTGCTGCGTTCAGGGAGAAGTAGGCAGCGAGCGCTGTCGGCTGGTGAGTATGGGTGCGTGCTCCCCAAAGCGCCCACTGTCGAAGACCGTTTATGGGCAGCCGGGCAAGCAGGCTGCCGGTATGGGTAAACAGCAGTCTGAGGCTGGTCGGGGCAAGGGCGGCGAGTTCTTCAACCAGTTTAAGGTAGCGTTTTACTCCGTCGGCAGAGCCAACACGGCTTGCCACCGTCGGCAAAATTTCCACCATCTGGATAATCCGCTCAGTCCCGAGCCATGCTGTCAGGGCATTGAGGGTTTCGTAGGTACTGGCCATAACCGACATGTCGCTGTGGCGAACCACCTGGGGCATGGTCTGCAAAAAGGCAATCACCAGCTTGGTGCTGCGGTCGTTGTCTACAAGCACCTGGGAGATATAGAGATATACGTTGAGGCCATCGCTGTCCATCACCGCGGCGGCCTCGTTAAAACTGGCATCAAGTGTATCGGATGATGTATTTCCCTGCTGCCAGCCCGGACCAAGCAGGGCCTCTTTCAGGGAAATGAACGCCTGTTTCTGGTGTGGGGTTGCCATAGCCGCTGCCTCCTAAAATCAAAAACAGCCCTGTACGGTAGCGTCCAGGGTGTCGCGGATATCCGGGTCATCGCTGAGCGGGCGCACCAGTGCCATGTGGCAGGCAGCCACTGCCGGGATGCCCTTGGCGATCAACTGGCCGGTGTAGACCAGCAAGCGGGTGGAGATCCCTTCGCTGAGGCCATGCCCTACAAGGTTTCTGGCGTGGGTAGCAATCTGGATAAGGCGCTCAGCGGTCTCTTCATCAATACCGGATTCATGGCAGACGATGGCAATTTCGGTCTCTTTTTCCGGGTAGGTAAACTCCAGTGCTGCGAAACGCTGCTTGGTAGAGGTTTTGAGATCTTTCATCAGGGTCTGGTAACCCGGGTTATAGGAAATCACTAACTGAAAGTCGGGGTGAGCGTTTACCAGTTCCCCTTTTTTTTCCAGCGCCAGTGTGCGGCGGTAATCCGTCAGTGAGTGGATGGCAACCGTTGTGTCCTGGCGCGCTTCCACCACTTCATCAAGGTAACAAACGGCCCCAATTCTTGCGGCGGTTGTCAGCGGACCGTCCTGCCAGTATGTGCCGTCTGCATCCAGCAGGTATCGGCCGATAAGGTCTGACGCTGTCATGTCTTCGTGGCAGGAAATGGTGATAAGTGGTCGTTTCAGTTTCCAGGCCATGTGCTCGACAAACCGGGTTTTACCGCAGCCGGTTGGTCCTTTGAGCATCATAGGGATCCGGGCATCGTATGCTGCCTGGTAAAGGGCAATTTCATCGCCGGTTTCCTGGTAATAGGGCTCGTCGTCGATTATGTACTGGCTGTGCGGGGGGACCGCTTTGATTGCCTGTGTCATCGCTGCTCTCCTTAGCCTTACCGGCATACAGTGTCGCTGCCCGGCTGCCGTAGCAACCGGGCGAAAGAAAAAAGGCCGGGTGAATGCGGAGGGTCCGTATACATTCTCCGGCCAAAAGGCCCTACCGTGTTAAGCCTTAAAACAGAGTCCGTTGTGGACTGCTCAAATGGAGACTGTTCCAAGCGGGGCTTGTAAAGCCGGGGTTATTCGAAACCTGGTGCGCGGTAGATCACCATGGCGGCACCCTGGCTCTGCTTGAAGTTGTCATAGCCAATCAACCGAACGTGGTGGTTCGGGTTCTGGTTATGGCAGAGCTGGGCCTCGTTCAGAATGGTGTCAACATTGGTTTCACCAAACATTGGCAGCTTCCACATGTACCAGTAAGCGCCGCTCGCTTCTTCCGGCTCGGTGTGCTCGATAGCCGGGTTCCAGCCTTTGCTGACGATAAATTCCACCTGACGGCGGATCTGTTCGGCAGTCAGGCGTGGCAGGTACGAAAAGGTTTCAAACTTGCGGCTGTGTGCATCCGTCAGCCGCGACGGGTAATCCATCACTTCACTCATAATCTTTGCTCCTTGTTCGCGTTGGGAAGGCGACGGGCGGCCCATTGCCTTCCGTCAGAGGGCTCCCGCTTAGGCGTGGGCGACGTCCAGTTTGTCGACGGTGTCGAACTCGAACTTGATCTCTTTCCAGGTTTCCATTGCCGCTTTCAGTTCAGGGCTGTGCTTGGCGGCGGCAGTGAGGATGTCCTTGCCTTCGCGCTCCAGATCCCGGCCCTCGTTTCGTGCAAGGGTACAGGCTTCCAGTGCCACGCGGTTTGCGGCTGCACCGGCTGCGTTGCCCCAGGGGTGACCCAACGTACCACCACCGAACTGGAACACAGCGTCATCACCGAAGATGGAAACCAGTGCCGGCATGTGCCAGACATGGATCCCGCCGGAGGCCACAGGCAAGACACCGGGCATGGAACCGAAGTCCTGGTCAAAGAAGATGCCACGGCTGCGGTCTTCCTTGATCACGCGGTCACGCATGATGTCGATCCAGCCGAGGGTGGCGTCACGGTCACCTTCGAGCTTGCCGACCACGGTACCGGAGTGGAGGTGGTCACCGCCGGACAGGCGCAGGCACTTGGTCAGCACCCGGAAGTGGATACCGTGGCGCGGGTTGCGGTCGACCACGGCGTGCATGGCGCGGTGGATGTGAAGCAGGATGCCGTTGTCGCGACACCAGTTGGCAAGACCGGTGTTAGCGGTAAAGCCTGCGGTAAAGAAGTCATGCATGATAATTGGCATGTCGAGCTCTTTGGCATACTCGGCGCGGCGGTACATCTCTTCCGGCGTCGGGGCAGTTACGTTGAGGTAGTGCCCTTTACGCTCCCCGGTTTCGCGCTCTGCGCGGTGAACGCCCTCAGCGACATATCCGAAACGGTCACGCCAGCGCATAAATGGCTGCGAGTTGACGTTTTCATCATCCTTGGTGAAATCCAGGCCACCACGCAGCCCTTCATAACAGGCTCGGCCATAGTTTTTGGCAGACAGGCCAAGTTTAGGCTTGATGGTACAGCCCAGCAGCGCACGGCCATATTTATTGAGCAGGTCACGTTCAACCTGGATGCCATTCGGTGGCCCACCACAGGTTTTTACGTAGCAATCGGGAAGCGCACATCTTCAAGACGCAGGCCACGAATGCTTTAAAGCCAAACACGTTACCGACCAGGGAGGTCAGCACGTTTACCACAGACCCTTCTTCAAACAGGTCGATAGGATAAGCGACGAAGGCATAAAACGACGTGTCATCACCGGGTACATCTTCAATGGCGTACGCCCGGCCTTTGTAGTAATCGAGGTCTGTCAGTAAATCCGTCCAGACTGTGGTCCAGGTACCGGTTGACGATTCAGCTGCTACTGCGGCTGCCGCTTCTTCTCGTGGCACGCCGGGTTGGGGTTCGATTTTGAAGCAGGCCAAAATATCTGTATCTACCGGAACATATTCGGGCATCCAATAGGTTTCCCGGTATTCCTTTACACCTGCCTGGTAACTTTTAGCCATAACCATATCCTTATATCTGGAGAGGTGAGATTCATTTTTAAATATTCGCCATCCTGTCGTTGGCATAGGGATAGTTTTATTGGCTGGAGTCAATAAGTGAAATTGGAAGTTTTTATGTCAGCATAAGAAAATATTTTGTTTGTGTGCAAAAACCATAATTAAATTTGTTGTTTGTTTTTAAGTTAATGATTTTTAAAGGCTCCGCTAACCATAATGAGATTGTGGTTATTACCTGGTGATAACTTATGTGATTTATTTTAACTGGCTGTTATTTATTAAAAATATGCGTTTTTAAATGTCGACATAAGTTTTATTTATTATGGTGTCGATTATTCCTGATTGGAGCGCTTAATTAATTCCCTTTACCGTGAAATCAATCGTTCGTGCCCGCTTTTTTCGCTTTTATTGCCTTCTTCGCTTTTATTGCCTTTGTCGCTGTGAAGATATGGCTTTAGCCGGGACGCAGGAATTTCAGCAAAAAGGAATTAATTATGAGCCAGATTCAGGAACAGAGTTCAGCTCTGGAAAGGACGCCGGATTCGGCGCCGGGTGAACATCTGCCACAGCGTGAGCATTTACCAGAAAAGGCCGCGATCTCAGAAAATCAGAGTGAACGTCTGCGCTGCGCCAATGCGGTCCGGATGCTGTCTGTTGATATGATTCAGGCGGCCAACTCCGGGCACCCTGGCGCCCCTATGGGTATGGCGGATATTGCAGAAGTGCTGTGGCGCGACTTCCTGAGCCACAACCCGGCCAACCCCGGCTGGGTCAACCGCGATCGCTTTGTGCTGTCCAACGGCCACGGTTCTGCATTGCTGTATTCCCTGCTTCACCTCACCGGTTATGACCTGCCGATGAAAGAGCTTTTGCAGTTCCGACAGCTTGGCAGCAAAACCCCCGGCCACCCGGAAGTGGGCATGACGCCGGGAGTAGAAACCACCACCGGCCCGCTTGGGCAGGGGCTGGCCAATGCGGTGGGGATGGCAATTGCAGAGAAAACCCTGGGCGCCCAGTTCAACCGGGATGACCACAACATTGTGGATCACTACACCTATGTATTTTTGGGTGACGGCTGCCTGATGGAAGGGATTTCCCACGAAGCATGCTCACTTGCCGGTACCCATAAACTGGGCAAGCTGGTGGCATTTTATGATGACAACGGCATCTCTATTGATGGCGAGGTGGAAGGGTGGTTTACCGATGACACGCCGGGCCGTTTTCGGGCATACGGATGGCATGTTATTGCGGATGTGGACGGCCATGACCCGGTTGCTGTGCGCGATGCCATCCTGGATGCTCAGCGCGAGTCGGACAAGCCGACCCTTATCTGCTGCAAGACGGTGATAGGTAAGGGCTCGCCAAACAAAGCCGGCAGCACAATGTGCATGGCGCTCCGCTGGGTGAAGAAGAAATTCGCGAAACCCGCAAAGCCCTCGATTGGCCTTACGGGCCATTCGATATTCCTGAAGCTGTCCAGTCGCTTTGGGACAGCCGGGAACAAGGGGTAATGAGAGAAGCCTTGTGGAACCGCAGGTTTGCTGCTTACTCGCAGGCTTACCCGGAATTGGCTGAGGAGTTTACCCGCCGTATGGAGGGCAAACTGCCGAAAAACTGGAATGAGCAGGCAGAGAGCCATGTCAAGACGGTGGCGCTTCGCAGCCAGAGCATCGCCTCCCGGCAGGCTTCCCAGCAGTCGCTCAATTCACTGGCCCCCACGCTGCCGGAAATGCTGGGAGGATCGGCCGATCTCAGCCCGTCCAACAACACTTTTTGGGAAGGCGCGTGGGACATCGAGCCCGACCAGCCGAACGGAAATTACATGCGCTACGGGGTGCGTGAATTTGGCATGAGCGCGGTGATGAACGGGATTGCCCTGCATGGCGGTTTTATCCCCTTCGGCGGCACCTTCCTGGTGTTCTCTGACTATGCCCGCAACGCCATCCGGGTGGCGGCGCTTTCCCATATCCACGCCATCTATGTTTACACCCATGACTCCATTGGCCTGGGTGAAGACGGCCCGACCCACCAGCCGGTCGAGCATCTTGTCAGCCTGCGTGCCATGCCGGGAGTGACCCTCTGGCGCCCTTGTGATGCCGTGGAAAGTGCCGTTGCCTGGAAGCGGGCGATTGAAGACAAAACCGGCCCGCATGTTCTGGTGTTTTCACGTCAGAAGCTGCCCCACCAGTTGCGCCGGGCCGACCAGCTCACCCTTATCGAGCGCGGGGGCTATGTCCTTCGTGAGCACGAGGGTCGCTACGGGGCCCAGCCGGACATCATCCTGATTGCCACCGGCTCCGAAGTCGCTATTGCCATGGAAGCGGCACTGATGCTGAACCGACAGGGTGTTGGCGCAAGGGTGGTGTCCATGCCTTGTACATCTGAATTCGATAAACAGCCGCAGCACTACCGGGATGCCGTTCTTCCGCCGGAAGTTCCCTGCCGTATCGCCGTGGAAGCCGGGTCCACCCTCGGCTGGCACAAGTATGTGGGCTGCAGTGGCCGGGTAATCGGCATCGACAGTTTCGGTGAATCAGCCCCGGCCTCCCGCCTCTTTGAACACTTTGGCCTGACGACAGAAAAACTGATCTCAGTGGCGCATCTTGCCTGAGTGAACAGAACTAACAGGCAGGCCTGACCATGCATTCAGGAATTAACGAATAGTCCGATTACAAGGAGAGATTTATGGCACTTATCAGCCTTCGGCAACTGCTCGACCATGCCGCGGAGCACAGCTACGGCGTCCCGGCTTTCAACGTAAATAACATGGAGCAGGTTCATGCCATTATGCGGGCGGCTGCGGCCTGCGACAGCCCGGTTATCCTGCAGGCATCTGCCGGTGCACGCAGTTACGCCGGCGCGTCGTTTCTGCGTCACCTGATGCTCGCCTCTGTGGAAGAGTGGCCGACCATCCCGGTGGTCGTACACCAGGATCACGGCGCGTCACCGGGGATTTGCCTGCAATCGATCCAGCAGGGGTTCACCTCGGTGATGATGGACGGCTCGCTGATGGAAGATATGAAAACCCCGGCAAGTTATGAGTACAACTGTGACGTAACCCGCCGGGTGGTGGAGATGTCCCACGCCGGCGGGGTATCGGTGGAAGGGGAGCTTGGTTGTCTGGGCTCACTGGAAACCGGTACAGCCGGGGAGGAAGACGGCTCCGGAGCAGAAGGGGTGCTGAGCCATGACCAGTTGCTGACCGACCCGGAAGAAGCGGCGGATTTTGTTCGAGCAACCGGGGTGGATGCGCTGGCCATTGCCATCGGGACCAGCCACGGAGCATATAAATTTACCCGCCCGCCGACGGGGGACATTCTCGCCATTGACCGTATCAAGGAAATTCATGCCCGTATCCCGGATACCCACCTGGTAATGCACGGTTCGTCTTCGGTGCCGCAGGACTGGCTGTCGGTCATCAATGATTACGGCGGCGATATGGGCGAGACCTATGGCGTGCCGGTTGAAGAAATTGTTGAAGGCATCAAGCACGGTGTGCGCAAGGTCAATATTGATACCGACCTGCGGATGGCGAGTACCGGTGCAGTGCGCCGTTTCCTGGCGGAAAACCCGTCTAACTTCGACCCGCGCAAATTCCTTTCTGCGGCCACCATTGCCATGCAGACCCTTTGTCAGGAACGTTATGAGGCCTTCGGATGTGCAGGCATGGCCTCGAAAATTACCCCGGTTAGCCTTGAAGCCATGGCATCCCGTTATGCCAGCGGCACGCTTGCGCCTTCAGTGCGCTGAAAGCTTTCAATGCAAAACCAGAGGAGAAAAATTATGTCAGTGAAGCATCCTATTGTAGCGGTTACCGGCTCATCAGGTGCCGGAACCTCTACCGTTAAAAATGCCATGGAGCAGATTTTCCGCCGTAACCAGTTTAATGCCGCCATCCTTGAGGGTGACAGCTACCACCGTTATGACCGGGTGGAAATGCGTGAGCGTCTGAAGCGCGCGCAAGAAAAAGGCAAAAGCCTCAGCCACTTCGGCCCGGAAGGGAATGATTTCGACGAGCTGGAAAAGACCTTCAAAGCCTACGCCGAATCCGGCACGGCCATGCGCCGTTATTACATCCACAACGAAGAAGAAGCAGCCCAGCACAATCAGAAGCCGGGAACCTTCACACCGTGGATCCCGATTCCCGAAGGCTCAGACCTCCTTTTCTATGAAGGCCTTCACGGTGGCGTGGTGACGGAGAAAAACAACGTTGCCCGCTATGTTGACCTGCTGATCGGTGTGGTACCGATTGTGAACCTCGAGTGGATCCAGAAAATCCACCGGGACACCAACGTGCGAGGCTACAGCCGGGAGGCGGTGACCGACACTATCCTGCGCCGGATGTACGATTACGTGCATTACATTACTCCGCAGTTTTCGCTGACAGACGTGAATTTCCAGCGGGTGCCGATGGTGGATACGTCCAACCCGTTTATTGCCCGGGATATCCCGACGTTGGATGAGAGCATGGTGGTGATACGTTTCCGCGACCCGAAAAAAACCGGTGTCGATTTCCAGTACCTGCTCAATATGATCCACGGCTCCTTTATGTCCCGCAGGAACAACATCGTGGTTCCGGGCGGCAAAATGGGGCTGGCGATGGAGCTTATCATGCAGCCGATGATTGAAGAGCTGGTGTACAACGGTTCAAACAGGGTGAGTGTTGCCACTACCCACGACCGTTTTGCCAAGCGCGAAGCTGTAGTGTAAGGAGGCCGGCATGAGAAAAGGAACCACATTTACGCGATTTATCATTGAAGAGCAGCGCCGGATCCCGGAGTCAACCGGGGAATTTACCCTGCTGCTGAGCGCCATTGTCACTGCCTGTAAAGAGATTTCAGATGACGTTAACCGCGGCCAGCTTATCAACGTGCTGGGCAGTGCCGAGAGTGAAAACGTACAGGGGGAAACCCAGAAGAAGCTCGATATCATCTCCAATGAAGTGATGATTAAGGCACTGGAGTGGTCCGGGCACCTGGCAGGAATGGCGTCAGAGGAAATGGAAGAGGTTTACCCGATTCCCAACCGCTACCCGAAGGAAGTACCTGCTGGTGTTCGACCCGCTCGATGGCTCTTCAAACACCGAAGTGAACGTGTCCATTGGAACCATTTTTTCGATTCTCCGTTGTCCCGACGGTGTCAGTGAGCCAACGGAAGATGACTTCCTCCAGCCGGGCACCCGGCAGGTCTGCGCCGGGTATGTACTCTATGGCCCGGCCACCAACCTGGTACTGACGTCGGGGCAGGGGGTGAACGGTTTCACCCTGGATCAGGATATCGGCGAATTTATCCTGACCCACCCCAAGCTGACGATCCCCGAAAAAACCAGCGAGTTTGCCATCAATATGTCCAACCAACGTCACTGGGAACCGGCGGTAAAACGCTATATCGACGAAGTGGTGGCGGGGAAAGATGGCCCGCGCGGCCGGGATTTCAATACCCGATGGGTGGCCTCTATGGTCGCGGAAGTGCACCGGATTTTGATGCGAGGCGGGATTTTTCTCTACCCCTGTGACAGCCGGGAAAATGTCCGCGAAGGCCGGCTTCGCCAGCTTTATGAAGCCAACCCGATGAGCTTTATTATCGAACAGGCCGGAGGGGCAGCCACCACCGGACGGGAGCGGCTTCTCTCTGTGCAGCCCGGGAAGTTACACCAACGAATTCCGGTGATATTGGGCGCGAGGGAAGAGGTCGAACGTGTCACCCGTTACCACCTCGAGATGGACAAGGAACGGGAGGGGGACATGCCTCCACACCGCCAGGCGAGCTGAACACGAAAAAGTTCACATTCGCGGAAAAAAGTCGCGCCCCGGCAACTGACTGATCGCTCAGCAAGATTGCCGGGGCCTTGGTGGAATATCTGGAGAAAGCTCGATTTGACGGGCATGTACGCACCTGTTGCGCTGCTTGCCTCTGCTATCTTTAGGTTAGTGGGCTTTCCCATTCACCTCTTACCGGGTTCTTTGCCGGATCTGTGCAGTCACTGACGTAAAGCCGTATTGCCAATAATCGAGCGCATACCAAAGCGCCATCCGACTATTTCAGGGAGTGAAACCTATGCTCAGGCTGAACAACATTCAGGCTGTGTGCTTTGACCTCGATGGCACACTGGCTGACACCGCTGCCGACCTGGGGTTTGCAGCAGAGGAAATGATGATCGAACTCGGGCTGCCTTTCGGCGGAATCGAGGATGTGCGGGACTGGGTCGGTGACGGCACCGACTGCCTGATACACCGGGTTTTGACCCGCCACCTTGACGGCAGGGTGCCCGAGCGCGTATTCAACCGGGCCAACCCCTTGTTCACCAAGGCGTACCAAAACCGCAAACACAAGGCGACCAAGCTCTACCCCGGCGCGGAATCCTGCCTGGCTCGCCTGCACGACATGGGCAATGCCCTGGCCTGCGTGACCAACAAACAGACCGCCCAGGCAAATGAAGTGCTGGAAGGGTTGGGCGTGCGGCACTATTTCTCACAGGTGATGGGCCGTGATTCGGTAATCAGAGCCAAGCCTTTCCCTGACGGACTGATTGAGGCTGCGGAGCGAATGCGGGTCAATATCCGCCGGATGGTGATGGTGGGGGACTCGGTCAATGATGTACGTGCCGCCCGCGCAGCCGGTTGCCGCATTGTGGCGGTGTCTTATGGCTATAACTACGGCGTGGACATTGGCAGTGCCAACCCGGATACGGTGATCGATTCCCTGTCAGTGGTGCCTGATATGCTGGTGCCTGCGCTTCATTGCGAAGGCTGGACAGAACCTCCACCCGTTTTGTCCCCAAGATTAATGCGGGTTGCCGGGCTGACATGACACCCGGAGGGCATCTGCTGTCTGAATAAAGCACGGAGCGCTTAAAGATGGAGAAGACAGAAAAACCACAGAATATTGCCTCGGCAGCACTGACCCGCTTGCTGGGCTTGCCGGTTGAAGCGGTAAGGCAGACTTTGCTGGGCCGTATACAGGTGCTTAACCAGGAAATAGTCCTGCCCTGTTTTGGCAAATTCAGCGGTGAGAATGGCGGTGTCCGGAAGAAGCCGGACATGTCCCTGATTACCGATGCTGACACCCAAATGCAAGACGCACTGATTGAGTCCCTGCATGCGAGCTGGCCTTCGATTCCCGTTCTGGGAGAGGAGCTTCCGAGGAAAGAACAACAAGCATTGCTCTCTGCGTGCGACAAGGCTGTCTGGGTTCTGGACCCTATCGACGGCACCAGTAATTTTGCTGCCGGTATCCCTTATTTCTGCACGTCGCTGGCGCTGGTTGCTGATGGTCGTGTGGTAATGGGGATGGTGTATGACCCGAACCGGGACGAATGTTTTTTTGCCTGTGAAAACGGCCCGGCAACCCTTAATAACCAGCTTCTGCAAAGTGAACGGGATGCCCCGGGTGTGCTGGCTGACTGCATGGGCTGATTGATTTAAAACGCCTTCCCGTTACGCTCTCCGGTTCCCTGGCCTCTATGCCGCCTTACCGCTCCCAGCGCAGTTTTGGCGCCAGTGCTCTGGACTGGTGCTGGGTCGCTGCCGGGCGCTGCCACCTTTACCTCCATGGCAAACAGATGCTTTGGGATTATGCGGCAGGTCAACTGATCCTTACCTGTGCCGGAGGAAGTGAAAACCGCCTTGAAGAAATCCCACCTGAAAACGTGACACTTGAACCCCGCTCCGTGGTCGCTGCCGTTTCATCCAGCCTCCAACAGCAATGGCTTCAGTGGGTGGACGCTCACCGTTGAATGAACTGCTTCTTAAAGGAATGTTCACCACAGGCTGTACACTTCTTATTGGTCTTAATTTCCTGAATTAAAATAAAAAATCTGACTATTCCATCAGTGTTGTACAGCTTTAATAGCTTTTGGATCATGACTGGAATACCAGCATAGTGAAGTGAGTATTGTCTAATAAAATGTATTTCACTGTAAGGCGAATTTCATCTTTGCCACGATGTTATCCGGACGGGGTGGGCATTATCACTGATCCGTATTTTACCCTGTCGGGGGTTTGGGCTTACCCGGGTGGAAACCTGCTATCCATTTACGCTGAAAAGCGACATGCCTTTATCTATGTATTCTCCTGCTTGAAAACCTAACTGAAGTTAACTTATTGAAATAAATGACGTTAACTTAATTATTCGAATTGGCACTCTGTTTGCAAAGCCTCTTAATAGCAAACCAACGATGACAAAAAATAAAAAGTGGCTGCTTGTTTCGACAGCCCGACAACACTTCCTACCGTTAAGCGCGAAATAAAAACCGGCCAGAACAACCTGACCGAGAGAAAACAAATCAAAGATTCCCGGGTTTAACCGAACTCAGGGCAGGTTTCCTGCACCCTGGAAACTGCCCACCCCGGCTGGAAGCGCAGTTTTGCTGCCGGGCTCAGGTACAAGGAGTGATCAATGAGCAATGACGTAGAGGCGATATTGGCACAGCATGGTCACCGCAGGGAGCGGCTGATTGATATGCTTTGGGCGGTGCAGCGAGCCTATGGCTTTATCCCCGGATCGGCCGTTCAGCAGCTTGCTGACGGATTAAACCTTTCGCCACTGGATGTGCGTGAAACCCTTTCTTTCTACCACTTCTTCCATGACAAACCGGCGGGCAAACACAAAATCTATCTGGCCGATACGGTTATTGCCCGAATGCGGGGCTATGACGACGTGCGGCAGGCTCTCGAAGCTCGGTAGGATGCCAGTTTGGGGAAGTCAGCACGGATGGACAGATTGGCCTTTTCGATACCCATTGTATTGGCCTGTCAGATCAAGAGCCGGCGATGTTGGTGGATGATGTGCCTTTTACCCACCTGACCGCAGAAAAGGTAGAAAGCATTGTTACCGCACTCAAGGCCGGCGTGTCGCCGCGTGAGATTGCTGACCCGGCAGGGCACGCAAGCAGTCATGTGGAATACGTTGATGCGCTGGTAGAGTCCAATATCCGTCAGGCTGGTGCGGTGTTTTTCAGTGAGCCGACAGATCCGTCAGCCATTGTTGCCGACATCGTTGCCCGGCACCCGGAGGAGGTGATTGACGCGACCAGTGTGTCGAAATTGCGTGGACGGGGCGGCGCCGGGTTCTCTGCCGGGTTGAAATGGAAGCTTTGCCGCGCCGCGCCGGAGGAAACCAAATACGTAATCTGCAACGCAGATGAAGGGGAGCCGGGCACCTTTAAAGACAGGGTGATCCTCACCCGGTGCCCGGAGCAGGTGTTCACAGGAATGACTGTAGCCGGTTACGCCATTGGTGCGCAGGAAGGGATCATTTACCTGCGCTCGGAATACGCCTACCTGCTGGACTACCTTGAAGCGACACTGGCATCACTTCGCGACCGCAACCTGCTTGGTGAGCGCATCGGTGGCCGAGAAGGGTTCGACTTTGATATCCGTATCCAGCTGGGAGCCGGCGCGTACATTTGCGGGGATGAATCCGCGCTGATTGAGTCGTGCGAAGGGAAACGGGGCACACCAAGAGTGAAGCCGCCGTTTCCGGTCCAACAGGGATACCTTCGCAAGCCTACTGCCGTCAACAATGTTGAGACCTTTGCCACCGTCACCCGGATTATGGAAAAAGGTGCCCGCTGGTATGAAGCGATGGGCACTAACAGTTCTTCCGGTACCCGGCTGCTGAGTGTTTCCGGTGATGTTGACCTTCCCGGTATCTATGAAATTGAGTGGGGGACCACCCTCAATGAAGTGCTGGGCAAGGTCGGGGCGCGTGACCCGAGGGCGGTGCAGGTCAGCGGCCCTTCCGGCGAATGCGTTTCCGTTGCCAAAGACGGTGGCCGGCGTTTCTCCTACAACGACCTCTCCTGTAACGGGTCACTGATGGTGTTCAACCAACAAAGGGATTTGCTGGGTATCGTCCGTGACTTTATGCACTTTTTTGTCGAGGAGTCCTGCGGTATTTGCGTGCCTTGCCGGGCAGGTAACGTTGAGCTCTATAACAAAATCAACCTGATTATCGGTGGACGTGCCGTGGAGCAGGATCTCGAGGAAATTCGCAACTGGGCCAAAATCGTTCGCGGTGCGAGTCGCTGCGGGCTTGGCACTACCTCTCCGAAACCTATTCTGACCACCCTTGAGAGTTTCCCGGAAGAGTATCAGTCCAAACTGGTGACACAGGAAGGTCCGCTGCTGGCATCGTTCGACCTCAATGCCGCAATGGAAGGGTTCGCGGTTGCCAGCCAGACACTGTTGCCTGAACCCACCCCGGAAAAAGCAAGGATGCAGGAGGTATCGAAATGACGGTCAAACTGACAATCGACGGCAAGGAAGTGACCGCAGAAGCTGGCCAGATGCTGGTGGATGTCGCCCATGACAACGGCGTGTATATCCCGACGCTTTGTTATCAGCGAGGCAAGCCGTGTCTGGGAACCTGCCGGGTCTGTACCTGCAAGGTTAACGGCAACAATGCTGCATCGTGCACCGTGCCGGTAACGGACGGCATGACAGTGGAAGTGAACGAGCCGGAAACCACTGATATTCGCAAGGCGCTGGTGGAAATGCTGTTTGTGGAAGGCAAACACAACTGCCCGAGTTGCGAAAAAAGCGGGCGCTGCGACCTTCAGGCGGTGGGGTATGAAACGGGCATGATGGTGTCGCGCTTCCCATACCGCTTCCCGGTGACCGAAACCGACTTCCGATCCCAAAAGATCTGGCTGGAGCGTGATCGTTGCATTTTCTGTCAGCGTTGCGTGGAATTTGTCCGTGACGACGAAACCGGCCAGAAGATTTTCAACATTGATAACCGTGGCACCCATGCCCGTATCGAAATCGATATTGCCCTTGCTGACAAAATGCGGGACGAGCAGGTACAGGAAGCCATGGAGCTTTGCCCGGTCGGTTGCATCCTCAAAAAAGCGGTTGGCTTTGATGCACCTATCGGCGAGCGGAAATTTGAGCTTGAAACCGTGCGTGAACGCGCGTTGGCAGAAGGGCAGGGAAACGCGGGGGAGGAAGTGAAATGAGTACGGATGCATTAAGACCTGACGAGGGTTTTCACGGCAGAGAGAGCAATGTGGTGTATTCCCACGAATTGCCGAGAACCCCGCTGGATGAAGAAACAAAGGCACTTCGTGACAGCAAGATCCAGGTCGCGATGATTGGCCTTTGCGGCTGCTGGGGATGCACACTCTCGTTTCTGGATATGGACAGCCGGTTGGTTGGCCTGCTGGACAAAGTTGCGATTACCCGTTCATCCATTACGGACGTCAAAAGGATTCCTCATCGCTGTACGGTGGGGTTTGTCGAAGGCGGTGTCGCCAATGATGAGAACATCGAAACCCTGGAACATTTCCGGGAAAACTGCGACATCCTGATTTCTGTGGGTGCCTGTGCCGTTTGGGGCGGGGTGCCTGCTATGCGTAACCAGGTCTCCCTGACCGAGTGCCTGGACGAAGCCTACATCTCTTCTGCTACCCGGCCGGCAGGGTCGGAAAATGTTATTCCCCATGTTGATGTCCCACGCATCACCACCAAGGTGTACCCCGCCCACCAGGTGGTGAAGATGGATTACTTCATCCCCGGTTGTCCGCCAGATGGGGACGCCATCTTCAAGGTGCTGGATGACCTGATAAACGGACGGGAAGTTGACCTTCCTTCTTCGATTAACCGGTATGACTGATTTAGTGAGGCATAACATGAGCAGAACATTGGTTATTGATCCGGTTACCCGGATTGAAGGGCACGGAAAAGTGACATTGCAGCTCGATGCCGACAACCGGGTGACGGATGCCCGGCTCCAGGTAGTCGAATTCCGTGGTTTTGAGCGATTTATTCAGGGGCACCCTTACTGGGAAGCGCCCATGTTGCTCCAGCGGATCTGCGGGATCTGTTTTGTCAGCCACCACCTGTGCGGAGCCAAGGCGCTGGATGATGTGGTTGGTGTCGGGCTGAAAGACGGGATTCAGATGCTGCCAACCCCTGAGAAAATGCGCCGGCTTGGCCACTATGCCCAGCAACTGCAATCTCACGTTACCGCCTATTTCTACCTGATTGCCCCGGAAATGGTATTCGGCATAGAGGCCGCACCGGAGAAGCGCAACATCATCGGTCTGGCGGAAGCTAACCCGGATTTAGTCAAGCGGGTCATCGAGCTTCGCCGTTGGGGACAGGAGCTGATTGTGGCGGTGTTGGGTAAGCGGATGCACGGAATCAGTTCGATACCAGGAGGCGTGAACAACAACCTCAGCGTCGAACAACGGGACCGGTTTCTGAAAGGCAGTGATGACCTGCTTTCCATCGATCAGGTCATTGACTACGCCCAGGACGCCCTCAACCTTTTTTACGATTACCACGACAAATACCGCGATGAGATAGACAACTTCGGCATTACCAAGGCTCTGGATATGTGCCTGGTCGATGAAAACGGCGACGTGGATTACTACCACGGCAAGATGCGTATAGTCGATGAAAACAAGGACATCGTGCTGGAAACCGACTACCACGACTATCTCGACCATTTTGCAGAGGCCACGGAAGAGTGGAGCTACATGAAGTTCCCCTACCTCAAGGCACTTGGCAGGGAGGCCGGGTCGGTCAGGGTCGGCCCGCTGGCCCGGCTCAATGTCACCCGCAAGTATTCAACGCCATTGGCTCAGGCCGCCCTTGAACGCTTCCACGATTACACCCAGGCAAGGCCAACAACATGACACTGCACACCAACTGGGCGCGGGCGATTGAGATCCTCCATTCTGCCGAGCTTATAAAAGCGCTGTTAAACGATCCGGATTTGCAGGGGAACAACCTCATCATTACTCCGGACAAAAGTGCCTGGACCGGTGAAGGCGTCGGCGTGGTGGAAGCCCCAAGGGGCACACTGCTTCACCACTACCGGGCCGACGAGGCGGGCAATATGACCTATGCCAACCTGATTGTTTCTACCACCCAGAACAACAAAGCCATGAACCGGACAGTACAGGCAGTCGCGCAGGAATGGGTGTCCGGCCGGCCGGAGATCACCGAAGGCATGATGAATGCCATTGAGGTCGGCATTCGGGCCTATGATCCTGTTTAAGTTGCGCCACCCACGCCATGGGGCAGATGCCTTTGCAAGTCACCCTGATTGATGCTGACGGGAAACAGATTGATGAAAAATTTCGATGAGTTTCCGTCCCTCGCCAGCTTTGACCTGATCTACGGCATCGGCAATATCGGCCGTCAGGATGACGGGCTTGGTTGGGCATTTGTGGATGCGGTCGAGGAGCAGGGTTTGGCCCCGGGAACGTTGATACGCCATTACCAGCTGTTCTTTGAAGACGTTGACCTTATCCGGCGGCACAACCGGGTGCTGTTTGTGGATGCGACAAAAGCAGAGCAAACCGGCTGTTTTGCCATGGAAAAGGTGATGCCAAAGCTGGATGACAGCTTTACCTCCCACGCCATCTCGGTGCAGACCATCGTGGCGATGTGCCACCAGTGCTACAGCGCATTTCCGGACGTATGGTTGCTGACGGTCAGGGGTTATGAGTGGGAATTGCAACTGGGCCTGACCGCCGGTGCAAGGTTAAACCTGGAAACTGCGCTGGATGGGATAACCGGCAAAGGAATTACCGCGGCTGCGCCTGCTGCAAAAGCGGCCAGCCTCTAAAAGAGAATTTGTTTGGAAGGATACGACCATGAATAAACCGAATGTAGAAACCATTGCCCGGCTGATAATGGATGCGCCGATCGGTCAGTACATTGGTGAATCCGGTGCGCAGGTACTGGCTGAGCATGCAGCCCGTGATATTGCGGTCGCCAACGGTGACTTCCTTTACCGGGAAGGGGATACGGCTAACAGCTTCTTTATTGTGATGTCCGGTCGCCTGGCGTTTTGTAAAGAAAATAAAGGCTCAGACAAGACCAGTTTGCTGCACGTACTTGAGCAGGGTGACCTGATAGGGGAGTTGAGTTTTATCGACCGTGACCCGAGAACTGTTTCTGTCCAGGCTTTGGGGGATGCCACGGTGCTCTGCTTTGAACGCGATGACATTGAGCCCCTTATCGAAACCCACCCGAAAGTTGTTTTTGATTTTATGCGTGCCGTGGTGCGCCGGGTTCACCATACCGTTTCGGCTATCGGCCAGCAGCAGGCTGAACTGGCCGACTATATAGCAACCGGCGGACGCGGCCGGTACTGACCCCAAACCTGTTCCACCCCAACTTCCAGTTCCATCTTGTCTGCCCTCTCGTGGGCAAGGTGGTTTTTTTCTTTTTTTCCAGTTGGTTAATTTAATTTTCGGAAGTCATGTACACCTTTATGAGCTTTTAGATCATGACTGGAATACCAGCGTATTAGTTATAAATATCCAAATAAATAGTCATTCAAGTAAATCAATTTAGGTCAGGAAGACTGCGGCGACTGGCTGTCTCTTTTGGTAATGGGTTTGGAAAGTTACTTTCCGATCTAATTAATAAGATGGTCATTAACTTTCCAAATTAACGCACTTGTGTAAATAATTTGTTTATCAGCTGTTGTTTATGTGTGTTTGCGTGCCGCGTCATTTAAGGGGTGGCATCCCGGATAAGCGATATACCGGAAGATTGGCTCACTCTTTGCTGTAACAGACTGTTAGCCATAGAAAACACACTCTCAGGCAGGAAGAAGAAAAGGAATGACAGACGCATGCATGAGATGTCGCTTTGCGAAAGCATCGTTCAGACACTGGAAAAGGAAGCCGGGGCTCAACAGTTTAACCGGGTAAAAACCGTGTGGCTGGAAATTGGAATGCTGGCCGGCGTTGAAATCGATGCGATGCGCTTTTGTTTTGATGTCGTCACCAACGGCACGTTGGCAGCGGGCGCGGCATTAGAAATCGACTCACTTCCTGGACAGGTTGGTGTCTGCATTGCGAAAAGACTGTCGCGATGACAGCGCGCTACGATACGTGCCCCGAATGTGGCAGTGCCGGGCTGATGCTGACCGGGGGTGATGAAATGCGAATCAAGGAAGTGGAGGTGGAGTGATGTGCACAGTTTGTGGTTGCGGCGAAGGCCAGGTAAAGATTGAAGGACATAAGCATGACGCCGGGCTTGACGTTAATGGACATAATGCAAACGGAAGCCATGCGCACAGTCATGGGGAACACCATCACCACCATTCCGGTGAGGGGAGTCACGACACCCAACATACTCATTCAGCCGAAGATACCCACCACTACGGGAAAGGCCCCGCTGGTGCTCATGCACCGGGTCTGACTCAGGCACGGATGGTGCAGATTGAGCAGGATATCCTCGGAAAAAACGACCGTTATGCTGCCGCCAACCGTGCACGATTTTCACAATCATCCCAGTTGGTGCTGAATCTGGTTTCCAGCCCCGGTTCGGGCAAAACCACGTTGCTGACGGAAACCCTGACTTACCTGAAAGAAGCCATGCCGGTGGCAGTGATTGAAGGAGACCAGCAAACCGCTAACGATGCAGAGCGCATTCGGGCAACCGGTGTCAAAGCGGTGCAGGTAAACACGGGCAAAGGCTGCCACCTTGATGCCCATATGGTCGGCCATGCCCTCGATTCACTGGTGCTACCGGATTATGGGATCCTGTTTATTGAAAATGTCGGCAATCTGGTTTGCCCCGCGGCCTTTGATTTGGGTGAAGCGCACAAAGTGGCGATTCTGTCGGTCACCGAAGGTGAGGACAAACCAATCAAATACCCGGATATGTTTGCCGCGGCAGATTTGGTGCTTCTCAACAAGATTGATCTGCTGCCGCACCTTAATTTTGATCTCGGTCGCTGCCGGGATTACCTCAAAGCCGTGAACCCCAATGCGGATATTCTGGAAGTCTCGGCAACCTCCGGTGAGGGCATGGATGAATGGTTTGCCTGGCTTTCAGATAACCGCCGGATGCTCCTTGAAGCACGGCGGGACAAACTGCAGACGCAACTGGATGCGATAGCAATCCAGCTGGAGGCCGCGGGCTGATGCTCCGGGATCAGGAATCCTCAGAACAGGAAAGCACCCTGCTGCCATTGGTGCTGGTGGTGGATGATGAGCGCCTTTCCCTCCAGACCCTGCGGCGGACGCTGGAGGAAGAGTTCACTGTACTGACGGCAGACAACGTAGCCGATGCTGAAAAAGTGCTGTCTGAGATGCCGGTGCAAGTCGTGCTTTCAGACCAGCGTATGCCGGATATGTCCGGTTGCGAGTTTCTTGCCCGGGTACGTCACCGATGGCCGGATGTGGTCCGGTTGATGATCTCTGCCTATACCGATCCGGCGGATCTGATCAAAGGGATCAACGATGCCGGGATCTACCAGTTCATTCCCAAACCCTGGCAACCGGAACACTTGCTTCTGACGCTCAGAAATGCGGCGCGCTCCAGGCTCTTCAGCGGGAAAACGCCCAGCTCAGCATGGAACTTCGCCGCACAGTTCCGGCAATGGATACGCAACTTCGTCGCAAGCGGGAGCAACTGAAGGACAGGCACAGATTCGACAACATTGTCTGTGCCCCGGACAGCCCCATGGTAGGAATTTGCGAGCAGGTTCGCCAGATTGCCCCTTACGACATTCCGGTACTGGTGACCGGGGAGTCCGGCACCGGGAAAGAGCTGATAACCCGGGCGCTGCACTACAGCAGCCATCGGGCAGACAAGCCCTTTGTGCTGGAAAACTGCGGTGCCATGCCGGTCCAGCTTCTGGAAAGTGAACTCTTCGGCCATGCACGCGGTGCGTTTACCGGTGCTAATACCGAACGGGTAGGCCTGTTGGAACAGGCAGATGGCGGGACAGTGTTCCTGGATGAAATCGGCGACACCTCGCTGGAGTTTCAGGTCAAGCTGCTGCGTTTTTTACAGGAAGGGGAAATCCGGCCGCTGGGCAGCAACCGTAGCCGCAAGGTCACGGTACGGGTGATCTCCGCGACCAACCGAAATCTGGAAGATGAAGTGCGCAAAGGCCGGTTCAGGGAAGACCTTTTCTATCGACTGTCCGCCATGCCGGTTCACCTTCCGGCTCTGCGCGACCGGGCAATGGATATCCCGGTGATTGCTCAGGCCATCCTCAAATCGGTGATGGAAGCCTACGGCAAGCAGGTAAACGGGTTCAGTGAAGAAGCGCTGGCCTGCATGTGTGAATACCACTGGCCGGGCAATGTGCGGGAGCTGGAAAACGAAGTGCGCCGGATGCTGGTGATGTCTACCGGCGATGAGCTGGGAGCCAACCTGCTTTCCTCCCGTGTGCTCAAAGGTGGCGGTGACAGTGAACTGGAAGACGAGCTGCTTTCAGATGTGGAAGGCAACCTGAAAAATCGGGTGGAAATGCTCGAAGCACGCATTCTCAAGGAAACCCTTATCCGGCACCGCTGGAACAAAAGTCAGGCAGCGCTGGAACTGGGGCTGTCCCGCGTCGGACTGCGTGCCAAGCTCGAACGCTATGGCCTTGAGCCGGGCACGCTGAATCAATCGAATTAACCTCAGGGAGGCGGAGCTATGTGCCTGGGTATCCCCGGACAAATCGTGGCAATCACGGATGAAGAAAATTGTATGGCGACCGTCGACATCACCGGTGTGAAGCGTACCGTCAACATCGCCTGTGTGGTCGACAAGGCGCACCCCATTCAAGGTTGTATTGGTGACTGGGTGTTGGTTCATGTGGGGTTTGCCATGAGCCGGATTGATGAAGAAGAAGCCATGAAAACCCTGGCACTGCTGGCAGAGCTTGGTGAGTTGCAGGAAGAAATGCATGCGCTGGAAGCCAGTGTGGCTGACGGCACAGGGAGGGCGCTGAGATGAAATATGTCGATGAGTTCCGCGACCCGGAGAAGGCGCGCGCTGTGGTGGAGGCTATCGAAGCCCAGG
Organism: Photobacterium sp. JCM 19050; assembly: GCA_001310455.1. Taxonomy (GTDB): domain Bacteria; phylum Pseudomonadota; class Gammaproteobacteria; order Enterobacterales; family Vibrionaceae; genus Parasalinivibrio. The sequence goes on from BAXG01000015.1 coordinate 53,086, forward strand.
TCAGAAAAATCGAGCAGCAAAGAAAACCGGCCGGCGGCGGGAAAATGCGCCCTCTCCAGCTGATGGAGTTTTGCGGCGGCCATACCCACACCCTGTTCAAATACGGGATTGAAAGCCTGTTGCCGGATGGTATTGAAATGGTGCATGGCCCGGGTTGCCCGGTTTGTGTACTGCCGATGGGACGGTGGATGACTGCATTGCTATTGCCCGCCGCCCAGAGGTGATTTTTACCACCTTCGGTGACGCTATGCGGGTGCCCGGCTCACAAGGAAGCCTTCTCGATGCCAAGGCTTCCGGCTGCGATATCCGGATGGTCTATTCACCCCTGGATGCGCTCGCGCTGGCAAAGGCCAACCCGGACAGGGAAGTGGTTTTCTTTGCGCTAGGTTTTGAAACCACCATGCCGAGCACCGCGATGACTGTCCTTCAGGCTGCCAGAGAAGGCGTCACCAATTTCTCCCTGTTCTGTAACCACATCACCACAGCGCCAACCATCGAAGCGGTCTTGAACGAACCGGGGCTGAACCTCGACGGCTTCCTGGCTCCCGGTCATGTCAGCATGGTGATTGGCATGGAGCCGTTCCAGTTCATCGCCCGCGATCACAGCAAGCCGATTGTGATCACCGGCTTCGAACCCCTTGATGTGCTCCATTCGCTGTTGATGGTGGTTACCCAGATAGCGGAAGGCCGTTGCGAGGTGGAAAACCAGTATCGCCGGGTGGTGTCCAGCACCGGCAATGATCCGGGTCTTGCCGCAATGGCTGAAGTTTACGAAACCTACCCGGTCACCGAATTGCGTGGCTTTGGGGAAATCGGTGATGCCGGTGTGCGCATGCGTGATGACTATGCCGGTGGGATGCTGAGCGCAAGTTCGGCCTTGTGCGCCACCTGATCGACGACCCGGTTGCCTGCCAGTGTGGCGAGGTGATCAAAGGGCTGATTAAACCCTGGCAGTGCAGCCTCTATGGCAAAACCTGTAACCCGCAAACCCCGCTAGGGGCGCTGATGGTCTCCTCGGAAGGGGCCTGCGCGGCTTATTACAACAACGGGTTCCGGGTACCCGAAAAAGAGCAGGGGCGTATTGCCGTAATAGAGATCCAAGCGACTGAAGAGACGAACACGGACAGAGAAACGCAAGCTGCTGTTGAACCGGAAACCGGCAAACGGGCGGAGGGTCAGTCATGATCCAAAAGCACGCAACCAAAACCGGACTGCCGGAAGAGGCGCTGATAACCCTTGCCCACGGCAGTGGCGGGAAAGCCATGCGTGAGCTGGTGGAAAAGGAAATCACAGCAGCATTCAGCAACCCCATTCTTGACCCGCTCGAAGACCAGGCACGGGTAGCACTGACAGGCCTTACTGAACTGGGTGACCGGCTGGCGATGACCACAGATTCATTTGTGGTCGACCCCATCGAATTCCCCGGCGGAGATATCGGCACTCTTGCGGTGAACGGCACGGTCAATGATCTGGTGATGGGCGGCGCAACGCCACTTTACCTTACCTGCGGCCTGATTCTGGAAGAAGGGCTGCCACTGTCCACCCTGAGGCGCATCCTCGCCAGCATGAGAAAAGCGGCTGACGAAGCGGGAGTCGCCATTGTCTCCGGTGATACCAAGGTGGTCCACAAAGGGGCGGCAGACAAAATTTTTATCAATACCAGTGGGGTGGGAGTGATTCCTGCCGGGCTGGATATCAGGGCGGATGCCGCCAAACCCGGTGACGTGGTGATCGTCAACGGGCTGGTGGGCGATCACGGCGCGGCCATTCTCGCTGCCCGCGGGGATCTGGCGCTGGATGTGGCTCTGGAATCAGACTGTCGGGCGCTGACAGATGAAGTGAATGCCTTCGCCGTAACAGTCCGGAGATCCACTGCATGCGTGATGCAACCCGGGGCGGCGTAGCGACCGTGCTGAATGAATTTGCAGAAAGCAGCGGCGTAAAAATCGTGCTGAATCAGGAAGCCATTCCGGTCAGGCCAGAAGTTCGGGGCATGTGTGAACTGCTAGGGCTAGACCCGCTATACCTTGCCAATGAAGGGAAGTTTGTGGCGGTAATTCCGGGCGAGTGTGCTGAGCTGGTGGTCGCGGCATTGCGACGATTGCCCGGTGCTGAGCAGGCATGTGTTATTGGACGCGTGGAAGCTGCAGGTTCGCGCCCGGGAGTGACCATGAAAACCCTGTTCGGCAGTGAGCGGATGATAGACATGTTGGTGGGGGATCAGTTGCCACGCATTTGTTAGCTCCCAATACGAATGTTAGCTAACAGTACGAACGTTAGTTAACAGTACGAACGTTAGCTAACCGTACGAAGATTTTAAGTTAAAGCCGGACAACATCCGGGACAAGGAGTAGAGAAGATGAAAATGAATCGACAAGGAATGGTGTCAGTATCTGCAATGTTGCTGGCTCTGCCGGGCATGGCGCTTGCACATACCGGAGCAGGTTCGGTGAACGGGTTTGCAGCCGGTTTTACGCATCCGGTACTGGGGGCTGACCATGCACTTGCCATGCTGGCTGTCGGTATCTGGGCTGCGCAGTTGAGCCAGGGTGACAACAAAAAAGCGCTGTGGTTGGTGCCAACTGTTTTCGTGCTGGCCATGGCATTGGGCGGTGTACTTGCCGTTTCTGGTGTAATGGTGCCGGGAGTTGAGGGCGGTATTGCGCTGTCGGTTGTCCTGTTCGGCCTTCTGGTCGCTGGAGCGAAACGCCTGCCGGTTGCGTTGTGTGCGGCAACGGCCGGGTTGTTTGCGATTTTTCATGGCATGGCCCACGGGGCTGAAATGCCGATGGCGGCAGATGCCATCAGCTATGGCGCGGGCTTTATGCTGGCAACTGCCATGCTCCATGCCATAGGTGCCGGTTTTGTGCTCGCGGCTTATAAATTGCTGGAATCGCCGGTCACCGGACGCTTTGCGGGAATGGCGATAGCTGCCGGTGGCGCCTGGCTTGCAATGGCCTGATCCTGTCATCGGGCATTTTTGAAACGGAAAACCCAGATGCCGGTGGTAAAGGGCGAGCGGTTGAGGGTAACCGGCGTGGTGCAGGGGGTCGGTTTCCGGCCAACTGTCTGGCGCATTGCCAATTCGCTCAGCCTGTCGGGGCACGTTCTTAACGACGGCGAAGGGGTGCAGATTGACCTCTGGGGCGCACCGGACAGCTTGGCGCGTTTTGCCGCTGAGCTTGAACAGCAGTGCCCGCCGCTGGCAACCATAGAACACATTGAACGAAGCGCCCTCAAACGGCCTAGTCCGGTTGAGGCTTTGTTATTGCGGCCAGTGAAAGCAGCGAACATGTCACCGCCGGTGTGCCAGCCGATGCGGCTGTCTGCCCTGCATGCATTGAGGAAACCCTTGACCCGACAAGCAGGCGCTACCGTTACCCGTTTACCAATTGCACCCACTGCGGTCCCCGCCTTTCCATCATTAACACCATGCCGTATGACCGGCCGGGTACCAGCATGGCGATGTTCCCTTTATGCAAACCGTGCAGGGAAGAGTATGACAATCCGGCTGACCGCCGCTTCCATGCACAGCCGGTTGCCTGTCCGGACTGCGGCCCCAAAGTCTGGCTTTCTGATGCCACAGGAACGGTTATCAAGCCGGAATCGTTGGGGGCGGAGGACGCCATCACCGCTGCTGCCCGTCTGATAAAAGAAGGTCACATCCTTGCTGTCCGGGGGATCGGGGGATTCCACCTGGCCTGCGATGCCTCCAACGCAAAAGCTGTCTCCTTGCTGCGAGCGCGCAAACAGCGCCCTGCCAAGCCCTTTGCCGTTATGGTGAAAGATATTGAGACGGCAAAAGCTTTGTGCGAGGTATCCACGGAGAGTGAAAAACTGCTGGCTGGCAGTGCGTCACCCATCGTCCTTATGCCCGTAAAGAAAAAACAGGCGTTGGCCAGTGTGCCTGTCCGGGAATTGGCCCCCGGCCTGAACGAGCTTGGCCTGATGCTGCCCACATCACCCCTTCACCTTTTGCTTTGTCATGATGCGAATACGCCCCTTGTGATGACATCGGCCAACCTAAGTGGCAACCCGCAGTGTACCGGCAATGAGGAAGCGCTTTCAGACCTTGCAGGCATCGCAGATTTCTGGCTTTTGCACAACCGGGAGATAGTAACCCGGGTTGATGATTCCGTGGCCAGGCAGACGGCACTCGGGCCGCAACTGCTGCGGCGGGGCAGGGGGTATGCCCCGCTTCCTATCCGTTTGCCGGAGGGTTTTGACGACGTACCGGCCACCCTCGCACTGGGCGGAGAGGTAAAAAATGCATTTTGCCTGACCACCGGGCAGGGGGCGGTGGTCAGCCAGTATATCGGGGATCTGGAAAGTGTGAGGGTGTGGGATGATTTTGAAACGTCCCTTTCCCATTACAGCGCTTTGTATCGGTTTGCGCCGGAGATTGTGGCTATCGACAGCCACCCGGAATACCTGGCGTCCAAACTGGCAAGGGAAGCTATTGTCCCCGACCCAGACAGACTTAAAAGCAAAAAGATCATGGGTGACCCAAAGCCTGCCGGGCTGATGGAAACCGGCCTTAAAAACGCTAGGCTTATAGAAGTGCAACACCACCATGCCCATGTGGCATCGTGCATGGCTGATAACGGGCTGGAGGCGAACCACCCGCCGGTTCTTGGTGTGGTGTTTGACGGGCTGGGGTTCGGTGATGACGGGACAATCTGGGGCGGTGAGTTCCTGCTTGCTGATTACCGACGTGCCACGCGCATCGGGCATCTGAAAACGGCAACCCTGCCCGGCGGGGTAATGGCGATAAGGCAGCCATGGCGCAACCTGGTTGCTTCCCTTGCATCTTCCGGTGTGAATGTAGCAGAAGATGGAACAGCAGGTATTGCGGCGCTAAACGGCAAGCCGGTGGCCGCGATGCAGCAGATGATTGCCAAGGGAATCAACAGCCCAGTATCAAGCTCGGCCGGGCGATTGTTTGATGCTGTGGCCGCTGCTCTTGGCATCGCGCCGGATACACTCAGCTACGAGGGGGAGGCGGCCATTTTGCTCGAAGCGCAGGCAGCCGCCTTGCAGGATGAAAAAGGCGGCTACAGGTTTGCGGTGAAGCCGGGTGAATGTGCAGAACTCGACCCGACGCCAATGTGGCAGGCACTGCTGGATGATATCCGGCGGGGCGAGCAGGTTGGGATAATGGCGTACCGTTTCCATGCCGGACTGGCACAAGGTGTCGCAGACATGATTGACGTGCTGCGTGCGCAATGCCCCAAACAGGCAAAGGTGGTGTTGAGTGGCGGTGTGTTCCAGAACAGACTGTTGTTAGAACTGACAGTTACGAACATTCGGAAAGCCGGGTTTGACGTGCTGGTTCAACGGCAGGTGCCTGCCAATGATGGCGGACTGGCACTGGGGCAGGCAGTGGTCGCTATAGCCCGTTCGACAGGCTAGCGGGCAGGAAGTCAGGGGAGCAGAATGGCAAAAAACAACACCACGATGTTGTGGTTCCAGACCGGAAGCTGTGGCGGAGATACCATGGCGCTGTTAAGTGCTGACCGGCCTTCCCTGCCGGATCTGCTGGATACCTATGGTATCGAAATGCTGTGGCAACCGTCCCTGTCTGTGGAAAGCACCCGCCCCTACGATGCATTGCTTGAAGACATTATCGACGGCCGTCAGCAGTTGGATATTCTTTGTGTTGAAGGCAGCATTATCACCGCACCGGAGGGCACCGGGATGTTTGACCAACTTCGCCGCCGGGCCAAAAAAGACTGGCTTTTGGCACTGGCGGAGAAAGCCCGCTATGTCGTTGCTATGGGCACCTGCGCCGCCTTCGGCGGTGTCCACTCCGCGCCGCCCAACCCGTCTGACTGTGTTGGTTTGCAGATGGACAAGGAAATGCCCGGTGGCCTGCTGCCGGTAGAATGGCGAAGCGGAGCCGGGTTTCCGGTTATCAATATTGCAGGGTGCCCCGCCCATCCCAATACCATGACCAAAACCCTGGCGATGATAGCCAGCGGCATCATTCTCCAGCTTGATCACTTAAACCGGCCAAAAGAATTCTTCAGCACCCTGGTTCACCAGGGATGTACCCGCAACGAATACCACGAATATGACGTCGAGGAATCGGAGTTCGGCACCAATGGCTGCATGTTCTTTAACCTTGGCTGCAAGGGGCCTTTTACCCAGGCGACCTGCAACACTGAACTCTGGAACGGGCGGAGCAGTAAGACCCGGGCCGGGGTGCCCTGTTTTGGCTGCACATCGCCGGGGTTCCCGGAAGATGAGGCCTTTTCCAGACAGAAAAACTCGGCCCGATACCGGTCAAACTGCCGGTCGGTGTCGAGCGCGCCAACTACATTGCCTATAAAAATCTTGCCAAGCCGCTGCGCCGGAGCGGGTGAAAAAACGGAAGATGGAGCCTTAATGGCAAGGAAGACACTGAATATCGATCTCAACCGCGTGGAAGGGGATCTGGAATTTGAACTGGATGTAGAAGACGGCCGGGTGGTCGATGCGCGCTGTATTGGTGTGATGTACCGTGGCTTTGAGCAAATCATGATAGGCCGCACACCCCGCGATGCGGCGGTGATAACGCCCCGGGTCTGCGGGATTTGTGGGACAGCCCACTTGTATGCCGCCACCTTGGCGTTGGAGCAAATCTGGCAGGTCGAGGTACCGCCCAATGCTGCCCGAATTCGTAACCTGTGCCTTTTAGCTGAGAGTATCCAGAACGATATCCGCCAGTCATTCCTGATGTTCCTGGTGGATTTTTGCCACTCTGCTTACCGGTCGCACCCGCTTTTTGAGGAGATCATGGCGGCGTTTGAACCGTTCAAGGGGCGTCACCATCTCGGGGCGCTGGAACAATCCCGCGATGCAGTGGGGATAGTGGCACTCTTTGGCGGCCAGTGGCCCCATTCGTCCTATATGCTTCCCGGTGGTGTGGTCGGCAAGCCCAGCCAGCGCAAACTGATTGATGCCCTGGATATTATTTCCCGCCTCCAGCGCTGGTACGAACATGCGGTGATTGGTGAAGACCTCGAAACCTGGCTGGCTGAGGACAGCTTCGACGCCTGATGGGCGCGCTGGATGAAAACCTTACCCGAAGGCAAAGCGCTCTGGGGTTGTTCACTCGATTCTCGCGAAGCCTTGGCCTGCACCAGACCGGTTTCGGCACCGGGCATATGATTAGCTACGGGGCGGTGCATGACCCGGAGCATGCCGGAAAACACGCGATGCAAGCCGGGGTGTTTAATGTAGACACCGGTGATATTGAACCGCTGGATGAGGCGCTGATTAACGAGCATGTTCGCCACTCCTGGTTCCGGCCTTATCAAAACGGCAAGCATCCCTCCAAAGGTGAAACTGTGCCGGATTACCAGCCGGAGAGTGACCGTTATACGTGGGCAAAAGCCCCGCGTTACGGAGAGCGGGTGATGCAAACCGGGCCGCTGGCAGAGTTGGTGATTGGCGGTGATAAGCTGGTACAGGATATCCATCAGAAGGAAGGCGGCTCAACCTGGCTCCGGCAGTTCGCCCGGCTAAGGCGCATCGGTCACAGCATGTGGTTTATGCGCCGTATTGTGTCTGAGCTGGCGTCGGACATCGATGCCCCGTTTTTCAACCCGCCGTCACCCGGGCAGGAGTGCGACGGACAGGGAGCCGGGTTGATTCAGGCCGCCCGGGGCGGGCTTGGTCACTGGGTCAGCATTAAAGACGGTGTGGTGGATCGCTATCAAATCATCACGCCCACCGCCTGGAACGCCTCGCCGAAAGACAGTAACGGCCGCCACGGGCACTGGGAGCAGAGCGTGCTCGGCCTGGCGGTCGATGATCTCGATAACCCGTTGATGGTCGGGCATGTGATTCGCTCCCATGACCCGTGCCTGGTGTGTACCGTCCATATGCTGCCGACCGGGAAACGTATCCGGTACGGGGTGTAGGAGGGCACATGCTGCACATCCTCTGCTTTGGCAATTCCCTTCACGGTGATGATGGCGTAGGTCCGGCACTGGCAAGCCGTCTGCAGGCGATTGTGTTGCCGGATGATGTCCGGGTATTCAATGCCGGTGTGATGGGCTAAATGCCATGCCGTTGTTTGATTCATGCAGCCATGTATTGGTGCTTGATGCCATGGACATTGGCCTCAAACCCGGACAATGGGATGTGATTGATGTCGACCCGTCCGGTGCAGGGGAATCCGGCAGCCATGGTGGCGGGGTGGATTATCTCCTTAAAGCGGTCAATGCCGTGGTGTCACCTTTGCCGGAAATTGCGGTTCTTGGTATCCAGATTGAAAAGGTAGGCGGATTCAGCCCGGTGTTGTCGGAGCCTGTCACCGCATCACTCAACGGCGTGGTTGAAGCCGTACTCGGGCTGGCTGTCAGCTACAAAACCCACCCGGCTTTCTCCTGTGCGAAAGACAGGGAGGTGCGTTGATGAAACCGCCCTCCCGGCAGCCACCGGATAACCATTTCACAGACCAGGAAATGCTCCGGCTGCGTGAAGAGATTGATGCCCTGCATGCAGCCGGTGAGGCAAAGGAGCAACAGTTGCTCGCGGTCACCCATGCCATGGATGAGATGCTGCTGGAAATTGAGTCCCAGCGAAATGCTCTCAAGCTGAAAAACAAGCAGCTTCTGGAGCTCAACGCCTACATTCGCAGTATCAACGACACCATGGACAGCATTCTGGTGGTGGCTGACCTGAACGGGCAGGTTACCCAGACCAACCGGTTGTTTGCCGAGCATCTTGGCTGGACGGAAGAAACCCTGTCTCAGCTTCATATCGACTCCCTGTTTCCCTCAGAAGTGCTGATGGCACTGAAATCCCCGGCAAATCCGGTGCATCTTCGGTGTTGGTGCCGGCGATAAACCGGCTGGGTCATCTTGAGCGGGAGATGCAGCTTTTGCGCAGCAACGGCTCGGTAACCGAAACCGTGTACCTGGTAAAAGGGGAGCGCTTTTACAGCCACCAGGGGAAACTTCAGGGTATGTTGCTGACGGCAACAGACATTTCAGAGCTTCGCCACCGAGAGTTGGCACTGCGCCAGAGCGAGGTAGAGCTGCAAAAAGCCAAAGCCGAGGCCGATGCCGCCAATCAGGCCAAGGGAGATTTTCTGGCCAACATGAGCCATGAAATCCGCACCCCGCTTAATGCAATTATTGGCTACACCAAGCTTTGCCTGAATCTGGGGCTGGAAGGGAAACTGCAGGATTACCTTTACAAGGTGGATGTCGCGTCCCACTCGCTGGCACACCTTATCAACGACGTGCTGGATCTTTCCAAAATTGAGGCGGGCAAGCTGGATTTGGAATCGGTGACGTTCAGCCTGATACAAGTGCTGGATAACGTGCGTCATGTGCTGGTGCTGGATATGGCGCACAAACCTATCGACTTTCAGGTCAACATTGATGACAGCGTGCCACATAACCTGAAAGGCGATCCGCTCCGCCTTCAGCAAATTTTGGTCAACCTTGCCGGAAATGCGGTGAAATTTACCGAAAAAGGCGAAGTGACTATCCGGGTCTCCCTCGACAGCCGCGCCAATGACCCAGACATCATGCTGGCGTTTGTGGTGCGGGATACCGGAATAGGAATGACACCGAGACAGCTGGCGCGGCTGTTCGATATTTACCACCAGGCTGAGCAGTCGACCACGCGAAGATACGGCGGAACCGGCCTTGGGCTTGCCATTACCCGCAAGCTGGTGGACATGATGGGCGGCGATATTGATATCCAAAGCGAGTACGGTGTCGGGACGAGTTGCCGCTTTCGGGTGAGCTTACAACAAGGTGATCCGGCGCAGGTACCGGATGCCGGTATCTCTGCCAGCCCGGTTCAGCAAACTGCGCTGTCCGGCTGCCGGGTGCTGGTGGTGGACGACAATGCCATCAACCGGGATATGGTGGGGGAGTTGCTCGGTGGGCTTGGCGTTGTTGTGGACACTGCCGCCAGCGGCGAAGAGGCGCTGGTGCAGGTCGGGTCGGTAACCTATTCAGTGATCCTGATGGATATCCGCATGGCCGGGTTGGATGGCCTGGAAACCACCCGGAGAATCCGGGAACGGCCTGAAAGCCGGAGTGTTCCCATTATCGCTCTGTCCGCCAGTGCCTCTCACAGCACCCAGGTTGCCTGCCTCGATGCCGGTATGAATGACTACCTCTCGAAACCTTTGGATATGCAGCGCCTTATCCAGCGTATTGCCCATTGGGCTGATCCGGGCCGGAACAAAATCGCTGGACAGCCTGAAACCGTCTCCGCGCAATTGGCGGAAAATGAAGGGACCTTACAAAAGACAGCGGCAGTGTTTAACCCGGATGGTGCGCTGATGCTTCTGAACCACAACCACAGGGTGTACCGACGGTTGTTGGCAAAATTTCTTGAGCAGGTAGATGAACGGGCTTCCCAGCTTTCATCCGATGGAAGTGCAAAAAAACGCTACTTCGCCATACACTCCATGAACTGAAAGGTGTGGCTGGATCTGTAGGGGCCGAAGTATTACACCTTCATTGTCAGGAGGCAGAAAATGCTGTCTGCAATGGCGCTTCTAACCTTACAGAATGTATGGAAAAAGTACGAAAATCTCTGACGGAAAGCGCGCTGGAGGTGCGTAACTATATGAATATCCAGCATGTTCAACATCACAAAGATGATATGAGAATGTAAGAAACGCCTAAATATCCGTGCCTTAATATTGATTCGTCCGGTTAATAAATGACTATTCTTATTAAATATTGGACGGATGGGCTGAACGAATGGCACACAGAAAAAAGTACCCGCTGCAGATCCATATTGCGACGGTATTTATCGCATTGGTCGCGATTCTCGGCCTTGTGCTGACGATTTTCAGTTACCAGAATGCCCGGGTGTTGCAGGAACACCTTGCCACTGAGCTTACGGAAAAAAATGCCCACCAACTTCGCACTACGTTTGAAAAACTTACCCTGCCGGTTCTGACAACCCTGGATACCCTGGCGCTGGCTCCGTTTATCGCGGATAACGAGAGCGGCAAGCGCAAAGCCTGGCTGTCTGCAATCCAGGCGGTGATGGATCGCAACCCGGAAGTGGTTTCCATCTATTATGGCCGTGAGGACGAAAGCTCCTACTTTGTCCGCTCGACGGTAAAGGCGTTTATGAAACGCCAGTTTGATGCCCCGCAACAATCCGTCCTGATGATGGATGTGAACAGCCCGGACGGAAAAAGAATCCGGCGCTTTTTCGACAGCGAGCTGAGCCTGTTGTCAGAGTTGGTTGAGTCAGATGTGGATTACAAACCGACGACCCGGCCCTGGTACCAGGTTGCACCGGAAAACGGGGCGGTGAATATTACCGAGCCTTACATGTACTACTTTATCAAGCGCTTGGCATCACGTTGTCCCGCCGTACATTGGACGGAAACGGTGTGCTGGCGGCGGATTTCACCCTCAAATCCCTCTCTGACTTGCTGGCCAGCATCCGGCCCAGCAATGACGCCCACCTTGGCTTGTTTGACAGTGACAAGCGCCTTATCGCCCACAGCGGGTTTGTCGATACGCCGCCTGCCTCCAACGTCATGGCGGGTGACCTGATTGGCTCGCCCCTGGCATCCCTTGAATCCCGGGCGCTTTCGCTCAGCGAATGGTTGCAGGAAACCGACGGAGAGCACTGGCAGGTTAACCTGGTTCCGGTGCAATTAGGTGAGGAGCGGTTTTTATGGCTGGCAGAAGCCATACCGGAGCGGGAGCTTCTCGCCAGCGCCATCAAAGCCAGAGATAAACAGACACTGATTACCCTGGGGGCCGTGGTGATGAGTACCATCCTGGTCCTTTGGGCTGCGAGGGCTATATCCCGTCCGCTCAGGGTGCTGAGTGAAACGGCAAAACGGCTGCGGGAGTTCGATTTCTCTGACCCCAGTTGCCCGCGTTCCCGAATTCGCGAGGTGGATGTACTTGGCCGGTCTGTGGAGCAGTTGGCACTGACATTGAGAGACTTTTTGGCCATTCTGCGTGAAGTAACGGTCAGTTCGGACTTTGACACCCTGCTTGCCCGGGTTGCGGCCCATTGCCGCAAAGAGACCCTGGCAGACCAGGTGGTGCTCTGGACGTCTGAAAGCCAGGACCGAAGCACCTTTGTCCAGTCCGCCAAAGACGGTGATATTGACCGGGAGTTTCAGATTGAAAAGCTCCTGCTTGAGCACCCGGACATGGCTGAGCGCCTCGTCAGCCGCAGATACCTGTGCCTGTCTGAGCCGGAGCTCGAACTGCTGGACAGTTCACCGGAGAAGGCGCTTCACAGCGGTTGGCTGTTTGCCCTGGTTAACCGCGACGGGGAGCTGGTTGGTGTTGTGCTGCTTGGCTTTATGGAAAAGCTGCGCAAGATGCAGCTCGACAAGCTCAAGCTTATCAGTGAGTTTTTAAGCTTTGCCGAGCTGACCAAAGAAAACCTTGACCGTATCGCCCAGCAAAAAGGGTTGTTCAACTCGTTTATTGAGCTTATTGCATCTGCTATTGATACCAAGTCCCCGTATACCGGCGGGCATTGCCAGCGGGTACCTGAACTGACCTTTATGCTGGCTGAGGCGGCACACCGTGACCAGCAGTATTTTCCCGGTTTCCGGTTAACCAGCGAAGACCGGGAGGCCTTGCATGTTGCGGCCTGGCTGCATGACTGTGGCAAAGTGACCACACCGGAGTATGTGGTCGACAAGGCGACCAAGCTCCAGACAATCCATGACCGCATTCATGAAGTGCGTATGCGCTTTGAAGTGAAGAAAAACGAGGTGGAAATCCGCTTCTGGCAGGATGTCGCCAATGGCGGGAACCGAATCGAACTTGAGCAGGTGCGTAACCGGGCATGGCAGGAGCTGGATGATGAATTTGCCTTCATTGCCAAATGCAATATCGGCAGCGAGTTTATGGATGACCGGGATGTTGCGCGGCTTGAACGTATAGCCCAGCGAACCTGGACCCGGACCATTGATGATGCGCAAGGGTTATCGTGGGAAGAGATGGCGCGCCGTGAGCAGCGTGGCAAGGCAACTCTGCCTTGCGAAGAGCCTTTGCTCAGTGACCGCGAGGAGCACAAGATCGAATGGGGTGGCCGTCTTCCATCAGAGTGGGAGTTCACCATGGAAGTGCCAAGCCACCGGTTTAACCGGGGTGAGCTGCACAACCTGAAAATCCGCCGTGGTACGCTGTCTGACGAAGAACGCTTTGTGATTAACAACCATATCGTCCAGACGATTTTAATGCTGAGAAAGCTGCCTTATCCGAAGGCCCTGCAACGGGTGCCGGACATTGCTGGTGGTCACCATGAGAAAATGGACGGCACAGGCTATCCGCTCGGACTGTCAAAAGATGAGCTGTCTGTCGATGCCCGGGCAATGGCGATTGCGGACATCTTTGAAGCGCTGACAGCCAGCGACCGTCCTTACAAACGGGCAAAAAACCTGAGTGAAGCGCTTAAAATCATGGTCTTTATGGCGAAGGATGAACATATTGATGCGGATTTGCTGAGGATATTCCTCAGAGACAATATCTACCTGACCTACGCTTACCGGTTCCTTCCCAAAGATCAAATTGATCATGTGGATGTTTCAGAGCTGCTCTCTGCGCTGGATCATTATCAAATGGATCACTCTTAATATGCAATTAGGTGATCTATTTCGCGATTTTTGAAATATTCATCTTAAAACTGCGACTGTCTGATTATTCTTACAAACTGGTGTTGGTTAAAGGATGATCAGCCATGTTTCGCAAAAGGAAACGCACATTACAGGTGCACATCGCGACAATATTTATTGCCTTGATAACTTTGCTGGGGCTTACCCTGACATTATTCAGTTATCAAAATGCCAAAGTGCTTCAAAAAGAACTTGCCTCCGAGCTGACGCACAAAAATGCCGACCAGCTGAAAATTACCTTCGAAAAGCTTACTCTCCCTGTCCTGACTTCCCTTGATACCCTGGCGCTGGCGCCTTTTATCCACTCCCAGAGTGATGAGGAAAAGGCCCTTTGGCTCTCCGCCATACAGGCCATCATGGCCCGAAACCCGGAAGTGGTTTCCATTTATTACGGCCGGAATGACGAGAGCTCGTTTTTCATCCGCTCCACCGTTCAGCCTTTTATGAAAGACGTGTTTGACGCACCGGATAACGCCAATCTGATGGTGGATGTAAACCACAGTGACGGCACCCGGGACCGGCAGTTTTATGACAAGGACCTGTCGCTCCTGGTTGAGCTGGAACAATCCGATGTGAATTACAAACCGACTACCCGCCCGTGGTTTCAGGGTGCCCCGGCTGACGGCTCTGTGAACATTACAGAGCCGTACATGTACTACTTCATCAAGCGGTTGGGCGTAACCCTGTCCCGCCTCTCTACTGACGGGGAGGGGGTTTTGGCTGCGGATTTCACGCTGGCGTCACTTTCGGGCCAGTTGAAGGAGCTTGCATCCGGGCAGGGGGCGCAACTGGCCTTGTTGGACAGTAACAGGCAGATTCTGGCCCACAGCGGCCTTAATGATGAAGCGGGCAGTACGCTGCTGAAAGTGTCGGATTTGGCCGGTTCACCGCTGCAAGGTGTGGCAGAACGGAACACGCTTACCCAAAGCAGCTGGCAACAGGTTATCAACGGCGAAACCTGGCAGATTGATCTGGTGCCGATTTTCCTTGGCGGAGGACGCCAGCTCTGGCTTGCGGAGGCTGTCCCTTACAGTGACCTGCTTGCCAGCGCGATTTCATCCCGTAATAAGCAAATCCTGATTACCATCGCCGGCATTCTGGCGAGCTCCCTGATGGTGTGGGGAGCGGCGAGGGCGATATCACAGCCCCTCAGTGGGCTCAGCAAAGAGACAGAAAGGCTGAGGGAATTCGACTTCACCAAGGAATCGTTCCCCCGCTCCCGCATCGTGGAAGTGGACAATCTTGCCCGCTCTGTGGAATTACTGTCAGCAACACTGAAAGACTTCCTGAAAATGCTGCACCAGGTGGCAAACAGTCAGGACTTTAACACCTTGCTTGAGCAGGTCGTGGATTACAGTCAGCTGGTTTCCGGTGCCGATACGGTCATGATGTGGACGGCCGACAGTGATAACCGGCGCAAATTCCGGATAGAAACCTCGCGCACCGAGAGGGAGATGCCGGTTGATATCGACAAGCTGCTGGCGAAGAATCCGGGGCTGGATGGCGTATTGAAAGAGCGGGATAACATCTTCCTGACTCCGGCAGATATCTCCCACCTTTTTGGTGACAATGCCAGGCATGTTGAAGAGGCATTCCTGTTCCCGCTGACTAACCGGGACAAAGAGCTGGTTGGAATGATTTTGCTGGGTTTCTCAGAAAGCCCACAAAAAGCACAGCTCGATCAACTGACCCTGATTGGCGAGTTCCTCAATTTTGCAGCGCTGACCAAAGAGAACCTTGACCGCGTTGCCCAGCAAAAGGCGCTGTTTAAATCCTTTGTTGAGTTGATTGCATCTGCCATCGATACCAAGTCGCCATACACCGGCGGGCACTGCCAGCGGGTACCGGAACTGACCTTCATGCTCGCCGAGGCAGCGGCAAAAGACACCCAGTACTTTCCGGATTTCTCAATGAATGAAAAAGACTGGGAAGCCCTGCACATCGCAGCGTGGCTGCACGATTGCGGCAAGGTCACAACGCCCGAGTATGTGGTGGATAAAGCCACCAAGCTTGAAACCATCTATGACCGGATTCATGAAGTCCGGATGCGTTTTGAAGTAATGAAAAACGAAGCGGAAATAGCTTACTGGCGAGGTGTTGCGGATGGTGGGAATGAAACAGCCCTTCGCGAGGAGCGTGATCGTCTCCAGGCAGAACTCGACAGTGATTTTGCCTTTGTTGCCGAGTGCAACATTGGTGGTGAGTATATGGGTGATGACAGGATTGCCCGCCTGGAAGCAATCAGCAAGAAAACCTGGCAGCGCACGCTTGATGATACCTCGGGCTTTCATGGGTAGAAGCGAATCGAAGAGCGCGCAGGGAAAGGACGGATCTTCCTTGTCGTGAGCCGCTGCTGGTCGACAGGGCTGAACACCGGATTGATTGGGAGGGTACGTCACCCAAAGACGATCCGGGCTGGCAATTTACTATGTCGGTACCGGAAAACAAATTCCACCGGGGTGAGCTTTACAATCTCTCCGTCCGCCGGGGAACCTTGAACGATGAAGAGCGTTTTGCCATTAATGACCACATCATCCAGACCATCATGATGCTGCGTAAACTCCCTTATCCGAAACATATGAAAAGGGTGCCGGAAATTGCCGGCGGGCATCATGAGAAAATGGATGGGACAGGCTACCCGTTGGGACTGCAACGCGGTGAACTTGCCCTGGATGCCCGTATGATGGCGATTGCAGATATTTTTGAGGCGCTGACGGCCAGTGATCGACCGTACAAAAAAGCCAAGACACTGAGTGAGGCGCTGAAAATACTGGCATTTATGGTGAAAGACAGCCACGTTGACCCGCAGCTATTCAAGCTGTTCTTGCGTGACAAAATTTACCTGCGTTATGCCCAAGCCTTCCTGCCTGCGAGTCAGCATGACGAGGTGGATGAGAAACGCTTGCTGGAATTTGCCGGGTTGGCAGAAGTTGAGCCGGAACCTGCGATAAGCTGATTACCGGAAGATAAGAAAAGGGAGCGAAAATGCTCCCTCGTTCTATTTGCAATGTAGGCTAACTATTTAATATCTCAAGAAAGTAATAGAAATATTATTAGCATTCGAGCGTATTGCTAGGTTAATTCACCCGCTAATCCGGTTGCTGGAAATAAAATTTCTCAAAAAATTAAAACCCCATCTGCTTTTTACCTAATTCCGTCAGGTCATCAACCGAAGCTCGATCGGTATATTTCAGCTCGTAATTCTCGGCTGCGAAATCCGGGCAACTTGCACCTTTAAGGAAGGCATCCTTTTGTTTTGGAAGGAAGCTTCTATTTTTATCGCAGTCAGGCACGGCACCGACATAAATAACATTGCTGTAGCCGGTTCCACCATGAACATCTTCAACAGCATGGATGGTGTCCGGGTGCCACCATACAGTGTCTCCGGCGTTCATATGCGGAATGGACACCAGACCTTCCAACAGTAATGGGTGCCACTGCGGTGAAACCGTCAACGCCCGGCCCGGCGCTGCGCCGCAAAGGTCGTCTTCCGGCACATCATCCTGAATGGCTCGAAGCAGCATGTAAGGGACGGCGAGGTACGATGGAACCATCTGGAGGGTTCCGTCACCCGGACCCTGGGGAGTCATGGCAACCCAACCCTGGTAGGTGCGGAACATGCTGCACACCGCCGGAGAGGGAAACTCTTCCACGGCGGTACGCGCAGTGCCATCAAAGGCGTCGTATTCCTGCCAGTTCTGGCTGAACAGCTTGTGGTAGACATGGTTGTAGTTGGGCTCAATCCAGCGTTCGATAGATCCGGAATCCACATGCGGGCTGAGACCGAGCGAGGCATCACCCGGCTCCCGGCGGCGTATGCGGTCAGCATAGGCAAGGTTCAGGTCGGGGTCGAAGTGGACTTGATCGCCGTCCTGCCATTTCCATACCCGGTTCAGATGCTTGCGCACTTGCGCCATATTCGGATGTTGCCTTGCCCATATCTGCGCTTTCGACCAGTAGATGCCGAATATCTGAGGTTTGTCGGATTTTAGCTGGCTGAAATAGTTGTCAGTCGCTTCGGGAACCTGGGTGTAGTAACCGTTAGAGACGATGTAATTCGCCAGTTGTTCGTTGTTGCTGTCAGTTTCATCTCGGGGAAGGGTGTTATGGATTACCGCACTTCCAGCTATCTCAATCAGGCGACGCTGCTCGTCATTGAATCCTTCCGGGCCAATATCGGCAAAATCAAACTCTGGGATCGCAGAGCCGGTTTCATTGAGTCTTTTAATCCGCTCGACTTCTGTTTCCATCGCCTTACTGACAGCCTGAAAAACACCGGCATAATCGCCGACTTGCTGCCTCAGACGCTTTTTCACTTCACGGATCTGACCGGGAATATCATTCGTAGACAGTGCCATAACCCTTACTCCTTTATGGTTTTTGTGTTGCTTGGTTAAGTCTATTTTCTGCTCAGGAAAATCACAGCCTGGAATTTCAATTGTCACGTTCCAAACGCAAATAATCTTGCTGGATCAAGTTTTTGAAAATTTAAATTCCTTTAAAAACAATTTTTGAAACTGGTTGCTTAAATAAAACCGCTTGCAAAAATTTACCGTTCAAACATAAATGGGCTACATTTATTTAACATCAAAAATGGAATGTTCCAATTAATTTCAGAGCAAAACTATCTTTTGTGTGAGAAATGATTCCGAACATTACTGTTAGAAATATTAGTAGATAACTGGGTAGCCTTTTGAAATCTAAGAATAAGAAAGTCACCATGATTGACGTTGCCAAGAAAGCGGGGGTCTCCAAGTCCACCGTTTCCCTGGTGCTCGCGAACAGCAGCTCAGTCAGTCAGGATAAAATTCAAAGGGTTAACAAGGCGATTTCCGAGCTTGGCTATGTTTACAACCGTGGTGCTGCCGGGCTTCGCGGCGGCCGTTCCAATATGGTTGCCATTCTTTCCAATAACCTGACCAGTCCCTATTTCAACCAGGTTATCAGTGGGTTAGAGCCCTACCTTGATGAGCTTGGCCTGATGCCCATCATCATGGATATCAATGAATCACTGGAACGCCAAAGCCGGATGGTCGACTCCCTCCGCGAATACAACATTGCAGCAGTGATCATTACCCCTGCACCGGGAACCAAGAAAAAGTGGATTGATGACCTGGTGAACAGCGGACTGCCCATCATCTCCATCATGCGGGAAGTGGACAATGCCATCTCCCCGGTTGTGATGCTGATAACCGCCTGGGCACATACCTCGCCACCCGTTCTCTTATCGAACTTGGTCACCGCAAGATTGGTTTCGCCGGAGGCCTTGAAGGATTTTCTGACTGCCTCCAGCGTCGTCGCGGTTTTATGGACGCCATGATGGAATTCGGTCTGTCTGTGCCAGACAGCCATATCCAGAGCAGCCCCAGCACCCGGGCAGGTGGCCGCAGCGCCACCCGGACATTGCTGGAAATCGCACCTGATACAACTGCCATCGTCTGTTTTACTGACGTGGTGGCTTACGGCGCTTACACCGCGCTGTATGAACTGGGTAAGGAACCCGGCAAGGACATCGCCGTTATCGGGTTCGATGATTTGGAAGATTCCCGTCTGATGTCGCCATCTCTTAGCACCATCCGTGTGAAGGGCTCCGACATCGGTCGTGAAGCGTGTTACTTGTTGCAACGCCTCCTGGCCAATGAACAGACACCGAAAAAGATTTTGGTGGATGTGGAACTGGTACAACGGGCATCAAGCCAACCCCCGGCAGAGGCCGGGACTGGCAAGATGGATGAGGCCAGTCAGCAAGCTTGAAAACGGACCCGAAAGGGAATTGAGTAAAGTGGGGAAAAACAATGAAAAAACAGATGCTTGTGTCATTACTTTCAGCTTCAGTCGCATTGGGCGCAACCTCAGCGGCAAATGCTGAAGATGTAGAGGTTCTGCACTGGTGGACATCTGGCGGTGAAGCCGCTGCGCTCAACGTGTTGAAGGATGACCTGGGAACCAAAGGTGTGGGCTGGAAAGACATGCCAGTAGCCGGTGGTGGTGGCGGTAATGCAATGACTGTTTTGCGTGCGCGTGTTACTTCCGGCAACCCGCCAACGGCAGTTCAAATGCTGGGTTTTGACATTCAGGACTGGGCGGCTGAAGGCGTTGTTGCGAACCTCAACAATGTTGCAGCGGCTGAGGCTGGGATGACACGGTGCCAAAAGCACTGCAACGCTTCGCCAAGTATGACGGCAAGTGGGTGTCAGCGCCTGTTAACGTTCACTCCACCAACTGGATTTGGGCCAACAAAGCGGTATTGGACAAAGTCGGTGCAAAAGTTCCGGGCAGCTGGGATGAGTTGATTGCGACGCTGGATAAGCTGAAAGAAGCCGGTTACGTACCTCTGGCTCACGGCGGTCAGGCATGGCAGGACGCGACCATTTTTGATGGCGTAGTGCTGACTACCGGCGGTATCGATTTCTACCGCAAAGCCTTTATCGACCTGGATCCGGAAGCGCTGGGCTCCGACACCATGGTTGAGTCATTTGACCGTATGGCAAAACTGCGCAGCTACGTGGATGACAACTTCCCGGGCCGTGACTGGAACCTGGCAAGTGCCATGGTTATTGAGGCAAAGCCGGTATGCAGATCATGGGTGACTGGGCGAAGGGTGAATTCCTGAAAGCCGGACAGAAGCCGGGTGATGACTTTGTCTGCTTCCGTATGCCGGGCACTCAGGGCATGGTCACCTTTAACTCTGACCAATTTGTCATGTTCGATGTCGGCACCAGTAAAGCACAGGATGAGATGGCGAAATCTATCATGGCGCCTACCTTCCAGTCTGCGTTTAACGTGGTGAAAGGTTCCGTACCTGCACGTACTGATGTGCCAGACACTGACTTTGATGCTTGTGGTAAGAAAGGTATCAAAGACCTGGCGGAAGCAAACCAGAACAACACCCTGGTCGGCAGTATGGCACACGGCCATGCCGCACCTGCTGCGGTGAAGAATGCGGTTTACGACGTGGTAACCAACCACTTCAACGGTGGTATGGACTCTAAAGAAGCAACCAAGGCGCTGGTAAGTGCTGTGAAGGATGCTCAGTTCTAACACTCTGTTCTAAGAAACACCGGAGTTTTTGGGGCCGGACATCCGGCCCCTTTTTGACAAGGATGCATTATGGCTTCTTCTATAAGGAAAGGATCCAAAGTGTGGTGGCAGCAGCAAATTCCAAAAATTGTGCTGGCCCCCTCGTTTACCCTGATCCTGTTTTTTGTTTACGGCTTTATCGCATGGACTGCGTATATTTCCTTCAGCCGTTCCCGGATGCTGCCGAATTATGACCTAATTGGTGTCAGGCCCTATGAGAAACTGTGGAACTCGCTTAACTGGCAGGTTGCGTTGGAAAACCTGGCGATATTTGGCGGGCTGTATATCGTTATTTGCTGTGTGCTCGGGCTGTTCCTGGCTATCTTGCTTGACCAGCGGATCCGGATTGAAGGCGGGCTGCGCCCGATCTTTCTGTACCCGATGGCACTCAGTTTTATCGTCACCGGTACGGCATGGAAATGGTTCCTGAACCGGGGCTTGGCCTTGAGAAAACCATGCAAAACTGGGGCTGGGAAAGCTTTTCCTTTGACTGGCTGGTCAACCCGGACATGGCTATCTACACCGTGGTGATTGCCGGGGTGTGGCAGACATCGGGCTTTGTGATGGCAATGTTCCTGGCGGGGCTTCGTGGCATCGACAGCGAAATCCTTAAAGCGGCCCAACTTGATGGCGCACCACCATATAAAATGTATACCCGGATTATTATCCCGCAACTGCGCCCGGTATTTTTGAGCGCCTTTATTGTGCTCGCCCACATGGCAATTAAGAGCTACGACCTGGTTATCGCCCTGACTGGCGGTGGACCGGGCAACGCCACCGAACTGCCGGCCACCTTTATGTATTCATATACCTTTACCCGTAACCAGATGGCGGTGGGTTCTGCCAGTGCCATGGTGATGCTGATGACCATCGCGGCGATCATCATCCGTACCTGTATTCCGAGCTTAAAGGAGGCCGAAATGAGCACTAATACGGCTTCACCATTCAGCGGACCTCGTTTTTGGCGGGTACTGATTTACACCACCCTGATTGTTTTTGCCTGCATGTACCTGTTGCCGCTGTTTGTCATGCTGGTGACGTCTTTTAAATCGCTGGCAGAAATTCGCCAGGGAGACATGCTGGCATTCCCGCAGGAATGGACAACTGCGCCATGGTCATCGGCATGGGGCAGTGCCTGTATCGGCCTGACCTGTGAGGGGATAAAAGGGTACTTCTCCAACTCCATTCTGATAACCGTACCCGGCGTGTTGCTCTCCACGCTACTGGGGGCAATCAACGGGTATGTGCTGACAAAATGGCGCTTCCCCGGTCACCGCTGGGTATTCGGGCTGATGCTGTTCGGCTGCTTTATTCCGTTCCAGGTGGTGCTCGTACCAATGTCACAAGTACTCGGGACATTGGGTATCGCCAATACCACGCCGGGACTGGTGCTGGTGCACGTAACCTATGGCCTTGGTTTTACCACCCTGTTTTTCCGCAACTACTATGAGGCGTTTCCACAGGAACTGGTTCGGGCGGCGATGATTGACGGGGCAGGCTTTTTCAAGATGTTTTTCCGCATCATGTTACCGAGCTCCGGCCCGATTATCGTGGTTACCGTGATCTGGCAGTTCACCAATATCTGGAACGACTTTCTGTTCGGGGCATCGTTCTCATCCGGTGATACTGCGCCGATAACCGTGGCACTGAACAACCTGGTTAACTCATCAACCGGCGTAAAGGAATATAACGTGCACATGGCCGCCGCCATGATTGCGGCACTGCCAACGCTGTTTGTGTATGTGGTTGCCGGGCGCTATTTCGTCCGTGGCTGATGGCTGGCTCCGTTAAAGGATAATGTGGTAAAGGATTAACAGATGGCTTCTTTAACTTTAAATAACGTACAAAAAACCTTTGGCCAGACGGAAGTGCTGCGGGGCATCAATATCGCCATTGAAGACGGTGACTTTCTGGTTCTGGTGGGGCCTTCCGGTTGTGGTAAGTCAACCCTGCTGAATATGATTGCCGGGTTGGATGATATCTCCGGTGGCGACGTCAATATCGGTGAGGAGCGGGTTAACGAACTGCACCCGTCCGAGCGCGATATTGCCATGGTATTCCAGTCCTACGCGCTGTACCCGAACATGACGGTAGAGCAGAACATTGCGTTTGGCCTTGAGATGCGCGGCGTACCCAAGGAAGAGCGCAGCAACCTGATTGCCGGTGTGTCCGGAATGCTGCAAATTGAGCACCTGCTGAAGCGCAAACCTGCACAGCTTTCCGGTGGTCAGCGTCAGCGTGTGGCGATGGGCCGTGCCCTTGTGCGCCACCCGAAAATCTTCCTGTTTGATGAACCGCTTTCTAACCTGGATGCCAAGCTCCGTGTGGATATGCGTACCGAAATCAAACGGCTGCACCAGCGCCTTGGCGCCACCATTGTTTACGTGACTCATGACCAGATTGAGGCGATGACACTGGCGACCAAGATTGCGGTAATGAAAGACGGCGTGTTGCAGCAACTGGGCTCGCCGGATGAGGTGTACAACAACCCGGCTAATGTGTTTGTGGCGACCTTCATGGGCTCACCGTCCATGAACATGTTCCCGGCTGAACTGAATGCACTCCCGGATGGTTTTTACCTGTCGCTGGAAAACTCCAGCGGTGAGCAGCAGCGTCTCAAATTAACCCGCCCGCTCAGCAACAGCGCTGCCTACAATGGCAAAAAAGTGCTGGTGGGTATCCGGCCGGAAGATATCCGGGAAGCCGGAGATGAAGATGCCAGCCGCATCAGTTGTCCGGTAGATGTGGTGGAGCCAACCGGTGCTGACACCTATGTGGTGACATCCCTTGGTGGCAAGGAAGTGGTATCTCGCCTGAAAGCAAAATGTACGCTGAAGGCCGGTGACACCGCCGAGCTGGCATTTAACATGGATCATGTGGTGCTGTTTGATGCCGATACAGAAGAGCGTATCCGGTAAACCCGGAAACACTTAGCTAGGCAAAGGCGGGCCACGTCGGGCCCGCCTTTTTTACGTTTCTGTCGTGACGGATTCGTCCTGAACATATTCGAAAATATCCCCGGGCTGGCATTCGAGTATGTCGCAGATCTTCTCCAGGGTGGAAAACCGGACCCCCTTAACCTTACCGTTTCTTAGCAAGGACAGGTTTTGCTCGGTAATACCCACAGCTTCAGCCAAGGCTTTCCCTTTCATCTTGCGTTTGGCAAGGATGACATCCAGATGGACGAGTATCGGCATGGTATTTCCTACACGTAATACACGTAAAGGTCGTTTTCGGCGCGAAGCTTTACACCCTCAACCAGCAATTCACTGATAACCCAGAGCACAAACCCCATACCAATCATGGCGACTTCGTGACTGCCAAAAGAGATGGAAATCGTCTTCTGGCCGGCTGGGTGGTTGATGGTTATCAGCACGCTGGCGATAAGAGACATTACCGGCTTACAGGCTGCCTGGATAAGCAGCAATACTGCAAAACGCCGGATGGCTGCGCTGTTAGTGAGGTTAAAAAGCTCCCCCCGGGAGAAATTGATAAAGGCTTTTCTGAGGAAATAAAGCCCAATCAGGCCGATGGAGAGGTAAAGAGCGACGGCTGTCCAAAGCAGGTAAAGCTGCCAGCTTCAACGGTCTGCCATTGGACAGGAAAAGGCATAGCTTCCTGTATCAGCATCCTGAATGCTGAGATATCGAAAAGCCCGTAAAGCAGCAACAAAGGGAACGAAATGAGGGCGGCCAGGCAGCCCCAGTTAACCGCAAGTGATAGTTGTCTTGTCATTGGGACACTCTTCCGTGTTGTTGTCGTTCAATAATAAATTATCGTTTTATTTTAATTAATGCCACAAGGGATGATAATGAATAAGCGGAATTCTCAAATACGGACACTGTTATTGTTGTTAACGGTCTCTTTTGGGGCGAATGCGCTGACGGTTGGACAGTTTCAGGCAATATGCCAGTCCGGGGAGCAACCTTGCAGTGAGGTCCGGCTGTTGCAGGCATATGTCGGAGGCGGATTGGACACCATTGCCTCCCTGGATGAAAAGACTGACTATCTTAAACAGGTGTACTGCGCAGATTCCCGGGAACTGTTTAATGTCCCGGCGATTATCCGGTATATCGAGACACTGGGCAGTGAAGATGCCTCCCAAAATGCGGGACTGATGATTGTGCGTTACCTTGAGCAAAACGGGGAGTGTGAGAAATGAACAAACCTTGGCGTTTTCACCGGATGGTTTTATTGGCTCTGTCTGCTTCGGTGTTGCTGTCTGCCTGTTCATACCGCGGCGTGTATGAGGGACTGCAGTACAGCGAACGTAACGAGTGTATGAAGTTGCCACCTAACCAACAGCAGGAATGCCTGGATCGGGTCAATACCCTTACCGGATTATGAGCGGGAACGCGAGGCGCTGATTGAGGAATAAACCGCCGGGCACTGTTAGCACGGCGGTTACGTGGGTTCGCTAAAAGGGATTAACTGACATAACGGCGGATTTCGCCAATAAGCAGGTCGATATCGTCGCGGGTAACGCCAAGGTGGGTGACCAGCCGCATTCCCTGATAGCCCGGTGAAAAGAGAATGCCTTTTTCTTTCAGTGCTGCAGACAGGCCGACAATATCAACTGACGTATCGACATCAACAAACACAATGTTGGTCTGGACATCATAGGCCGAGGTATCAAAGCCCGGCAGGGAATTGAGCATTTCCGCCAGGTGTTTGGCATTGGCATGATCTTCAGCCAGGCGCTCTACGTTTTCGGTCAGCGCCATCATTCCGGCTGCTGCCAAGATACCGGCCTGACGCATTCCCCCGCCCACCATCTTACGAAGGCGGCGCGCTTTGGCGATATATTCCTGACTACCGAGCAGCAATGACCCCACAGGTGCCCCAAGACCTTTTGACAGGCAGATGGTCATCGAGTCAAAAGGTGCCACGATATCGCGGATATCGACACCCAGTGCTACGGCTGCGTTATAAACCCGAGCGCCGTCCAGATGCATTTTCAGACCATGACGATCGGCAAATTCGCGGGCCTGGTAGAGGTAGTCTACCGGAAGCACTTTCCCGCCGATGGTGTTTTCAAGGCTCAGCAGCCGGGTGCGGGCAAAGTGGTTGTCATCCGGCTTCACCGCCTTTTCCAGCTTGCTCAGCGGAAGGGTCCCGTCCGGGTTATTTTCAATCGGCTGGGGTTGCACCGAGCCCAGCACAGCGGCACCACCGGCCTCATATTTGTAGTTGTGAGCATCTTGGCCACAAAGATATTCGTCACCACGTTCACAGTGGCTAAGGATCCCCAGCAGGTTAGCCTGCGTACCGGAGCTGGTGAAAACCGCCGCTTCAAAACCATGACGCTCGGCTGCCCACTGTTCCAGCGCATTAACTGTCGGATCATCGCCGTAGACATCATCGCCCACGGGGGCATTTGCCATCGCCTGGCGCATCTTCTCTGAAGGAAGGGTAACGGTATCGGAACGGAAATCTATCACGCTTGGCTCCTCGCTCAATGCCTCGAATCGCTGGTTGGGGCTGATGTGGTTTACTATTCAATCAGGTGTTTTCACCTTTGATGCTACCCCACAAATTTGTCTGTGCCGATTTGTTTTTCACACCGATTCAGCGCAGTCTAGAAAACAGTGCTATTGCCGAAAGAAGGCTATCAACAGGAAGGAAGTGCTATGCCAAGGATTCTCGTTATGGGTGGCAGTAACAGCCACACCTCTATTAACCGTGAGCTCGCCCGTTTCGCCGCTAAATGTGTTGATGCAGACTGTTCTCAAGACGTGGAAACCATCCTTTTGGATCTCAATGACTTTGCCATGCCTGTTTTTTCCGTCGATTTGGAAAGGCAGGACGGAATTCCCGATGCCGCCAAACGGTTTGTGAATGATATTGAAGGGTGTGACGGGGTGGTGATTTCCCTTGCTGAGCACAATGGGTCTTACTCGGTCGGGTTTAAAAACGTGTTCGACTGGGCATCTCGTTACAAAGTGAAGGTATGGTCAGAAAAGCCGATGCTGCTGATGGCGACCTCTCCCGGTGGTCGCGGCGGGGCGGGTGTGCTCGGGGCTGCATCTGCCACTTTCCCGCACATGGGGGCGGAGGTGGTTGCGACATTCTCACTGCCGGCTTTCAGTACCAACTTTGACAGTGAATCCGGCATTCTCGACACCGGCCTCAAGACGGCTTTTGAGGAAGCTGTCTCGGCGTTTGCCGCTAAGCTGGTGGAATAGCACTGATTTTCTCAATCTTGTCACAGACCGTCACCGGAGTGTGCTGCCTTAATACAAGAACGAATCCAACGTACAGGGAATGACTATGAGCAAAAAACGGAATACCCGCCGATTAATCCCTGTGTCAGCATTGGGGCTGTTGCTGGCATCTTTCTTTTCACACGCAACCGGGCAGGCCGCAGATTCGGTGTCCCCGGAAGCATCGACCGGTAAAGAAACGCGCACAGAAATCACCGCTTCCGAATGGATGGTGGCTGCGGCAAACCCCCATGCGAGTAAGGCCGGTGCAGCTATGCTGGAAGCCGGGGGCAATGCTGTTGATGCCATGGTGGCGGTACAGGTGATGCTGGGTCTGGTGGAGCCCCAGTCATCCGGTTTGGGCGGCGGGGCTTTTTTGATGTACTGGGATAAAAAAGCACAGCGCCTTGAAGCCTGGGATGGCCGAGAAACCGCACCAATGAATGCCACTCCAAGGCTTTTCCAGGATGAAAACGGAGAGCCGCTGAAATTCTGGGATGCGGTGGTTGGGGGGCGCTCCGTGGGAACGCCGGGTACGCTGAAACTGCTGCACACTGCCCATGAAAAATACGGAAAGCTCCCTTGGAAGAAAGTGCTTGGGCCTGCAATCCGGCTGGCAGATAAAGGCTTTGAGGTAAGCCCTCGCCTGGCTTCACTGATTGAATCAGACAAAGAAAAGCTGAGCCGTTTTCCTGCCACCAAAGCGTATTTCTTTGATGAAGCCGGGGAACCTCTCAAAGCCGGTACCTTGCTGAAAAACCCCTCTTATGCCGAAACTTTGCGAGCAGTGAGCAGCAACCTGGATGCTTTTTACAAAGGCAAAATTGCTGATGCCATCGTCGATACGGTGCAAAACGCGGAAGGTAACCCCGGCGTGCTCAGCAAAACGGACCTTGCCAATTACCGGGTGAAACAGCGTGAAGTAGTGTGTTCGCCGTACCGAGGAACGGATGTGTGCGGCATGGGGCCGCCAACCTCAGGCGGTGTGGCAGTCGGGCAGATTCTTGGCCTTCTGAGCCATTACCCGCTTTCTGAGCTGGGGCCGGATAATCCGGAAAGCTGGCGTCTGATTGGCGAAGCCTCTCGGCTGGCATTTGCTGACCGCGGCCGTTACCTGGCAGATGACGATTTTGTCCCGGTACCGGTTGAAGGGCTGCTGTCACCGGCTTACCTGGCAAAGCGTGCTGAGTTGATGAACGGTAAACAGGCTCTTGAAAGTGTTGCACCGGGTGAGCCGGCATGGAGCTATGCCAATATCCGGCAGGCAGATGATGAATCAATCGAACTGCCATCGACCAGCCATTTTGCGATTGTGGACAGTGATGGCAATGTGGTTTCCATGACCACAACCATCGAAAACGGGTTTGGTTCGCGCCTGATGACCAACGGTTTCCTGCTCAACAATGAGCTGACGGACTTCTCTTTCCGCACCCATAAAGATGGTTACCCGATTGCCAACCGGGTTGAGCCGGGAAAAAGGCCGCGTTCTTCCATGTCACCGACCATCGTAATGAAAGGCGGAGTACCATACATGGCGGTCGGCTCTCCGGGTGGCAGCCGGATTATCGGCTACACCGCAAAAACCATTATTGCGCACCTGGACTGGGGGATGGATGTGCAATCAGCAATCAGTCTGCCGCATTTGGTAAACCGGTTTGGAACCTATGATGTAGAAGCGGGGACCGATGCGGAAAAGCTCACGCCTGCGCTTGAGGAAATGGGGTTTAAGGTAAACAGCCGGGTTCTGACTTCAGGTTTGCATGCCATTGTGATTGATGGCGAGACCCTGCGCGGAGGCGCAGACCCCAGGAGGGAAGGGGTAGTAATTGGGAAGTAATACAGAGCTTGAATAAATAGAGTGGTGGGATATTCCCACCACTCTTTTTTGTGGGCTTAAGCGTTAAACCACCTCGGCAACCACATCCTCTGCAACTTCGGTTGCAATCCGGTATGCCACCAGATCTTCAATAGTCAGCACTGGCATGTTGTGTAGCTTTCCGAATTCCACAACGTCCGGCAGGCGGGCCATGGTGCCGTCTGGCTTCATCAGTTCACTCAGGACGCCGAAAGGCTTTCTGCCGGCGAGACGCGCCAGATCGGTTGTCGCTTCTGTGTGTCCACGGCGACCAAGTACACCGCGGCTGTTGGCGCGAAGCGGGAAAACGTGACCGGGACGGTTAAGATCAGAAGGTTTGGCGTCATCTGCAATCGCGGTTTTGATGGTTGTCACGCGGTCTGCTGCGGAAACACCTGTTGTCACGCCTTTTGCCGCCTCAATCGTGACGGTAAATGCGGTTTCGTTGGTACAGGTATTGTTTTCCACCATCATTGGCAACTCGAGTTGCTTCACCCGGTCTTCACCCAGGCAAACACAGACGATACCGGAGCTTTCGCGGATCATCAGTGCCATTTGCGCTTCGGTCAGGCAATCTGCTGCGTAGATGATATCGCCTTCGTTCTCGCGATCCTCATCATCAACAACCAGCACGCCGCGGCCCTGGCGAATGGCTTCCAGCGCAATTTCTACGCGCTCAAAAGGTGTTCCGTTTAAAAGGGACTGATTCATGGCAATAAACCTCAATAAAAAAACGTTACCAGAATCAGGGCACAGGAGAGTTACCCGGCAGGCAGGTGCAAACGCACACCAAATCTGCGGGTACAAACAGATAGGTACACCACAGGCGTGGTGTACTTTTCATTCTCTTCCATCCGGACTTTAACCGTCGGCTCCGGAGTTTCACCGGATCTGCTGTCCCTTTTCGTTTCCCGAAGAAACATTGTGAAAAGGCGCTCGCGGGCTGACTGGTTCAAAGCTAAATAGGTTAAAGCCTGACCCAGATTACCGCCGGTGGGGAATTTCGCCCCGCCCTGAGAATAATTGCAGGACAATGGTAGGCCGCCGTTGAAGGCGTTGCAAGCGGCAATATGTTGATAGGTCGCACGTAATCCACATGGCGGCGTAATAGTGCTTGATCCTGACCGCATTCAGATTAGAATGATAATGATTATCATTTAAAGAGAGTTAATCTGATAATATGAATGCGCTTAATCCTCTGGTCATCCGTTCGGCTCTTGAGCGTCAAGGGTGGCAGTTAAATCACAAGCGGTTGTTGTTGCCAATTTTTCTTTTTGCTCTTCTTGCCGCGCCCAACACGCATGAACTTACTGTGAGTGTGCTTTCTGACGCCTTCTGGCAGGTTGCTGCTTATGTTGCGGCAACCCTGGTTCTTTTCCATTGGCTGACAGCACGTTTTGACCAGCATGGCGTATTCGAGCAAACCCTTTCCCGCCACCGCAATCTCCAGGTAGTGTTTTCTGCATTGATGGGGGCTCTGCCCGGCTGCGGCGGGGCAATTGTTGTGGTGACGCAGTATGTCCGGGGCAAAATCAGTTTCGGCGGGGTCGTCGCCGTGTTGACCGCAACCATGGGGGATGCGGCGTTTCTCCTGTTGGCTACCCGTCCGGCTGATGGCTTGATGATGGTGGTGATGGGGTTCTGGGTGGGCCTTATTTCAGGGATGATTGTTGACCGGATCCATGGTGCTGATTTCATGCGCCCTGAAATTAAACAAGGTCAGCCTGAATCAAAAGCGCAATGCAACCCCTGCCGCAAGCCGGTTTTACGCATTCAGGGACGCTTTTGGCAGTGGATGTTGATTCCGGCCATGGTGTTTGCAGTGTTGGGCTCGTTTCAGGTAGACACTGACGCTTTTTTCCACGTGAAAGCGGGCACACTGCTGTGCTTGGTGCCGCATCAGCCGTGATTGCCATTACGCTTTGGGCGGTAACCCGGGAAGTGGTCGATTATGAATCTGCGGTGTCTGAAGACCCTAAATGCGGCAGTGCCCATCTCTTTCAGCGCGTCGCGCAGGACACCAATTTTGTCACTGCCTGGGTGATTGCTGCATTTCTGGTGTTCGAGCTGATCGTGCATTTTTTCAGCATTGACCTGAAGAGTGCTTTCAGTGGTTGGGCGCCATTGATGCCGCTGATGGGCGTACTGGTTGGTCTGCTGCCGGGATGCGGTCCGCAGATACTGGTGACGTCGCTGTATGTGTCGGGTGCAGTCCCGATGTCGGCGCAGGTCGGTAATGCGATCAGCAACGACGGTGATGCACTGTTTCCCGCCATTGCCCTGGCTCCCAAAGCTGCGATGATGGCAACGGTGTATTCGACAATACCGGCGCTTATTGCTGCCTATGGCTACTATTTCCTGGTGGAAGTTTTTCCGGTGGGGTAGCGGTGACACAAAACGAAACCGGTAAAACAAAGCCCGGCTGGGAGTGCCGGGCTTTGTGATTCTCAGCAGGTCAGCCTGCACGCTTTTTGCGTTTGTCCGGCAACACCTTAACCTGTTTAATCATATTGTCTGAGACCGACATGATTTCCACCTTGTGGCCGTGAAGGTCAAGGCTCAGATGGCTGTCCGGAATATCTTCCAGAGTCTCAAGCAGCAAGCCGTTGAGGGTCCGGGGGCCGTCAGTCGGCAATTTCCAGTTCAGGCTCTTGTTAAGGTCACGGATATTGGCTGTCGCTTCAATCAGATATCCACCATCGGACAGCGGCGTGATTTCCTCAGCAAGGCTCGGTGAGAGTGATGTGGTAAATTCGCCGACAATTTCTTCCAGAATATCTTCCAGTGTTACCAGGCCATTGATATCACCGTATTCATCCACAATCAGGCCGACACGCTCCTTGTTACGCTGGAATTTCAGAAGCTGCACGTTAAGCGGAGTCCCTTCCGGGATGTAATACACTTCATCGGCGGCGCGCAGCAGAGTTTCTTTGTTGAACTCGTTTTTTTCCACCATCAGCCGGTAGGCTTCACGCACACGCAGCATCCCGACCACTTCATCAATCTGGTCACGATAAAGCACCATCCGGGCCATGGGGGGCATGGGTCAACTGACGGACGATGGATTTCCAGTCATCATTGATGTTGATACCGGTGATCTCATTGCGCGGTACCATGATGTCATCAACCGTGATTTCTTCCAGGTCGAGAATCGACAGCAGCATGTCCTGGTGGCGACGGGGAATCAGCACCGGCCTCATTCACCACGGTGCGCAGCTCTTCGCTGCTCAGGTGGTCTTTGTTGTCATGGTTTGCTGGCATGCCAAGTAAACGGATAAAACCATTGGTAATCCCGTTTACAAGCCACACTACCGTAGAGCGCTTTGAGCAGAATATTGAGCAGCCAGCTGCTGGCATAAGAAATCTTTTCCGGGTACAGCGCAGCCACGGTTTTTGGTGTGACTTCGGCAAAAACCAGAACCACAAGGGTGAGGGCTCCGGTTGCAATGGCGACCCCGACATCACCGTAAAGGCGCATGCCCAAAATCGTGGCGATGGCAGAAGCGAGGATATTGACGAGGTTGTTACCGATAAGGATTAAGCCAATCAGGCGATCTGGACGGTCGAGCAGTTTCTCGACGCG
This sequence comes from Photobacterium sp. JCM 19050, assembly GCA_001310455.1. Classification (GTDB taxonomy): domain Bacteria; phylum Pseudomonadota; class Gammaproteobacteria; order Enterobacterales; family Vibrionaceae; genus Parasalinivibrio. The sequence goes on from BAXG01000015.1 coordinate 85,434, forward strand.
TTTGGCCCCACGGTGTCCTTGTTTGGCCAGGTGCTTCAACCGGTAGCGGTTGAGGGACATCATTCCCGTTTCTGAGCCTGAGAAGTAGGCTGAAATGAAGATGAGCAATACCAGAAGGGAAAACAAGGTTCCCGTCGATATGTCGTTCAAACTGGTGATTCCTTCATTGGAGGTGTCGTTCTAATGTAGAACCTGAATATGTCCGGGTGCAACCCATACACATAAGAAATAGGGGCGAATCACGCCCCTATGAGAATTTCTTTGACGAACCGGCTACCAAAGTACGCCAGTGTTAACAGGAATGCACCGACAATGCTAATCCAGATCACACGACGCCCACGCCAGCCGAGTTTGAAGTGTCCGTAGAGCAGAATGGAATAGACACACCATGCCATGATAGAGAACACGGCTTTGTGCGCCTTGCCCTGGGCAAACATATCCTGGACAAAGATAAGACCGGTGATAAGGGTAACCGAAAGTAAGCCTTGTCCGACCAGGATGATATTGAAAAGCTGGCGTTCCACCATCATTAAAGGAGGCATGTTGGGGTTAATTGACAGCTTCTTGTGCTTGAGCTTGTAATCCAGCCAGGCAAGCTGGATGGCGTACAAGGTTCCAATCATCAGGGTTGAATAGGCAAACAGCGCCAGGGAGATGTGCAGCAGCACTTCCGGATGTGACTCCAGGTGAGTGATGAACGCACCCGGCAACAGGGCGGCAGCTGTCAGGTTCAATGCAGCAAAGCTATAGATTACCGGCAGCATAAACCACAGTCTCATACGGAACATCATCCCGGTTGTGACGGCTGAAATGATAAAGCTGATCAATGACGCCACATTGAGAATGCTCATGTTCTGGCCCGGACCGACAAAAATAAGGTCTTTGAGCAACAAAGCGTGAAGCGCCAGCGCACCCAGTGCACAGAAGAACACCGGTTTGGCTTTTATTTGGTTGGAACCCGACAGTCCGGGGACTATCTGGCGAGTGCGGCGAAGTACAATAAAGCGGCCGCAACGGCAATCAGCATTTCCATTATTGTCTGAGTCGTTTTTGCCTTATGGAACCTGCAATTATACATAGGCTGCCAAGTCGCGGCTATCAATCGCACGGTGATCTGTTTGCCGGATTGATGATTTGCTGTGACATGAGCGAGGTTATCAGGAAAATCCGCGGTTAAACGGTCCGGTGGAATAGGCTATAATCCCCGGCAATTGTCGCGTAGTGAATTTGAGTAGGACATGTTTGAGAATCTGACAGAACGTCTGTCGCGCACGCTGAAAAACATCAGCGGGCGTGGACGCTTGACCGAAGACAATATTAAAGAGACGCTGCGCGAAGTGCGCATGGCTCTGCTCGAGGCAGACGTTGCCCTGCCAGTTGTCCGTGAATTCGTTAACCGTGTAAAAGAGCGCGCGGTAGGCATTGAAGTCAGCAAAAGCCTGACTCCGGGCCAGGAATTTATCAAGATTGTCCAGGCGGAACTGGTTTCCGTGATGGGCGAAGAAAACGAATCGCTAAACCTTGCCTGCCAGCCACCGGCCGTTGTCCTGATGGCGGGTCTGCAAGGTGCGGGTAAAACAACCAGCGTCGGTAAGCTGGGTAAAATGCTGCGCGAGCGCCAGAAAAAGAAAGTGCTGGTTGTTTCTGCTGACGTTTACCGCCCGGCAGCTATCAAACAGCTGGAAACTTTGGCGTCAGACGTCGGCATCGACTTCTTCCCATCCAGCCCGGACCAGAACCCGGTGGATATCGCCAAGGCTGCCCTTGCTCACGGTAAGCTGAAGTTTTATGACGTGGTCATCGTCGATACCGCAGGTCGCCTGCACGTCGACGAAGAGATGATGGACGAAATCAAAGACGTCCACGCAGCCATCGAGCCGATTGAAACCCTGTTTGTGGTCGATGCCATGACAGGTCAGGACGCCGCCAATACGGCGAAGGCGTTCAACGAAGCCCTGCCACTGACCGGTGTTATCCTGACCAAGGTCGACGGTGATGCCCGTGGCGGTGCGGCACTGTCTGTGCGCCATATTACCGGCAAACCGGTGAAATTCCTGGGTGTGGGCGAAAAGACCGATGCGCTTGAGCTTTCCACCCTGAGCGCGTGGCGTCTCGTATTCTGGGTATGGGTGACGTACTGTCGCTTATCGAAGATATTGAGCGCAATGTCGACAAAGACAAGGCTGAGCGCCTGGCGCAGAAGTTCAAAGACAAGAAAGGCTTTGACCTGGAAGATTTCCGTGACCAGCTTCAGCAGATGAAGAACATGGGCGGTATCATGGGCATGATGGACAAGCTGCCAGGCATGTCTGGTCTGCCGGATGATGTGAAAGACAAAGTGGATGACAAAATGTTCGTCCAGATGGAAGCCATCATCAACTCCATGACCCCGAAAGAGCGCGCCCGCCCGGATATCGTCAAAGGCTCACGCAAGAAGCGTATCGCTGCCGGTTCAGGTACCCAGGTTCAGGATGTTAACCGTCTGCTTAAGCAATTCACCCAGATGCAGAAGATGATGAAGAAGATGCAGAAGGGCGGAATGCGTAACATGATGCGCAACATGAAAGGCATGATGGGCGGTGGCGGTGGTATGTTCGGCCGTTAATGTTTTTCTGAAAAATCCCTCCTTTATATAGGAGGGATTTTTGTAGGTGAAAACCGATTGATTCTACACTTTATTCCTCTGTGTGAGGCGCGCTGCCAGTGGCTAAAATATGGCTAAAGCGGTTGCAATCACACAAATAAAGAGTAAAATTCCCGAGCTTTATTTTGGCACGAGGCCCCGTACTATTCGGGGCCAACTTTATTTAGTAATGCGAAAGAGGACGATATGGTAACCATTCGTTTGGCACGTCACGGCGCTAAAAAGCGTCCATTCTATCAAATCGTTGTTGCTGACAGCCGCACTTCACGCGACGGTCGTTTCATCGAGAAGATCGGTTTCTTCAACCCAATCGCTGCGGGTCAGGAAGAGAAACTGCGTCTGGATCTGGCTCGTGTTAATCACTGGGTTGGTCAAGGTGCAACTGTAACTGACCGCGTTGCTAAGCTGATCAAAGACGCTGCTAAAGCTGCGTAATTGTTGGTTGATAAAGCAATGACAAAACAAGAGAAGGTTGTTGTAGGTAAGCTCGGTGCTTCATACGGCATCAAGGCTGGCTGAAAATCTTTTCTTTTACAGAAGAGCCGGAAGGCATTTTCAGTTATTCCCCGTGGTTTATTAAGATCCGGGGTGAGTGGCAAGAAGTGAAGGTCGAAGACTGGAAACGCCACAATAAAGGTTGGGTTGCTAAGCTGGACGGTATCGACCAGCGTGAAGAAGTTCAGGCCCTGACCAACGCCGAAATCGCGGTTGACCCGGAAGTTCTTCCGGCACTGAGCGGCGATGAATTCTACTGGCGCGAACTGATCGGTATGAAAGTGGTGACTACTCAGGGCTATGATCTGGGCCTGGTGGATGATCTGCTGGAAACCGGTTCAAACGACGTACTGGTGGTTAAGGCGAATCTGAAAGATGCTTTTGGCCAAAAGGAACGATTGATTCCGTTCCTGTATGAGCAGGTCGTCATTAATGTCGATCGTGAAGCTCAACGGATCGAAGTTGACTGGGATCCGGGTTTTTAACCCCGGGAGTGTGCAGGAAAATGTGGGTAGGCGTAATTAGCCTGTTTCCGGACATGTTCCGTGCCATTACCGATTTTGGGGTAACTGGCCAGGCAGTCAAAAAGGGTCTGGTAACCGTCGAGACGTGGAATCCTCGTGATTTTACCCACGACAAACATCGAACGGTTGATGACCGTCCCTATGGCGGTGGTCCTGGGATGCTGATGATGGTGCAGCCATTGCGCGATGCCATCCATGAAGCAAAACAGGCAGCCAAAGGGAAAGCGAAAGTGGTATATCTGTCCCCTCAGGGACGCAAATTGGACCAGGCTGGCGTTGAAGAGCTTGCTCAAAGCGAAAACCTAATTTTGATTTGCGGACGTTACGAAGGGATTGATGAGCGCATTATCCAGACTGAAGTCGATGAAGAATGGTCAGTCGGTGATTTTGTGTTGAGTGGAGGCGAACTGCCAGCCATGGTGCTGATGGATGCCGTTGCCCGGTTTGTTCCTGGCGTTCTCGGTGACATGGCATCAGCAGAGGAAGATTCTTTTGCCAATGGCTTGCTGGATTGTCCGCACTATACCCGTCCTGAAGTGTTGGACGGCCTTGAAGTACCTTCGGTGCTCAAGTCCGGTAACCATAAGGACATTCGCACTTGGCGGCTGAAGCAGTCGCTGGGCAGAACCTGGCTAAGAAGACCGGAGCTCCTGGAAAACCTAGCTCTGACTGACGAACAGGAAACATTACTTGCCGAGTTCGTAAAAGAGCACCGGGTAAGTAAATCGGTAGATTAAGTATCAGTTTATTCTAGGGTATTTGTAATGAGCAATATCATCAAAGCGCTCGAAAACGAGCAACTGAAGCAAGATGTACCTGCATTCCGTGTAGGTGACACCGTTGTTGTTCAGGTTAAAGTTAAAGAAGGTAGCCGTGAGCGTCTGCAGGCCTATGAAGGTGTTGTAATCGCTAAACGTAACCGTGGTCTGCACTCTGCATTCACCGTTCGTAAGATCTCTAACGGTGAAGGCGTTGAGCGTGTATTCCAAACTCACTCTCCAGTCGTTGACAGCATTACTGTTAAGCGTCGTGGTGCAGTACGTCGTGCCAAACTGTACTACCTGCGTGAGCGTACTGGTAAGGCTGCTCGTATCAAAGAGCGTCTGTCCAAGTAAGACTCAGCGGCGTTTAACGCAGACTGAGAAAAGGGCCCGCCAATTGCGGGCCCTTTTTTGATTTCAAAAAGTGGTTAATAAAGGCTTGCTTTGGTTCGTACCTGCCAATTAACTTTTCTCGCATCTCGCATCTCGCATCTCGCATCTCGCATCTCGCATCTCGCATCTTTCTTTCCAACACCTCCTTGCAACCGATCTGATATAGTGTGCTGTCGCTTTTTTCGAGACCAGACAATGAAAATAAAATTGAAAACAACCTTGATGGGATTGGTGCTGGTTGCCCTGGCCGGGTGCGCATCGGGCCTGTCAACGGAGCACTTTGTAAAGGATCAAAACTGGCAGGGGCTGGGTATGCAGGATGGCCTGCGCGGTTTGCCTTCACGAAGCGCGGAAGACTTGGCAAAAGTTGCTACTGAGTACGGAAATGGCCAGTTCCAGTTCCTCGATTATGAACAGGGCTACCTTGAAGGGTTGGATGAATACTGCATTCTCTCTCATGCATACCAGATTGGCCTTGAAGGTATTCAATACCACGGTGTGTGTGACAGTCGCCCAGACGGGCAACAATTTCGTATGGAGTGGCAAAGAGGTTTTAATAATTACAGTCCGGCAGGAAATGGGTATTAATCTGGAATAAAAGCAATTTTTGCCACGTATTGATGTCTGTGAGGGTCGTTTTGTGGCATCCGGAAATTGAGTGGATTAAAAAATTTACACTCAAGGGGAATATGTATTCGTTATTGAAGCGCTAAATCGCCTGATTGCCATACGTTGAATTATTAATGTAAATTTATATTTACATTGGTAATTTTAACTTTACAAAATACTTGCAATCCAAATCATGGCTGGTATGTTGGTTAGCAATTAGACAATAAAACGCATCAGGGAAGCCCAAAATGGAAAGAGACCAGCTAAATAACGTCCATATTCAGGATGAACAGGTGCTGATTACGCCAGACAGCCTGAAAAAGGAACTTCCGGTCAGTGAGCAGGGGCTGGCCTTCATCAGTCAGGCCCGTCAGACCATTGCCGACATCATTCACAAGCGCGATCACCGCCTTCTGGTTGTGTGTGGCCCTTGTTCCATTCATGACCTTGAGGCGGCGAAAGACTATGCTCGCCGCCTGAAGGCCCTGTCGGAAGAAGTCAGCGATCAGCTTTACCTGGTAATGCGTGTCTATTTTGAAAACCCCGGACTACTGTGGGTTGGAAAGGTCTCATTAATGATCCTAACCTCGACGGCTCTTTTGATGTGGAGTCTGGCTTGCTGACAGCGCGAAAGCTTTTGGTTGAGCTGACAGAGATGGGAATACCGCTTGCAACAGAAGCACTCGACCCTATCAGCCCGCAGTACATCGGCGACTTGTTTAGCTGGTCTGCCATTGGCGCGCGCACTACTGAATCACAAACCCACCGTGAAATGGCCAGTGGTCTTTCTATGCCGGTTGGCTTCAAAAACGGTACTGACGGCAGCATGGGCACGGCGATAAATGCCATGAAGGCCGCCGCATCCGGCCACCGCTTTATGGGGATTAATCAGGAAGGCCAGGTAGCACTGCTTCGTACCCAGGGTAATCCAGACGGCCATGTGATCCTTCGTGGTGGCAAACAGACCAATTATGACTCGGTTTCTGTCCGCGAGTGTGAAATTGAGATGGAAGCTGCAGGGCTTGACCCGGCACTGATGGTAGACTGTAGCCATGCCAACTCCCGCAAGGATTTTCGTCGCCAGCCCCTGGTTGCTGAGGATGTGCTGCATCAAATTCGTGAGGGCAACAAGTCTATTATTGGCCTGATGCTGGAAAGCCACATTAATGAAGGCAACCAGTCTGCGGATCTTCCTCGGGAGGAAATGGCCTACGGTGTTTCCATCACTGATGCCTGTATTAACTGGGATTCCACTGATCAATTGTTGCGCCGCGCCCGAGAGGAGCTGACGCCGTTTTTACAACAACGCCTGGAAGGATAATTAGAACGCCATGGTTGCTGAGCTGAGCCGTTTAAGAGATCAGATTGATGAAGTCGACAAACAGATGGTGGCGCTGCTTGCCCGCCGGTTGTCACTGGTTGCCGAAGTCGGCGAAGTAAAAAGCCAACATGGCCTTCCAATCTACGCCCCTGACAGAGAAGCCGCCATGCTTGCCTCTCGAAGAGAGGAAGCGCAGTCTCAGGGTGTGCCGCCGGATTTGATTGAGGATATTCTGCGTCGCACCATGCGTGAGTCGTACTCGAGCGAGAATGATTCCGGCTTCAAATGCCTGAACCCGGATCTTGGTCCTATTGTTGTTGTCGGCGGTTACGGCCAGTTGGGTGGCCTGTTCAGCAAGCTGTTTACTTTATCCGGTTATGAAGTCCGAAGGCTCGGCAGCAAAGACTGGGATAATGCAGAGGCTATTTTAGATGGTGCAGGCCTTGTTGTGGTCACTGTACCGATTCACCTGACTGACACCGTTATTCGCCGTCTGGGTGAGCTGCCGGATAATTGCATCTTGGTGGATTTGACGTCGGTAAAAACCGAGCCGCTTCAGGCGATGATGGAAGTGCACAAAGGTCCGGTAGTCGGTCTGCACCCAATGTTTGGCCCGGATGTATCCAGCCTTGCCAAACAGGTCATCGCCTTCTGCGATGGTCGGGAGCCAGAAGCCTACCAGTGGTTGCTTGAACAATTCCGTATTTGGGGTGCCCGTTTGCACCGGATAAGTGCCATCGAGCACGACCAGGGGATGACCTTGATCCAGGCGCTCCGCCACTTCACGTCATTTGCCTATGGTGTTCACCTTGCTGAGGAAAACCCGGATATTGAACAACTGACGGCGCTGAGCTCTCCGATTTATCGGTTGGAGCTTGCCATGGTTGGTCGACTGTTTGTGCAGGATCCGCAGCTTTACGCAGACATCATTATGTCGTCCCAGCGAAATATCGACATGATCAAACGTTTCCATCAACGCTATGGTGAGGCAATAGAGCTGCTCGACAAGCGCGACAAGGATGGGTTTGTCGCGGCATTCCAGCAGGTGGAAAATTGGTTTGGTGATTATGCACGCCACTTCCAGTCTGAAAGCCAGGCATTGCTGCGTCAGGCTAATGACTCACGGAAAGAATAGTATTCAGTTGATACAGAAAGAGGCGGGTATTCCCGCCTCTTTTCGTTTAACCAACGAAGAATCGTGTCAGGCTTTGACTTCTACTTTGGTGGGGTTGACCGTTTCTGTCGGGTAACAACCCAGAACTTTGATATAACGGGTAAGGGAAGTGAGTTCTTCCAATACTTTGACCATCAGTTCAGAACGGATATTACCTTCCACATCCAGATAGAACATCTCTTCCCAAGGGTTGCCCATTACCGGGCGAGATTCCAGCTTGGTCATGTTGATACCGTGGGTGCGCAGTACCAACAGACATTCCACAAGCGCACCTGGCTGTTGGGAGGTGGACATAATGATGGTGGTCTTGGCCGGAATCAGCTCAGAGACTTCCACCGCCTTGCGGGCAACCACGATAAAGCGGGTGAAGTTTTCCTGTTGGTTGGCGATTCCGCGTTTGATGGGTGTCAGGCCATAGAGCTCACCGCTTGAGGCGCTGCCGATAGCTGCAACAGTCGGGTCGTTGAGTTCAGCCACTTTCTGCATCGCTTCCGCGGTACTTGAGCAATACTCGACGCGGATGTCCCCCAGAGTTGCGAGAAACTCACTGCACTGTTGCTGGGGTTGTGGGTGTGAGTACAGGCAACGGATGTTTTCCAGTGGCGTTTCTTCAGCGGTCAGCAGGCAATGGTCAATAGGCTGGGTAAGCTCGCCGACAATTGACAGTCGGGTATGCTGAAGCTGGTCATAAACTTCATTGATTGAACCAGAGCTGGTGTTTTCAATCGGAAGAACCCCGTAATCGGCATTCCCGGTTTCAACTTCTGCGATGACTTCCTTGAACGTCCTGCAGCTGATTTCAATTAACTTGGTTTGCTTTCGGGCAAAATAGTCACGAGCTGCCAGGTTGGAGTAGGAACCTTTATCACCAAGGAAAGAAACACGGGCAACTGCGTAGGCGCTGTCCGGGTTGGCCAGGGATTGCAGGAAAGCCTGCTGGTAGAGGACGGAGTCTTCGATGACCGTGTGAAACAGCTTGATCACGTATTGGGCATCCAACCCCTGTTTCTCTCCTTCGCCGATAAGGCGTTCGAGAAGTTGCTGCTCCCTGAGTTGGTCCCTGACCGGTTTCATGGTCTGGATTTTACTTTTGGCTACTTCAAGGCTTAGCTTACGGCGCTCAGCCAGAAGGTGGAGCAGTTCATTGTCGATTCGGGTAACACTCTGGCGAATCTGGTCCAGGTTCAACGTCGGCTCACTCATAGCAGTCCTGTCTATTGTGTTCGCATTCCATAAATATTGCGCTAAACAAAAAAGCCTCCCGGCTCTGGGGAGGCTTTCTGTTCGTTTTAGTTATTCAGCCACGAACGCTTGCCTCACCCGGATAGGAAGGTAAAGAAGCGGAAGAAAAAGTCTTTGGTGGCTTTCATGTTGTGTTTCAACTGTTCTTTGTTTAACCAAAACAATATTGAGACAGCCTTTGGATGTCAAGCGAAAGCCCCGCCGTGAAGGCGGGGCTTGTCATGAATTCGTGTCTGTCTCCCAATCAGACTGCTTCTGGTTCTTCGCTAATCTTTTCATGGTGAGAAGCTCGGCGGGCTTCTGATTTATGCTGTTGTTTGTTCAGTTGACGCTCCAGTTTCTGGCCTGCTTCATTGATTGCGGCATACATATCTTCATGTTCTGCCGATGCCACCAGGGTTCCGCCTGGTACGCCTACGCTGGCTTCAATTTTGAACATTTTACTGGGTTGCTCACTGATCACAGCATGGGGATTGATGAGAGCCGTCTGCCATTTTTCCAGTTTCTCAAAACGGGACACAATGCGGTCTCGGATGGCAGGAGTTACGTCGATGTTTTTACCAGTAATTTCTACTCTCATACGTGTTTCCTCTTCTCTTTCCCCCTTGCGGGCTCACTTTCAGATTACTGTTTTGAGAGAATAAAAATGTGACATTTGTCACTATTCCAATGTGATGATTTTAAGGGGTTTCAAACTGTGATCCCGTTGGGTGAGTTGGCAAAATCTTGCCGATTTTTCTTGATATCAAGGAAAGGGGTGTTGCAGTATGGGGGAAGTAGAGAGCAATTTTTTACTTTATTGTTCCGGCACTTGTGTGGCCGCTTGTCAAACTTTGGCGGTTTTTTAACCGGCATTTTTTGACAAGGAAAAACCGAATTCAACAAAAAAGCAGCGATTCAATCGCTGCTTTTTTGTTTTTTGAGCTGAGATTAAACCGGATTGCGTTTAATCAGCTCCCGAGTACGTTGTGCCGGTTCATCAAGGCCTAGCTTTTCGTAGGCTTCCAGCATCAGAGGAAGTGACTTGCGTGCCGCTTCGGTATCCGGGAAATCCTGCTGAATTTGCTTGCATCGGTTAACGGCAGCAATCCAGCCTCACGGCGGATATAAAAATCAGCGGTTGCGAGATCGTAGTTAGCCAAACGGTTTTTGAGGAACAGCATCCGAGTTTTTGCATCGGCTGAGTAAGGGCTGTTTGGATAACGCTCCAGCAATCGTTTGAAGTCACGAAAAGCTTTCATTGCAGGCTGTGGGTCGCGGTCAGAGCGGTCGATATTAAAGATATCGTGCAGCATGCTGCGATCTCCTGCCATATGGGTCAGGCCACGCATATACAAAACCCAGTCTGACTTGGCATGGCTGGGGTTCATCCGCATAAAACGGTTGATGGTAGCTTCACCCAGTGCGAGATCGTCACTTTTGTAATAGGCGTAGATAAGGTCCAACTGAACCTGCTCGGAATACGCACCAAAAGGATAGCGAGAATCCAGGGCTTCCAGCTTTTCGATAGCCGATGTCCAGTTACCTTCGTTCAGAGACGTTTGCGCTTCAGAATATAGTTGCGAAGGCGGAACATCAGGCACTACAGTTTCTTTGCTGGAACAGCCAGCGAGTAATCCAACAGCCAGCAGGCCGGTTAGGACAAGACGTTTCATTATTTCAGTCGCTTCCTTGGTCTAGGGGTCAACTCTTTCCAGGTGGCCGGACACTCCATCGATGATGAAGCATTGGTCTTGCGGCCTTTAAAAGATACAATGGCGCGATTCCGGCTATTCTACCCAGCACCATGGCGTAAACCAAACAGATTAGCGAAATCCCCTGTTTGGCGGTAGAACAATATGATCCGCACGTTGTTCCTGCGGGTTACCACCATCCCTTAACTGCTGCCCTGTGTTAGCAGTTTGTCTGATGAAATTAATAAAAGTTCGATATGGCGCAACAAATTGAGTTAACCGCGACAGTAAATGACAGCCAGCTTGGCCAACGTCTTGATCAGGCTCTGGCAGAGCTGTTTTCTGATTATTCCCGTTCACGAATCAAAGAATGGATTCTAGCGGGGCGGGTCAGTGTCGACGGGGTTGTTGTAGACAAGCCCCGCAATAAATTGATGGGTGGCGAAGATCGTTATCGCGGCTGAAATCGAAGATGATGAACGCTTCGAACCACAGGATATCCCATTGAATATCGTTTACGAGGACGATGATATCCTGGTCATCAACAAACCAAGGGATTTGGTTGTACACCCGGGTGCGGGCTGTCCTGATGGCACTGTCCTGAATGGCCTGCTTTTCCGTTACCCGGAGATTGCCGAAGTACCGCGTGCCGGTATTGTGCACCGCCTGGACAAAGATACCACCGGCCTGATGGTGGTGGCGAAAACCGTTCCTGCCCAGACACGTCTTGTACGTGCGCTGCAAAAACGCCGTATTACCCGTGAATATGAAGCCATTGCGATTGGCCGTATGACCGGTGGCGGTTTGGTGGATAAACCAATTGGCCGTCACCCGACCAAGCGTACCCTGATGGCAGTCAACGAGTTTGGTAAGCCGGCTATTACTCACTACCGTGTCGCAGAGCATTTCCGTGAGCACACACGTATCCGTCTGCGTCTGGAAACCGGCCGTACTCACCAGATCCGTGTTCATATGTCTTATTTGAACCACCCACTGGTTGGTGACCAACAGTACGGTGGGCGTCCTCGTCCGCCTCGTGGTTCAGAGGAAGAACTGGTGAAAACGCTGCGTGCGTTTGACCGACAGGCACTGCACGCTGTTATGTTGCGCCTTGAACATCCAATCACTGGTGAAGAGATGGAATGGCATGCACCGGTTCCTGATGACATGGTAAAACTGGCTGAAGTGCTGCGTGATGACGCAATTCTGAACAAGGATCTGATGGACGACCTATGACAAGCTGGATTGTTCCCAACTGGCCTGCACCGGCAAGTATTGAGGCGCTTAGCACCACTCGGCGAGGCGGTGTCAGCGATGGGGTTTTCCAGGGGTTAAACCTGGGAAACCATGTTGGGGATGATCCTTCCAGGGTATTGGAGAACCGGAAGCTGTTGCAGGAAGATGCCCATCTTCCTGCTCCACCTGCTTGGTTAAATCAGGTTCACGGTACTGAAGTGATGGAACTGCCTCTTTCTGAAGGCTCTGTGCCGGATGCAGATGCTGCTTACGCGGATAAATCCGGAGAGGTGTGCTGCATCATGACTGCAGATTGCCTACCGGTACTCTTTTGCTCAGAAGACGGGCAAGAGGTGGCAGCTGCGCATGCTGGATGGCGCGGGCTGCTGGATGGTGTCCTGGAAAACACGCTGGCGAAATTTACCCAACCTCAAAATGTGATGGTGTGGTTTGGCCCAGCAATTGGCCCGGATGCCTTTGAGGTGGGCCCTGAAGTACGAGAGCAATTTGTTGCTCGTCAACCGGAAGCGAAAGTCGCTTTCAAGCCGCACAATGACCGCTGGCTGGCGGATATCTATCAACTGGCCCGGCTTCGCCTTGAAGCCGTCGGTGTCAGTCAGATTTTCGGAGGGGAATACTGCACCCATTCTGATCCGGAGCTGTTTTATTCCTACCGTCGTGACGGCAAAACCGGACGTCAGGCAACGCTTATCTGGCGCCGCTGATTTCGCACCTTTCTGCACTTTTTTACCGGCTGAAAATTTTTCGTTTTTTAGCCGGTTTCCCTTGAAAAAACGCGATAGTGATCCCATCTATAAAGTCATACAAGGCGTGGTGATTTTATTAGGAGGGGCTATGCGCCTAGACAGATTTACCAGTAAATTTCAGCTAGCCATCGCCGATGCTCAGTCACTGGCGCTGGGACGAGACCATCAATATATTGAGCCTGTGCACCTGATGGTGGCACTGCTCAATCAAGACGGCAGTACTATCCGCCCTCTTATGACCATGCTGGATGTTGACGTTTCCCAGCTTCGCTCAAGCCTTTCTGAGCTTCTTGACCGTCTGCCCAAAGTGTCTGGCATTGGTGGTGATGTGCAGCTTTCCCATGGTATGGGCATGCTGCTGAATATGTGCGACAAGCTGGCACAGAAACGCAAAGATAAATTTATTTCATCCGAGCTCTTTATCCTGGCGGCCGTGGAAGACAAAGGCCCGCTGGGTGAGTTACTGCGCGAACTTGGCCTGACTACCCGTAAAGTAGAAGAGGCAATCGACAAAGTCCGCGGTGGCCAGAACATCGATGATCCAAACGCAGAAGAAAGCCGTCAGGCACTCGAAAAGTTCACCATTGACCTGACCGAACGTGCAGAGCAAGGCAAGCTGGATCCTGTTATCGGCCGTGATGAAGAAATCCGCCGTACCATCCAGGTTCTGCAACGTCGTACCAAGAATAACCCGGTATTGATTGGTGAGCCCGGTGTCGGTAAAACTGCTATCGTCGAAGGCCTTGCGCAACGCATTGTGAATGGCGAAGTGCCTGAAGGGCTGCGTAACAAGCGTGTGCTTTCTCTGGATATGGGCTCGCTTGTTGCCGGTGCGAAATACCGCGGTGAGTTTGAAGAACGCCTGAAAGGAGTGCTTAACGAACTGGCGAAAGAAGAGGGGAATGTCATCCTCTTTATCGATGAGCTGCATACTATGGTCGGTGCGGGGAAAGCCGAGGGGGCAATGGATGCGGGTAACATGCTCAAGCCTGCCCTGGCCCGCGGTGAGCTTCACTGTGTTGGTGCCACCACCCTGGATGAATACCGTCAGTATGTCGAAAAAGACGCCGCTCTTGAACGTCGTTTCCAGAAAGTCCTGGTTGAAGAGCCAACCGTGGAAGACACCATTGCGATTCTTCGTGGTCTGAAAGAGCGGTACGCGCTTCACCACCATGTGGAAATCACTGACCCGGCAATTGTGGCTGCTGCGACGTTGTCACACCGCTATGTTTCAGACCGTAAGCTGCCAGATAAGGCCATAGACCTGATCGACGAAGCCGCATCGAGCATTCGTATGCAGATCGATTCCAAGCCGGAATCCCTTGACCGTCTTGAGCGCCGTATCATCCAGCTCAAGATCGAGCAACAGGCGCTTGAAAAAGAAAATGACGATGCAAGCCGCAAGCGTCTTTCCGTTCTGAGTGAAGAGCTTGAAGCAAAAGAGCGTGAATACTCGGAGCAGGAAGAGATCTGGAAATCTGAGAAAGCAGCGCTGTCTGGCACTCAGCATATTAAAGCTGAGCTGGAAAGGGCGCGTACTGATCTGGAGATCGCCCGCCGGGCCGGTGACCTTAACCGGATGTCTGAACTGCAGTACGGCCGTATTCCAGAGCTTGAAAAACAACTCGACCTTGCCAGTCAGGCTGAAATGTACGAAATGAAGCTGCTGCGCAACAGGGTAACGGATGCTGAGATTGCCGAAGTGCTTTCCCGTCAGACCGGTATACCCGTTGCCAAGATGCTGGAAGGTGAGCGGGAGAAGCTGCTCCAAATGGAAGAAAAACTCCATGGCCGCGTCATTGGCCAGGATGAAGCGGTGAGTGCGGTCGCGAATGCTATCCGACGCAGCCGCGCCGGTTTGGCGGATCCGAACCGTCCAATCGGCTCCTTCCTGTTCCTTGGCCCTACAGGTGTGGGTAAAACGGAGCTTTGTAAATCACTGGCTGAATTCCTGTTTGACAGCAGTGATGCCATGGTCCGGATCGACATGTCTGAGTTTATGGAGAAACACTCCGTCGCTCGACTGGTCGGTGCGCCTCCGGGTTATGTCGGTTATGAAGAGGGCGGTTACCTGACAGAGGCAGTTCGTCGCCGTCCTTATTCCGTCATCTTGCTCGATGAAGTAGAAAAGGCTCACCCGGATGTATTCAACATACTGTTGCAGGTACTTGATGATGGACGCCTGACTGACGGCCAGGGACGTACAGTGGATTTTCGTAATGCGGTAGTCATTATGACATCGAACCTTGGCTCGGATCGTATTCAGGAGCATTTTGGTGAGCTTGATTACGACGGAATGAAGTCAACTGTTATGGAAGTTGTCAGTCACCACTTCCGTCCGGAGTTCATCAACCGTGTAGATGAAGTTGTTGTGTTCCACCCATTGGGCGAAGAGCACATCAAGGAGATTGCTGGTATCCAGCTTGATCGTCTGGCTAAGCGCATGGCTGACCGAGACTTCATTCTGGAAGTAAGTGAAGAAGCGCTGAGTACGATAGCGAAGGTAGGCTTTGACCCTGTTTATGGGGCACGTCCGCTCAAGCGTGCAATACAGCAATACGTCGAAAACCCAGTCGCTCAGGAAATCCTGTCCGGTAAATTGTCTGCAGGGCGTACTATTCACCTTGGTGTTGAAAATGGTGAAGTAGTCGCAAGACATTAAAACAAACGAATAGAATGGGGGAGAACGTAGAGTTCTCCCCCATTTTTGTATGCATATTCATCAAAAATGACGTATTTGATGATGTTTTGTGCAAACGGTCATTTTTTTCAAATTATCTCTTGCGCCATGAAATTAT
>BAXG01000016.1 GCA_001310455.1 Photobacterium sp. JCM 19050
CCCAGCACGATTTCGCCAACCCGGCCCCGAGCCCGCCGTGGGACGAGCTGGGCATGGCCGAGCTTCGCCTGCTCCAGGGCGGTGAGGTGCCTCTGCGGCTTCGGCGGTGCAGCGACGACCAGTTGGCCCACATCCGGCGCAAGTACCGGTTGGTCGCTGACGGCGGTGGTGGGAGCACGGTCCGGCACTGAAATTGGCCATAAAGCGTCCTGTGTGACACGTGGCGGCGTTAAATGTGCCAAAGTCGAGCATGGATGGCTGGAAGGGGGTTAAGGCCCGTAGCGTGGCTAAGAATTCCATTTAAGCGCGTTTCATTAGCGAGACACTTATGAAGGGCGTGACAGTACATCAGGAGGAGGCCACATGTCTTTTTCTATGGAGATTAATGCGTTACAGACAACCACCTTTGACCAGGTGCTGATTTTCTTCCGCGGCAATCAGTCTGCGGTGTCACGGGCCCTCGGCATCAGCCGAAGCTCGGTGCGCAAAATGATTGATGAGCCCAAGGCCCATGTTATCACTGTGGTGCCGGATGGGCAGGGTTACCGGTTCGGGTTTTACACCGCGACGAAACCCCGGCCACGTGGACAGCCGTCGACGAATTGACCATGCTTAATATTCTTTGCCTGCTTTACCCAACAGGAGGCAACCATGGCAAGGGTCATTGTCGATATACCCACACCGGATAAACCCAGGTGCAGTATCAGTGAGATAGCGACTAAGGCATCTATCACGACCGAAACCCAGCATGAGATGTCGAAACTGATAGATTTAATTGAACATGCCAGTCGAGAGGAAATGGCAGCGGCAATAAAATCGTCGCCAGATATTATTTCTGACATTTGCGCCTCGATTATTTCGCTATCGCTAAAATATACCATTGAAGATATTTTGCAGGAGGTATTACATGCCCGTGTAAAGCCTATTTAAAATCCAGAATGACACTATTAAAAATTCACTGAAAAAGACAGGAAAGCAGCATTGCCCATCAGCCCGAATACCGGCTCAATAAGAAAAGGTGTCCGGACCCGGATATAAGGGACGGCACCGGGAACAAATCCCCGGTGGCTGTAGCGTGTGTCCCTGTCATCATAACCATACGCCAGGCCGAGCATGATACCGGTGGAGAGATGCCGGAAGTCCCGGCGAAAGTCGCGTGCGCCCAAATATACCCGGTCATCAAACGAGTTGACGAAGGTCCCGGCCACCCAGCCACGGTGCTCTACCGCGACCAGGTGGTGCGTGTTGTTAAGGTCATAGCCGGAAAAATGTGTTGACCAGCCACCGAGGTAAAGGTTTGCCTGCACCGGAAATGAAACAATAAATAATACGCTAACTACAAGGGAATATTTCATGGTGTCCTCCATGATATTTTCCGCGGTTGGTTTTATTTATTTTTCTTTTTATTTCTTATTGTGCCGAAAAAAGGAAAGGTGCCGGATTGAATACAAATACGTTAGCGTAATTCGGCGGAGAAAAGAAGCGGTGGTATTATTTCCAGATGGTGGATTTAATAAAGAAAGTTAATTAGCGATTACGACGATAACGCGGCCGGTTGATTTACTTTTACTCGGACAACCCGCGGCAGGGAGTAGACGTATGACCGACATCAAAGTGGTCGATATTAACAGCGCGCCCAAACGGGCAGGGCTACATGTGCTCGACAGGCTCGATGACTGCCAGACACTGGCCCAGTCCGGGGGATAGAGAACCTGGTGATTGTGGCTGTCACCCTCGATGGCACCGTGCTCAGTTGCTGGGCCAACGGCAGCTACCCTTACACCCTGGTCGGGGCACTGGAATCGCTCAAGCAGGATTTCATGGCTGCCACCCACGGGGCAGGGTGACGCGTATGGGTATCGGGTACAACGACCAGACCAAATTGTTCTGCCGGGAATACATCAAGGACTTTAACGGGACCCGGGCGGCAATCGCTGCCGGGTACTCGCAAAAAAATGCCGCCCAGCAAGCCAGTCGTTTGTTAAGAAAAGCCAATATTCAAACTCTTATCGGCAAACTCATTGCGGCGCGCATGGCCCGGGCCGAGACTGACGGGGACTATGTCCTCCGCCGTCTGCGTGAAATTGATGAGCTCGATATCCGGGATATCCTTACCGATGACCTGGAAGGGTTCAAGCCGGTCAGCGCCTGGCCGGACGCGTGGCGGCGCTCTATCAGCGGCATCGACATTGTCCAGGTCATGGCCGCCGGTGACGACGAGCCCCCGGAAAAGACCCTTAAGAAAATCAAATGGCCGGACAAGACCCGTAACCTGGAGCTGCTGGGCCGCCATATTGACGTGGGGGCATTTAGTGACCGGGTAGAGCACCGCCATGTCATTGAGGACATGACCGAGGAGGCCATTGATGCCCGGCTGGCCGAGTTTTTCAGCCGCCAACCGGACAAGGAAGGGTAAATGGGCTGCGCTGCCGCCTTACCGCCAAGCCTGAGCCTCGAAGAAAAACGCGAGCTTTTGATGCTGGTCGAGGAAAAGGCGCGGCGTAAACGCGTGTACCGCTACCGGCATATCTTCGCCATCCTCTATGGCTGGCAGCGGGAGTTTATTGCCCGCACTGCTGAGTATAACGAAGTGTGCCTGTGTGCCGCCAACCAAATCGGCAAGACCTTTACCGGCACCTACCTCGATGCTATCCATCTGATGGGCGACTACCCCGACGATTGGCCCGGCTACCGCTTTAACCATGCCCCCCTGGTCTGGTGCCTTGGCTACTCGGGGGAGAAATGCCGGGACCTGCTGCAAAAAGCCCTGTTCGGGGATTATGTGGAGAATGCCTTTACCGGCGGCCTGGTACCGCCTGAGCGCATTGTGGGCTGGAAGTCGATGACCGGCACGCCCGGGGCCATGCGCGAGGTCACCGTCAGGCACGCCTCTGGTGAGCACGCGGTATGCCAGTTCTGGTCATACTCCCAGGGCCAGCATGCCCTGATGGGGGACATTGTTGACTGGTTCCACGTCGATGAAGAGCCCAAAGACCCTGCTATCTACCCGCAGGTCATCACCCGGACCGCCAACGGCGGTAACCTCGATGCCAATGGGGAGCGAGAAGGCGGGCGGGGTATTCTGACCTTCACCCCGGAAAACGGGCGGACCACCCTGGTTATCAAATTTATGGACAACCCGGGTCTCGGGCAGTGTTTTATGCGAAAGGCTGGGACGATGCGCCGCACCTTAGCGAAAGCGTCAAGACCAAGCTGCTGTCGAGCTACCCCGACCACCAGAAGGACATGCGTACCAAGGGCATCCCCATGCTCGGCCACGGGCGCATTTTTGACATGGATGACACCCTGGTGACCTGCCCGGCGTTCCCGCTTCCGGACCATTTCTATGTTATCGACGGCATGGATTTTGGCTGGGACCACCCTCAGGCCCATGTCCAGCTCGCCTGGGACCGCGATGCCAACCAGTTCTATGTCACCCAGGCGTGGAAGAAATCCCGGGTGTCGGCCAATGACGCCTGGGGCGCATGTGAGCAATGGGCGCGGGGTGTCCCCACGGCCTGGCCCAGTGACGGGCTCAATACCGAAAAAGGGCGGATGATGCCAAACAGCAAAAGGACCATTACCACAAAGCCGGGTTCACCATGCTGGCAGAGCGGGCCACCTGGATGGAACCAGCAACTCGGTAGAGCAGGGCATTGTCGAGCTGCGCCAGTTGTTTTTAACCGGCAAGCTGAAAATCTTTGGCCACCTGCGTGAGGTGCTGGATGAATTCAACCAGTACCACCGGGATGAGAAAGGGCGCATCGTCAAAACCTTTGACGACCTGTTGGATGCCGTGCGCTATGCCTATATGATGCGTCGTTTTGCCAAAGCCCGGGCCGAGCTCCATGCCCCGGCCACGGTCCGTATCCCCCGGCCGCTGAAATCGATGGGGCGCTGAGATGGGACTGTCACTGGAAGACATCAAAAAACGCCATGACCGGGCGTTTTCACACAACCAGGAGACCCGCGAGAAAGCGGCGGATGACCTGGTGTTTGCCTGGGTCAGCCAGTGGAGTGACGAGCTGCTGGGGAACTCCCAGCTCCAGTACCGCGGCGAGTTTGATGTGCTTCGCAAGGCTATCCGTCAGGTGTCGGCCCAGATACGTGCCAACCCGGTACAGGTGGATTTTCGCCCCAAGGACGCCAACCGCGATGATGACGCCGAGTTGCTGGACGGTATTTACCGCACCGAGGATGCGCGCAACACCTCCATCGAGGCCTACAACAACGCCATGCAGGAGCAACTGTCATGCGGGGTGGGGGCGTGGCTTTTGTACAATGACTATGAAAGCACGGCAGCCGGTGACACCCACCAAGTGATTCGCCGCCGGCCGCTTTACGAAGCCAACAACAAGGTATTCTGGGACCCGTCTGCGCGCCTTCTGGACAAATCCGATGCCGGCTACTGCTCGCTTTTGCACAGCTACACCGAAGAAGCGCTGAAAGACTTGGTCCAGGAGCTGACCGGTGAGCCCCGTGATGAGGTTACCCTCAGTCATTTTGCCACCCCCGAGCAGGGAAGCGCCTTTTCCTGGGTCACCCGCAATGCCCACTATTACGTGTGTGAGTTTTTCCACCGCGAGATCACACGGGAAAGTCGCTACCGGGTACGGGCACCCAATGGGGATGAACTGATCCTGAGTGCAGGGGAGGTGGACCCGGTCAGGGAAGAAATGGCCGCCGAGGGTTATGTCACCTCCGGTACCCGGGAAATCGACCGTTACCGCATTACCCGCTACCTCGTCACCGGTGACCGCATCCTGTCTCAAGATACGGTACCGGGCGAGCACATTCCGGTGGTGCCGGCCTACGGGGAGCGCGCCTTTGTCGAAGATGAGGAGCACTATGAGGGATTGACCCGCAAAGCCAAAGATCCGCAGCGTCTTCGCAACTTCAACATGAGCTACCTGGCCGATATCACCAGCCGCAGCCCGCGAGAAAAGCCGGTATTTTTCCCTGAGCAGATACTGGGTTTTGAATTCATGTACGAGGAGAGCGGCGCGGACAACAACTATCCCTATGTGTTGCAAAACCGCAAGACCGAGGCCGGGGAAGACTTGCCACTCGGCGCAGCCGCCACCTTGCCATCACCGGTGATTCCCCAAGCCCTGGGTGCAAGCCTGGAGCTCACCCGCGAAGCCGTGGAGGATGTCGCCAATGCCGGGCTGCCTCAGGACATTGCGGACCCGGATGTCTCGGGCAAAGCGGTCTATGCCCTGCAGAACCGCCTTGACCAGCAGGCCGTCCTTTTCATGGACAACTTCAAACATGCCAAGCGCCGGGACGGGGAAATCTTTGCTTCCATGGCGGCCGAGATTTATGACGCCCCGCGGATGGTCACGGTGACCAAACCTGATGGGACCAGCAGTCGTCAGCCCATGATGGCACAGGTGCTGGACCGTGACACCGGTAACCTGGTCTCGCTCAATGACCTGTCGGGCCTGGAGTTTGAGGTGCTGGCCACCATTGGCCCGTCCTTTACCCTGCAAAAGGACCAGACCCTGGAGCGGATAGAGCGCATCATGGACAAGCTCCAGCCGGGCGATCCGGTTCACCACCTGCTGCAGCTGCAATACCTCTCACTGGTGGACGGCATTGATATGGCCCCGGTTCGCAAGTTCGTGAACCGCCAGATGATCCTGCAAGGCTACAAGGAGCCGGAAACGGCCGAAGAGCATGCCCTGATTGAGCAGGCCGCGGCAGAGCAACAAGGGCCCGATCCGCAAACCCTGCTGGCACTTTCCGAAGCCAGCGCCCGGGAAAACGAGGGACGGGCAGCCATCATGAACGAGCTCAATGATGCCCGGAAACTCGATATCGACCAGCAGCGCGCCGACAACGACAGTGCCAAGGTTGAGATTGATGCCGCCAAAGCCGGGGTCGCCATTGAACGTGACCATGCCGACACCTTCAACAAGCAGGTCGATACCCTGATGAAACTGCGTTACCCGCCGCGTTTAAGACAGTCAGTCAACTAAAGAAAAAAAGAAGCAAAGAGTTTGAAAAAGTAATAAAAATCATAAAGTTTTCCCGTTTGCACTCCCTCGCGTCCGCCTTCCATAATGAAATCACTTGCCCAGACAAGGTAAAAACTGGCCGAGCAAGCGGTACCTTGCGCCCATCGTTGACACTGACGAGGCCCAAACAGTGAACATGCAATCTCTGGAAGACCTGAAACGGCTAAACGCCGGGCAGGATGAAACGCCCCCGGAGGCCGAAGACGACGAGCTTTCCATGGAAGAGGAAGCAGCGGCGGACACCGGTTTGGAGGCGCAACCTGACGGCGGGGACGACCTGAGCCCGGAAAATGGGGAGGGGGAGTCCGAGGCTGGATGGTCAGTGATGAACAGACATCACAAGGCAGTGACGGACCGGCTGCAGGCGTCCCGGTTGCCAAGCATGTGAAGATGAAACATCGGCTTAAGGCAACCATCAACCAGCAGGAGGATGAGCTGACGCGGCTGCGCCGTGAAAACGACGCCCTCCGGCAAGGGCAACGGTACCCGGGCAGGCTGACCCAACCCATATCGAGGTCAACGCGCCGCGGCCAAAAGCGGCGGACTTTACCGACGAGCTGGGCGACTTTCGCACCGAGGAGTTCGACAGGCCCTTGACCAGTGGGAGCAGTCAGCCAGCCAGGCGCGCCGTGCCCGGCAGGATGCAGAGCAGCAAAGCGCCAGGGACAAGGCAGAGATTGAGCGGGCCGTGACTGACCATTATGAGCGGGCGGGGAAGCTTATCGAGCAGGGGCTTGTCACCGAACCGGACTTTGTGGAGAAAGATGCCACCATCCGCCGCACCCTGGACAACCTTGCCCGGGGAAAAGGCGATGAGTTGGCAGACTTTCTTATCAGCCAGATTGCGCTGGTGTCCGATGACAGTGAAAAGCTCTGGTACAAACTCGGGGCATCACCCGCCACGTTGAACGATGTATTGGATGCTTACCACCTGGACCAGACCGGTGCCCGGGGGATAGCTACCCTGGCAAAACTTGCCCGTGAGGTTACAACACCTACCCACCGGCAAAGCCGGGCCCCAAAACCGGGCCGGCAGTTGCAAGGGGGGCAACGATCCCGGGGCATCGGCAGCAGTGCGGGCAAAGCGGCGCTACCGGGATGCCCACCAACGGGGGGACATCCAGGCAGCCCTTGACGCCCGCTACCAGGCCAAGGCTGACGGCATCGACATCTCTGATTGGTAAAGGGGAAAACGATGGGCGCGTTATCAACGGGCAAACGGGTTGAAGTGCTGTTTGAAAATGCCATTGAGACCTATGAGCATGAAATGCAGATGCTGGAAAGGGTGTCGGTGTTCCGGCCAGATGCAGCGGACATGCAGCACGCCAACAATGAAATCTGGCGTCCTGCCAGAATGCATGCACCAATCAAGGAAGGTTGGGATCTGTCTGGCCATGACGGGGACATCATCAAGCTGTTCTACCCCGCTACGCTGGAAACCCCGAAAAACGATTACTTCAAACAGCGCGCGGATGACATGCGTGACCAGCAATTCTGGGAAGACCGAGGCAAGGAGTCCGGCGAAAAACAGTCGGCCTACCTCAACCAGCGCCTAGCACAACTGGTACGCACCCAGGGCACGCTGTTTTACCGCAGCGCAGACAACGGCTACGACTTTGTTGCCGAGGCCCGCGCAATCCTCAATGAGCGCCAGACCGGCGGGCGTAACCAGCGCACCTTTGTGCTCAACAACCGCGACCAGAAAAAACTGGCCAAGGATTTGGCTGACCGTCAGACCCTGGAAGGCAAACCCCGCCAGGTCTATGACAATTCTCTCATCACCCGCACCGCCGGGTTCGATGTCTTGGAAGGCAGCTATACCGGCGTACTGGCAGGGGGTGCATCCCCCAATACCACCGTCACCGGAAACCAGTCATTCAGGCCCGAAGCCACCATGGATGTGGCCGGGCAGCCGCGCAACATTGACTACCGGCTGGCTGACGTCCCGGTTTTTTCCAGCGCAGGCTACCAGGTGGGGGACAAGGTAAAGATCCGTAACGGCACCGCGGCGGTCAATGCGGTGTCCCTCGGTGACAAGGAAGACACCGGGCAGTCGATGACCTTTACCGTTGTTGGCGTGCCCAATGCCTTCACCCTGTCCGTGTTTCCCAAACCCATTGCCGCTGATGACACCACGCTGACGGCCGAAGAGCGGGCGTTTGCCAATATCAATCACATCATCCTGGATGGCGCGGTTGTCGAGCGGCTCAACGTTGATGCCCAGGGGCATGCCAACCTCTTTTGGACCCGGGATTCACTCGAAGTGGTTGGCGGTGAAGCGCCGCTACACCTGCTGTCGGAGTTTGGCGGCATGAAAGTGATCAAGCATACGATGAAAAACGGGCAAACGATGTACATGGCCTACGACGGCGACATCGACCGCCTGACGTTTACCTGCCGCCTCTTTACCTGGTGGGGATTGGTGAATTGCAATCCTGCCGGCAACGGGGTGGCCTTGCATACAGGCTGAGGAGGTGAAAAGTGACCCTCAAAAGTGTAGTGATGTATTGCCATGGGGATGACATTGAGGTGGACGGTATTCGCTGCAGTTTTGCCAGACTGGCACCGACTGATATCGAGCTTTACCTGGAAA
Source organism: Photobacterium sp. JCM 19050 (assembly GCA_001310455.1). Classification (GTDB taxonomy): domain Bacteria; phylum Pseudomonadota; class Gammaproteobacteria; order Enterobacterales; family Vibrionaceae; genus Parasalinivibrio. The sequence continues at coordinate 8,614 of BAXG01000016.1, forward strand.
GGGGATATGTCCACCGTCCCAAAGAGCTGACCCACGCACCCCAAACGGAAACGACCATCGATGATGAGCTTGACGCTGTCAGGCGTGAAGCAAAAGCGCGGGGGATACGGGCGTGGCACGTCAAGGGATTGGAAACCCTGAAAGCAGAGCTGGAGCAGGGTGGTGATCACCAAGGCTGACATTGTTAACCAGGCCTACTCCCAGCTGCGGGTGTCGGGCCTGGTGACGTCACCGCCAAGCGCAGATGAAAGGTTGCTGGCATTGCAGCGGCTTGAAGCCATGGCGGCGGAGTTTCGGGCACAAACCGGTTACCGGTTTGAAGATGTGCCTGCCGAGGGGAGTGACGCCAACATTCCGCATGATTATTTCTTTGCGTTCCACACCAATCTTGCCATGCGTTTGCTGGCTGATTTCAATATTACCGCCCCGCTGTCCCTGTCTGCCCAGGCAGCCTCCTCGTTGTCAGTGATGTGTGCCAAGGCGGTGGGGAAAACCGTGTTGCCTTCGCCCAATGCCCGCCATTTCCCTCGGGGCAGTGGTAACCGACAGGGGCGGGGAAACCGCTGGCGACATTTTCCGACACGTCCGGTGCTCAGGGGCAAGGTATCGCACCTTGGGTCGGGGATGTTGATGACATCACCGAAGACTTCAGTGACTACCTGGTGGGCGCAGAGCGGATCCGCCTGGTATCGGTGGACGCTGACCGGGCCCTTCGTGTGTTGCGCCAGACCCATGATGGCACCACAGTGACACTGCGTGTGGAGGCTAGGGAAACCGGTTCAAGCCGGGTAGTGCTTTGTGAGCTTGTCCTGGTGGTCACCACGGACAGTGACAGGGTGACCCGGCGGCGTCGGGTGTTCAGGGTGATGTAGATGGCTGGGACAACCTCTTTTGTGCCGTTGGTTAACGGTGAACGGGTGGAAGAGGCGGATTACCGCGACGCATTGCCGGTCAATCTTTACGCCGTGCTAAAAAAGGTTAAACGGGCTGACGGGTACTTGCTTAACCACCCCGGCCTGGTGGCCTTTACTGACGGTTTTGGGGTCGACAGGGGCAGCGTCTTTTCCGAACGTTTTGGCCGACATTTTCGGGTGTCTGACAACCGGTTTATCGAAGTCGGTACAGACGGGGTCATCATTGACTACTCCTGCGATCCCGGTACGCGGGGACACATCCCAATCACCGGGACAGACAGCGTACGCTTTGCCCAGTCGTTTAATAACCTGGCAACGGTGACTGACCGCAAGGTGTGGTATTACAACGATTACCAGGGCCTTCGGCGGGTAGATACCCCCCGGCCGGATGAAACCATCCCGCCGGCGGTGGCGTTTGGTGGGCGTACCTTCAGTGATACCAATATCTACCAGGGACCCCGGACATTGTCCGGTATGACCCACCCCGCATATAACGGGACGTTCCGGCACCTGGGGTTCTACGGGTATGTGCTTGACCGGGGCGGCGGCAATGGCCGGTTGGAGGGGTTTCTGTCCTCCCGTAATGGCATGAACAGAGAAACGCGGTATGCCGCCTATACCCGGGACAACGGGGACGGAACCTGGGCAATCCTTGCGGTAAAGGCGGTTTCTCCTCCAAGACCGGGCGAAATGGGGCAATTTGTGGGGTGGATGGTGATGACGCTTGACCGGGATGTGCGACTGGTGACGGAAGACTCAAGTCAGGGTGTGAACATCCTGCATGAAGAGTATTACTACGACCACTTTGGCAACACTGCACCGGGCAAGGTGATCCCCGGCCCGGATGGCAGTGAAGGTTTCGGGAACCCCATCGACATTACCTTCATCAATGGCGTGTTCTTTATGACAGACGGCGAACACGTCTACCATACCCAGCCAGGCCACGAAGAGCAGGTGGATCTGCTGGCTTATGCCTCGGCAGAATTCCTGCCGGACGAAATCCGCGGGGTGGCAACCACCCAGGACAACCTCGCCGTCGTGTTCGGGCGCTATTCCATTGAATACTTCGTTCCGGACCCCAGCAATGAGTTTGCCTTTACCCGCAGCCCCGGGCTGGCGATAAAGGCGGGTTTGGTAGCAACACATGCCAAAACAGAACTCGATGGCCTGTTTTTTATCCTTGGCGGGCGGCAGGAGGAATCCCCAAGCCTGCATATTGTGGGGACCGGGCGGCTCGAAACCATCGCGACCCGCGAAATTGACCGGCTCCTCGAAAGCTACAACGAACAGGAGCTGGCAACCGCGGTGCTGGAAACCCGGGTGACCCACAGGGACAAGTTTATTTACGTCCACCTGCCCAGGCACACCCTTTTATACAACCACACGGTGGCCACGGTGGCGGGCTCACAGGCCGCGTGGAGTGTCCTCACCTCGCCGAGCCTTGTCGCGCCATTCTGGCAAGGCATCAACATGGTATTCGACCCGCGTATTGGCGCGTGGCTGGCGGGTAGCCGGGTGGATGCACGCATCGGCAAACTGACGGACGGCGTCAGTACCTGTACGGAATGCCGGTGGAGTGGCAGGCCACCACGCCAATGCTGGTACTGGACGGGCAATGTGTGGATGAGCTTGAAATACGCACCCTCAGTGGGTACACGCCCGCCGAAGATACCGTGTACCTGTCACTGACCTATGACGGCGAGCATTACGGTGCTGAGCAGGCGCAATCCTATGGCGGGCCTCAGGAGTACAGCAAACGCCTGGTCTGGCGACGGCTTGGCTATGTGCCTGACAGTGTGGGATTCAAATTTCGGGGGGTGTTCCATGGACGGGTGACGCTCGGAATATTGGAGGTACGGCATGGGTAAGCTCACGGACATTATTTCAGATCTCGTTCGCCTTCGTCAGGCGCAAACCATTGTCAGAAATACGCCGAACTGGAGTAACACACTGGTTACGGATTACGCCCTCAAGGCGGAGGCCCTAATGATACTGGCCCGCGAGCTTGAGCGTATCGAGCAGGGGTATCCCTGGGTGTATATCGGCCAGCCCGGTGCCCCGGTGTATCAAAATGGCTATCAGGCATACAACGCCGAGGAAGGGATCCGCTACCGGTTTGTCGATGCCAACAATATCCATGTCACCGGCATTGCCCGGCGAAACCCGACTCAGGACGGTACCCTGTTCCAGTTTCCGGCACCCTTTCAGCCGCGTTTCCCCAAAGCGAATGTCCATGTGGGGGCCAGAAGCTCAGACGGTGGGGCGCCAACGTATTCTTTCATTGCGCCTTCCGGGGACTTTCGGGTAGCCAGTACCGGGCGGGCAGGCTGGGTGATGGTCGACCAGGTCATTGCCCTGAGGGAGCCGCCATGATCACCGAACTTTGGGACCCGTCTTCGGCACTGGCGCTGGCTATCCCGCACCAGCCTTGCTCCCGGTTTTTCAAATGGGAGCGCAGCGGCGGCATTGTCTATCTGGCGGTGAACCAGCGCGGGGATGTGCTGGAATGTCACCTGGCGGCAGACCGGCGAGGGAAGCGCCAGTTGCGTGTGGCGGTTAACCAGCTTAGCCAGTGGCTGTTTATGAGCTGCCCGACAGCCAACCGTATCGTGTCTTATGCGATGAAAAACAGCATGAAGAACCTGGTGCGCAAATGCGGTTTCCGTCTGGTGGCACGGCTTGTCTGTGCTTCTGCAGACCGGGCAGAGCTTGAAATACTGATGAGGTGCCGGTGATGGGGGGACTATTCGGTAAAGGGGGTGGCGGAAGCCGGGGACAGGCGGGCGCAGCGATAGCAGCGGCGAAAATTGCGGCGGATGCCCAGCGTGAACAGCTCGACTACCTCAAAGAGGTGGAGGCGGTGCCCCAGTACTACCGCCAGGGAGCTATCCGGCAGCTGGCAGCCCTGACCGGGCTTGGCGGCGAGGGACCGGTGCAGGGTAACGATGTGCCGGCGCAGGTGGGGAGGCGTTTCTCGAACGCCTGGAAAGCTCGCCGATTTATAAAGCCATGCTTGCCACCCAACAGGCAGGCAATGACGCCATACTGCGCCACGGCGCTGCCACCGTTGGGCTGCGAAGCGGCACCGTCAATAAGGCGCTTTACGGCTATAACCAGCAACTGCAAAACCAGGCGCTGCTCCAGGCTTACAACGACAAGGTGGGTAACCTGCGTGCCGTGGCCGGGCTGCCGTCCAATGCCAACCAAATCGCGGTACTGGGCAGCCAGATAGGGCAGACCCAGGCACAAGGCTGACAGCCGCTGCGGCGGCCAGGGCCAATCAGCAACAACAGGGATTCAGCAATTTACTGAACCTCGGCTCGCTGGGGGTGGCACTGTATGGCATCAGCGATCCACGACTCAAAATCCATCACCGGCTCCTGAAAACGGTCAACGGCGTCAACATTTATGCCTGGACGTGGAACGACGAGGCCCGGCGGCGTTATGGCCTGGAAGGGACAGAGGTCGGCTATATGGCGGATGAACACCCCGGCCATACCACCCTCAATGCCGACGGCTATGTGATGGTGGATTACCTAGCACTGAACAAGAAGGTGATGAATGACAAACCTCAAACCCAACACGCCTCCGGTAAGGACTGCTGAGCCTGCCCAAAGACCGGGTGAGCAGCTTATGTCTGTGGGTCCGCTTGGCTGGGCGGTCCTGGCCGGTATTGTTCGCTCCCTGTCCCCGGATGCGGGAAATACACCGGCTGAGCCGGGGAGCCAGGACGCGAACCCGTTTAATACCCTCCCTTCGGCAAGGAGGCAGTGATGGCCACGAACCCCTTTTACCAGCCGGTCCCTGACCGGATAGGACCGGCACTCTCAAACCTGGCTGGGTCTGTGGCAAACACGGGTACCTGCTTCAGCAGCGACGGGCATTTGATGCCGGGGAGGCGAGGCAGGCAGAAGAAAACACGGCCCTTCAGGCAGCCATTACGGAAGCTGAACGGGTATTTGCCGAGCAGGACATGGATGGCCTGGCGGCGCTGTCCATCCGCTACCCGGAAATTGGCAACCAGGTGCAGGCACTGTTGGCGGTAAAAGATGAGGCCTCGGCGCAGAACATGCGTGACACCCTGGCGGCGGTTAACCTGCAACCGGACAAGGCAAAGGAAATCCTTGCCCGGCGTGTGGCCTACCTTGGGGAGCGGGGCATTGATGATTCCCACACCCGTGAGTTGATGTCGCTCTTTGATGCCGAGCCGGATAAGGCCAGGGAGCTGGCGAAACTGCAATGGGCGGTGCATGACGGAGAGCGGTATACCCGTTACCAGCAAGCGTCCTCGCCAAAGGTGCTCACCGGGCGGTATGCCTACAAGCCGTTGCCTGACGGGTTTTTGAAAGTGGACACCGCCACGGGGAAGGAGCAGAGAGTCCGCATTGGCTCAAAAGCGTTCCAACAGGAGGAGAAAGCGCGGCGTGCTGCGTTGGACGCGGCTATTGCCCGTGAAGGGGAAACCTTTAACCGGGCAAAGAAACTGCGCGATGAATTCACCGGCCAGTCCAGCACCTTTGTCTCTGTCCGCGATGCGTTTGACCGGGTGGAGGCCTCGGTGGAAAGCCCGGACGCAGCCGGGGATCTGGCGCTGATTTTCAACTACATGAAAATGCTGGATCCGGGGTCCGTGGTCAGGGAAGGGGAATTTGCCACTGCCCAGAACGCAGGCAGCGTCCCTGACAGCGTTATCAACATGTACAACCGGGTCTGGTCCGGTGAGCGGTTAAACCCCAAGCAGCGCAAGATGTTCCTGAGCCGGGCCACCCGCCTTTTCCGGCGTGCAGAAAAACGCAATACCAGTCTGCGGAAGGACATTCTGGGGGTGGGCAGGCGCTACGGGCTCAAGGAGAGGGACATTTTTGGTGAGAGTCAGGAGACGCCAGTGTCTGCACCGGGAACGACCTTTACCTCCCCCGGAGGCATTACCTTCACGGTTGAGGAGTAGCGGTATGCCGACCGTCACTGCCAACGGCAAAACCTTTCACTTCCCTGTGGGGACCACTCAGGCAGAAATGGCAGAGGCCATCGATACCTTCTTTTCGGGAGAGTCGGGTGAAGACATGCCTTCGTCGCAACGCTTGCCTGAGGGGTTTAATGCCGCGGCGTTGCAAAAGACCGTGGCCTACCCACCGAAAACCGGGATGTCGGCGTTTATACAGGGTGCCCAGCGCGGGGCCGAACGTATCGGGGAAGGGATATTGCAGCGTGGGGCGGAGCTGGCCGCCTTTCTCGGTCAAGATACGGCGTCCTTTCGTGAACGCCTTGCCCTGACCGGCGATATCCAGGCCCAGAAATTCAAAGGGACGCAGGCACAAAGTCCTGTGCTGTCCACCGCTGGCGAAATCACCGGTACCATCGCCGGCTTTCCGCTCGCACCGGTCAGTGTCCCACGTGCCATTGGGGCAGGGGCGGCGTTTGGGGCCGTGCAACCGACAAAGCAACCCGGAGAGGTGGCCAAAAACGTCCTGGTGGAAGGCGCACTGGGCGGTTTGGCATCCTTTGCCGCACCGTTTATCCAGCGTGGGTTTAACCTCAGCCAGTCATTGTTTGCCGGCTTGTATAAAAAGGCGACCGGTGCAGATCCACGCCCCGAGATGTTTACCGCCGACGGCAACCTGTCAGGAGCCGGGCGTGAGGCTCTGGTACAATTGGGTATCGATGAACAGGAATTTGCCCACCTTTACACCAACCTGGCCCCGGAGCTTGAGCCGCTTGCGGCGGCGCGTTTTGCCCGTGCCAGTGAGCACGGTATCCCGCTTTCCCAGGCTCAGGCCACCCAGGACTTTGCGGCCCAGGAGGCCGAGCAGACCCTTAAGGCGTCTGTGTCCCGGGAAGGGGTGAAAGCGAGGGCATTTGAAGATACCCAACAGGAGGCCATCCAAAAGGCGCAGGAAAGGTTTGAGACCGGGTTTGCCCCATTGGCTGACAAAGAAGGGCGAGGTGCCGGGGTACAGCGCGCCTTGCGAGAAATGCAGGACCAGGGATGGGAAGCGGTGCATGCGCTGTATGAGAAAGCCGCGAAAACAGAAGGGACACACGCCCCGCTTGATACCGACACCTTGTTGGATGTCATTGATGAGCAGCTTGAGCTGCCGGTCAGCGATGACGTGCTGCGCTCGCTTGAGCGGCTGATGGCCAAATTCGGTTGGTGGAGGGGGCGGTCCAGCCAGCAGGCCGGTTTAATCAGGTGATGGCCTCCGATGGCACCACCTTAAAATTCCGTGGGGCACAAACGCCCCTGGTGCTTGATAATGCCGAAGCGTTCCGGCAGGGTCTCAACCGCATTCGAGCCAGTGACCAGACCGGCGCGGTGACGCGGATTATCAACGGGCTGGACGGCGTGGTACGCCAGGCCGTTGAGACCCTTCCCAAGGGCTCGCCCAAGCAGCAGGCGTTTGAGTTGGCCCGACGTGCGGCAAGGGAGCAAAAGGAGATTTTTGAGAGCAAGGATGTGATTGATAAGTTAGTGGCGTACAAAGACCGGGCCGGGCGTACCAACCTTATCAACCCCGACCGGGTCATAGATTCTGTGCTCAAGGGGGTGGATGCGACCCAAAACCTCAAGCGTATCCGTCATGTCCTGAAAAACAACCCCACCCATAAAACCGTGGATGCCTGGCGGGGAATACAGGCCCAGGCGGCGGCAGATATCTTTGCTCAGTCAATAGACTCGGTTAGCGGCAGTGTGTCTGGCCAGCGCCTGAAAACCGCCATCAAGCGATTTGGTGGCGGGAATTACAAAGAAGGGCAGAAGCGTCTCAAACTGGTTTTCGAGGATCGGTACCGCGAATTTAACGCTCTGGTCCAGGCTATCGGCGATGCAACGGTGCCGGTGAAGGGCGTGACCAACCCCAGTGGGACCGCCTATAAACTGTTTAACCTGATGGTGCGTTTTGGCTCGGTCGGTAGTTTTTCAGCAGAAACGCTAGCAGGACTTGCCGGGCGTGCGCGGGATGCAGCAAGTGCACGGCGTGTTCTTCGCGGCATGGAGCAGGCCAGCCCCGACAAGGTCAAGCAGGCGGTAAAAGCCAATGACGACTTGGTGGACGCGTATATTCGCCTTGGGCTGACAGGGACGGTTCGTGTACAAGATAACGATTCCCCTTGACCTGAATTGCAGGCTTTTTGGATAAAGGGTGTGTCTTCAGGCTGTAGTAAAAACCGAGGAAAATTTTTGAAGTCGCTTGCACTCACGGCTCAGTTATGCGTTCATGCACGGCTTGATTCTTCGTGAAAGTGAAAGGAAGTGAACAAATCGTGTGTACACCGGTTTGTATATTGAGGGAATAAGCACTTCTTTCTTTTGATTTAACTTATTGTAATAAAGAGCAAATTAAAAAATGGGATTAATTACTACGGCGAACATCACCCAGCAGTTTGGCGCTAAACCACTGTTCGAAAATATCTCTGTCAAATTCGGTGAAGGCAACCGATACGGCCTTATCGGTGCAAACGGCTGTGGTAAATCCACTTTCATGAAAATCCTGAGTGGTGAACTGGAGCCAAGCGCCGGCAACGTCAGCACCGATCCTAATGAGCGCGTTGCTAAGCTGAATCAGGACCAGTTTGCCTACGAGAACTTTGCTGTTATCGATACCGTTATCATGGGTCACGCAGAACTGTGGGAAGTGAAGCAAGAGCGTGACCGCATTTATTCTCTGCCAGAAATGACAGAAGAAGACGGAATGCGCGTTGCCGACCTGGAAGTACAATTTGCAGAGATGGACGGCTATACCGCAGAATCTCGAGCAGGAGAGTTGTTGCTGGCAGTAGGTATTCCGCTTGAACAACACTTCGGCCCAATGAGTGAAGTGGCTCCGGGCTGGAAACTGCGTGTCCTGCTGGCGCAGGTGCTGTTCTCAAATCCAGACATCATGCTGCTCGACGAACCAACCAACAACCTGGATATTGATACTATCCGTTGGTTGGAGCAAACGCTGAACGAGCGCAACTGTACCATGATTATTATTTCGCACGACCGTCACTTCCTGAACTCAGTCTGTACCCACATGGCTGACCTCGACTACGGTGAGCTTCGCATTTATCCGGGTAACTACGACGAATACATGCTTGCAGCAACTCAGGCTCGTGAACGTCTGTTGGCTGACAATGCCAAGAAGAAAGCCCAAATTGCAGACCTTCAGCAGTTTGTAGCCCGTTTCTCAGCTAACGCATCCAAGGCAAAGCAAGCAACGTCTCGTGCCAAGCAGATTGAAAAGATCAAGCTGGATGAAGTAAAAGCGTCAAGCCGCCAGAACCCGTTTATCCGTTTCGAACAGTCCAAAGAGCTGTTCCGTAACGCATTGATTGCAGAGAATCTGAGCCAGGGATATGAAAATGACCTGTTCACCGGATTCAGCGGTATTTTCGAAGTGGGTGAGCGTGTTGCGATCATTGGTGAGAACGGTGTGGGTAAAACGACACTGCTGCACACACTGGCTGGCCGACTGGATCCTCGCGGCGGTGAGTTCAAGTGGTCAGAGAATGCAAACATTGGGTACTACGCGCAGGATCACGCAGACGAGTTTGCAGAGGACATGAACCTGTTCGACTGGATGAGCCAGTGGAAAGATGAAGGGGACGATGAGCAGACGGTGCGCGGTTTCCTCGGTCGTATGCTGTTCTCCTCAGACGACATCAAAAAGTCCGTGAAGGTGATTTCCGGTGGTGAACAGGGCCGCATGCTGCTAGGCAAACTGATGATGCACAAGCCAAACATGCTGCTGCTTGACGAACCGACCAACCACATGGACATGGAATCCATTGAATCACTGAATATGGCGCTGGAAATGTACAAAGGCACCCTGTTCTTCGTGAGTCATGACCGTCAGTTCGTGTCGTCCCTGGCAACCCGTATCCTTGAAATCAAAGATGGCAAGATCAATGATTTCAAAGGCACTTACGATGAATACCTGGCTTCAAAAGGTATTGTGGAATAAGTCTCGGAACGTATTTTACCGGACAGAGAAGGGCAGCCAAGAGGCTGCCCTTTTTATGTTGTGAACCTGGTTCACTGAATGTTGATGGTTAACACCGATTTACCAAATGCTGTCAGGCTTTGATTTTACGGCGACGCATATAACCCATACCGATAAGACCTACACCTAGAAGTGCAATACTTGCAGGCTCTGGTACGGAGAGTGCATCAATGGAGAAGTCGATAGATACCGGCCCAGATGCGCCATCTGTGTTGATGATGAATTCAAGCGCACTGACAGACGTAAAATCAATAAGTGTGAAATTGGCGAATGAAACGGCCAAAGAACTGGTGACGTGATCTGGGTTGGACCTGAAGACAGGATAACCTGCTCAAATACCGCACCTGCGTTAGACCACAAGTTGATTGCAAAGTTGAATGATGCATCAGCGCTGATCACATCCAGAATGAATGCGTTACCGGCGGCTGCGAAGTCCACAGCACCCAGGCCATCAATATCAACATTAGCGGCATCACTATCAGCGCCATCATACTGGATGCTGGCGGAGGCGACGTCACCGTCACCGGTTGCGTAGCTCAGGCTGCCGGAGTCGACATTGATTTCAACACCGTTAGCCGCACTTGTACCTTGAACAAGCAGTTCTACATAAAGGTCGCGCTCACCACCCAAGATACCAGCGCCAGAAAACACACTGCCCGCACCGTCAACACGATCAAAGACGTTGTTGTCATCGGTAAGGTCTTCGGCAGAGTTAATCCCCGGACCGGCTGGATTATTAAAATCGTCAATCACCAGCGCTGCACTTGCTTGCGATGCAAAAAACAACGAAGCAGCAAAAGTGGTGAATAGACCGTACTTACCTAGTTTCATTGTTATCTCCCTATAGCCAAGGTTGCTTGAGCAGTAGGGGTGTAGCGAGTTTCGTGCCATTAAAACATAAGCAAAGAAATCAGATGCTTATTGATACGCATCCGGTTGTGCTTTATGAAGATGTAAAAATATCTGACAAGCTGGTCAGGAGGTACGGTTTTGGTACCGCCTTTCTGGGCGTCCGACTGTTCCGTAGGCTACTTCTGCAGACAGCTCATCGGTGCTGACAAGGAACTCCAGATACCGTCTTGCGGTGGTGCGGCTGGCCCCTATTTCCTGCCCAACTTCCTCTGCATTCAAGGCGTTAGGATTGGCTTGAAATACCGCCCGAATCTTATCCAGCGTCAGTGCATCGATACCTTTTGGTAGCCGGGCAATAGCTGTCGTTTGCTGTTGCGAAGGTATAGGTTGGGGAGGGCTTTGCAATAAGCCATCAACGTCGCTTTGGGCCAACGACTGCATCTCCTGCAATTTGGCAAGGTGGGCTGAGTAGTTTTGCAAAGAAGATTGCAGGCGCTCAAATACCAGAGGTTTGAGGATGTAATCGAAGATGCCGGAATGCATGGCAGTACGGAGGGTATCGACTTCTTTTGCTGCGGTTATCAGGATGACATCTGTAGGGCAGTTTTGCGCACGCATTTCCCGGAGAAGCTCAAGCCCGGTTCCTGTCGGGAATTGGTTGTCGAGAAGCAGCAACTGGGGTTGAAGCACTTCCACCAGATCCCGGACTTCATCAAGCCCATGAGCGATGCCCTGCACTTCAAATCCGTCGATTCTTTCTACGAATCTGCGTTGAATTTCAGCGATTTGAGGATCGTCCTCTGCAATGACTACGCGAATCAAACTGCTGGTTTCCCTGTTCAGCTCTCCCGGCTGTGTCTCTGCGAGCCGGGGATATGGTTTTTACAATGTGGTTAATTTTAAGTTGATGTGTCATGTTTTGGGAGAGCAGCAGGAGGTTTGGCTGCGTAATTCGTTAATGAGGTAGGGATGAAAGCCTTAGTTTGTGCGGTAAGTCTTGTTTTATTGATATCAGGCTCGGTAGTCAGGGCGTCAAGTTCACTGGAATTCTCTCCGGAGGAGATGCTGGATTGGACGCACCGTAGCTTGAAAGGAAATTCGCATTATCAATTGCTGGAGAGCGGTGAGGGGATTAAAGCCTATGCTGACGGTTCTGCATCCGGTTTATTTCGTGAAGATAAAATCGATATTCGCGCGACGCCCTGGCTTTCGTGGCGCTGGAAAGCAGTGAGATTTCCTAATGTGGATGATGAAATGGCAAAACCGGGGGATGACTTCGCGCTTCGGCTTTATGTCTTGATCAAAACCGGTTGGACGATGAAAAGTGCCAAAGGGATTGTGTACGTTTGGTCTTCCCGGGAAACCCGGATGAAGTCTGGCCGAATCCTTACGCGAATGAAAAAATCCAGACTGTCGCCCTGAGGAGCAAATCGGAAACCGGGCAGTGGAAGGATGAAAAACGTAACCTCCGGGATGACTTTAAGCGCTTTTTGGGGATGGACATCGATAAAGTGGACGTTGTGGCCATTATGACAGATGCAGACAATGCCAAAAGCCATGCAGAGGGAGAATATGGCCGGTTACTGTTTACTCATGAATAGCCAAGTTTACGTGCCAGATATCACAATTTGGTGAATTGATTGGACAGCGAATCAGCAGTCGAAACAGGATTTGATCCCGGTTCAAGGTTTAGAGACAAACCCGCCTTATAGTGCAAGTATATTGAATACAGGCTTCTCACCCTTGGAGGTAACTATGCCATTTACACCGGATCTGGTTGATGAAATGAACATGCTGGTCAAATTTACCCGCACATCTGAAATGATGTCAGGTATTAAAGTACACAGCGATGCACATCCGGATATGATTTCTGCAACCAAGCGTTTGTTTGATAAAGGCCTGATTACAGCAACCGACGGCGGCTACCTGACCCCAGTAGGCATGGAAGCTCTGGAACGCACGAAAGAGACCCTGACCATCATTTCAGGCAGCAATGAATAAGCGATAAACGAATACAAAACAGGGCGCTTCATAGCGCCCTGTTTACGTTTTGAAGGCTGGGTGTTACGCCAGTTCGAGCCGGTTTCTGCCGTTCTCTTTGGCTTTATAAAGGGCTTCGTCAGCCTGCTTCATAACGTCCTGCGGTGAATTGCCGTGGGTCTGGTCAGCGAGCCCGATACTGATAGTCACTTTGACCGTATTGGATTTTTCAACGGTTCCCCGTTTATCCGCCCCGGCTTTCCCCTCTTTGCTTCTTTCATCATGGTTACGGATCGCGAGTTCATATTCAGCGATATCCTGGCGAAGTTCGTTGAGGTAGCTTTCACACTGAATGGCTGATTTGCCCTTGAACAAGATTGTGAACTCCTCCCCTCCATAACGGTACACCTTGGCACCACCTTCACAACGCTGCATGACAGCTGCGACCAGGCGAAGCACATCATCACCCATCTTGTGTCCATAGGTGTCGTTAAACTTCTTAAAGTGGTCGATATCCATCATCGCCAGGGAATAACGCCGCCCGAGGTGTCGCATCTCATTTTCCAGTGCCCGGCGGCCTGGTATACCGGTCAGTCCGTCAATAAACGCCAGTTCGTGACTGAACGAAATCATGTTGATACAAAGCAGGATACCGGCCAGCAGGAACGTCAGCGAAGAGACATGAGCCTGTCAAAGAAGGTGAGGGTGAATGTACATGCAAGCAGGCAAACCAACGCAGATTGGTCGGAACTTCCATTCCGGCTTAATTGGAACAACGCGGCGATACAGGTGGCTGCCACGCCAAGCAGAACCAACAAAAACGGAAGGGGGCTGACCTGCGGTACAGTATCCAGGTAGCTTTCCCACAGCCAATTTAAAGAACCTTGCGGAAACTCTTCAATCAGCAGATATGCCCAAAACAGCTGTCCGAGCACCAATGCAAAAAACAGGGCGCCAGAACGGGAGAAAAAACGCTTGTCTGGGTAAACAAGGGTGTACAGAACATTCAATGGGAGCAGGAGAGCTAGCAGCGCGTACTCGAGCCGGGTGGTTCCAACGGATAGCGGAGTTTGCAAGCGTTCCTGAATGATGGTGTAGGCAACGATCATCAGCACCGCCATCATGCCTGTTCGGTTTTGGTTGAACAACTGGCTCAGCAGTGCAGCCATGGCGAACAGGTAATACGGCGCGGTCTCGATGATTATCGGCAATTCTGAAGCTTTTTGCGCAGCTTCATCCAGAAAAAAGAATAAAACAGCCACTGAAATTACCGGCAAGATACAACGGAATTCTGGACGGCGTATTAAATCAGTAAGATGCATCCGGGTAAGAGTAGGGTCAAGTTAATGATAATTTAATTAGAGCATATAGTGTTTGCTGCATTTACCCAACAAGTGGGCTGGGAAAATGAACAGAAATCGCCATTTTGTGCGGTTGGTTGGTGATTATTGCCACAACGCGCAATTCATCAGAAGGTGTAAGTCATACATTTTATGGGGAATCTGCAAAAATCTACGTATAATGCGCACTCAATTTTTTATTATTCCTTTGTTATGTTGTCCTCCATCCGTACCCTGACACTCAAGCACTGGCTCACTTTTCTGATTGCTGCGTTGTGTTTCTCTCCCCTTATCAGTTCACCGGTTGCACTGGTGCTCGGTTTTTTACTGGCGACTGCGAATTTACTTCCTCACGGTTTTAACCCTGCGGCTCTGACCAAAAAGCTTCTGGCGTGGTCGATAGTTGGTTTAGGGTTTGGAATTCACCTCAATGAGGCAGTGGAAGCGAGTAAGCAGGGCTTGGGACTTATCATAGTCTCAATATTTGCAACGTTGATTCTGGGTACGTTGCTTACCCGAATGCTAGGTATTGAAAAGAAGACCGGTCACCTGATTGCATCGGGTACAGCAATTTGTGGGGGAAGTGCCATTGCAGCGGTCGCCCCTGCCATCAATGCCAAGGATGAACAAATCTCGCTGGCACTGGCAACGGTGTTTGTTTTGAATTCCGTGGCGCTGTTTATTTTCCCCGCGATTGGGCACTTACTGGACATGAGCCAACACGCATTCGGTACATGGGCAGCCATTGCAATCCATGATACGTCTTCTGTTGTGGGTGCTGCCGGCGCTTATGGTGATGAAGCGTTGAAAACAGCAACGACACTGAAACTGGCCCGAGCGTTGTGGATTATTCCGGTGGCATTTATCAGCGCATTGATGTTTAAAGGGAATTCAAAGGCGATTTCCGTGCCTTCCTTTATCATTTTCTACTGCATAGCGATTGCTGTTGCTCACTTCCTGCCGCAGTTTCAACCGGTCTACAACACCCTGTTTATGCTTTCGAAGCGTATGCTGGTGGTATGCCTTTTCTTGATTGGTTGCAGTATAACCCTGAGTAAACTCAAGAATGCAGGCCCCAAGCCTTTGCTGTTGGGTATGATGCTATGGCTGGCTATTGGTGGCGGGTCCTTGGCGTATATTGAGATGGCTTAGCCTGGCAACTTCCTCCTGCGGATGTGTTTTTTCTTTGAATTTTGGTTGGTTCAGAAATCTTCAGCCAGGCAACGATGGCGACGATAGCAAAAGCGGTGAGATCGGCGATGGCGCTGATAAGGCCGTCTTGGGTGAGGGAAAATCCCAGAAGCGCCAGAACTGCAAATATCCAGATTTTCATTGGGGCATCCTGCTCAAACGAACGTCTGGGTATTATCTGTTCAGATCATATAACCGAAAAATACGTATTCCCTCTATAAAAGACGCTTGGGTTATTAGCGCGGTAAATCGGCAGTTACCAAATACAGATTTCAGGTACAAAAAACGGGCCACGAGGCCCGTTTCTGTTACGCGATATGCCGCTGAAGATTACTCTTCTGGCAGTTCTGCGTTGTGGTATACGTTTTGTACGTCGTCGCAATCGTTCAGGGCGTCCAGGAACTTCTCGAAAGAAGCCACGTCGTCACCAGTGAGCTCAGTGTTGGTCTGAGGAACGAAAGTGATTTCTTCAACGTCCAGAGTAACTTCAGGCATGCTTTCAGCCAGCGCATTCTTCACTTTGAAGAATTCAGTGTGAGGGGCGAATACAGTGATGATACCGTCTTCGAGCTCGATGTCTGCAACGTCACAGTCAGCCATCATCAGGTTTTCCAGTACGGCTTCTTCATCTTCGCCTTTGAACTGGAATACAGCCTGGTGATCAAACATGTGAGATACCGCGCCAGGGCCACCGATCTTAGCGTTGTTTTTCACGAAGCACTGACGCACGTCCATGAAAGTACGGTTGTTGTTGTCTGTCAGACAGTCAACAATTACTGAGCAACCACCAGGACCGAAACCTTCGTAACGTGCTACTTCATAGTTTTCGCCGCCACCGCCATTGGCTTTGTCGAGGGCTTTATCAATTACGTGGCTAGGCACTTGGTCTTTCTTGGCTTTTTCAATCAAACGGCGCAGAGACAGGTTGGTATCTGGGTCAGTACCACCGTTTTTTGCAACAACGTAGATTTCTTTACCGTATTTGGAATAAACCTTGATTTTGGCGCCTTGTGTTTTCGCCATTGAAGCTTTACGAACTTCGAAACTGCGTCCCATGGGGAGTCACTCTCTTCAATTTGTATTGTTGACAGATTGGGTCGGATTCTACCAGTTGGCGGGTGTTCAAGGCTAGTCACTCAGATCAATTTAACGTTCCACAGTGGCTATTTGAATGACAAATAGGGTGTGAAAATCGCATTGAAATGAGATTTGGCTGAAAAAAGAGCAACTTTTCAAGCTGCGACAGCAATTTCTGGCTTCCGGTTACCTGGATACTGATATCCCGTGCCCGTTTTTGGATGGCAGTAATTTGATTTACGGGCATTCTTCAAAGACAGACATCGCCAGGGGATATGTACGCCTACAGTTAATAGGTTCAAGGCAGGGGAGTATTGAACAACCTGGTTTCTGATTCTGAGGAGATTCTCATGCCTTCCATACAGGACGTGGCTGATCAGATAAATGCCCGACTTGATCAGATTAATACCTATACGAACAACACGGCCCAGAATACGGCGGATATCCATACTGTAAATACCCAGATTCACGCAGAGCTTCAGCAGGCCAATAACCGCCTTTTCCAGATTGAACATACTATGGCAACGGGCTTTGCCAATGTATCCCAAGGCATTCATGCACTGTTGACCGTACAGTTGGCCGCACTTGACCTGCTTGACCATAACCGCAAGCAGAACGACAATATCATTTGCGAGCTCGTCAACGGTAACGAATTGCTTTGTAAGATCATGCGCAAACTCGGAACGCAGGTAGAGCTGAGTCACGCAGCCCTTGAATCGGCACTGCGTGTTGAAGGTATTGTCGAGCGTGTAAACCCCGGTGAAGCTGCCGATTACGACCGAAACCTCGACCTCCATATTAAAATTGAGGAATGTTGCCCGGATGAACCGGACCGGCCGGAGCCTTGCCCGCGGGTCTGTGACAGCCCGGATTATGACCCCCGAATTACCCTGGATTTTAAGTGGCAGCCATTGCCGACACCGCAGCGCCCAAAACCGGAGGGCTAGCCTATGGCGATGTTTATCCTTGATGACGCCACCGGCATCGGTTCGGACGACGTAGATTCACTGGCCGCGTTTGTGGATTTGGTCATTATTGCCAATGACGACGGAGTCGGGCTGGATGACCCGGCCGGAGGGATGCAACAGGTAACTTACAGCCGGACTGAAAATGGTGCCCCTCAGGTGCGTCTGGATACGCTGGTAAATACTGACTTCTCACCGGATTATGGTGGTGGTGCTGCCAATGTCGATACTATTGTCATTGCCGGATTGTCTGGTTTTACACTGGATGACGGGACATCGTTTGCCAACAACGGGACAGCTCTTCCCCCAGCCAGCAGTGGACTGCCGGGTGCAACGTTGAACACCACAGAAAACTGCCTGGTGATCTACGACACGCAGCAGAACATTTGCGTCGCCCGGGACGGCACTAACGGAACTATCGACTTGCCTATTTCCAACCCGGTGGTGCTGTACCATGAACTGTCCCATGCTTTCCGGATTGTTAACAACACCTTGTTGAACCTGACCGCGGGTTGTAACCCTTCGTCACCGGAAGAAAACGCCGCTATCACTGACGAAAATGACATGCGAACCCAGATTGCCAACCGGCAAGGGGAAACCCCGGTATTGCGGGACCCCGGCATTCATTGTGGTTCAGTCGGGTGCAGTTCCGGTGGCTGCTGTATTATCGCGACCGTTGCATCCAAATCATTGAGTTCAGAACAGGTTCAGTACCTGCGCGGTGTGCGGGATCATTTTGTGCGCAGCACCGAGGTTGGATTTGCCTTTTTTGAACGTTTTTTCCATGACTACTATGCGTTTTCACCACAGGTCTGCACTATCATGGCTGGCCATCCCAATGTGGGTGACCATTTACTTGAGGGTTACATCAACCCGCTGCTCGATTTCTGGAAGATGATGATTGAGCGGTCCAGTGAGAGTTTCCAAACCGGAAGCCTTGGAGCGCTGTTTTCCCAAATGCATCCAGACAGGGACGCGGCGAAAGCCCGGCTCAAAGCGCTGAAAAAGACCGAATCCTATTGGTCTCCCGGCAATGCCTTTAACCCGCTGGTACCCAGCAAATTAATTAAGCTCCTTAAAGATCACGCCTGGCGCAGTGAACATATCCAATGGGCGCTGATTCGCCCCGTGCGTATTTACTATGACCTGCTGGAGGCATGGCTTTCAGGCGCTGACACTGACGAGCTCGATTGCCTTTTTGAACTTAAACTGTCTGAATGGGTGCCGGATGTGCACTTAGCGAGGTTTGGGCATCGTTGCCGGTGAGAAACCTTGAGCGGGAATTGGCTTTTTGTGAAACGGCATTGCTGAAATCTGATCACAACAGGCAGCGTTTTTATAACCGTTTAAAGCAGAAATTCGCTGATATTACCGCCGTGAACCGGGTGCTGGATGACAGACCTAGTGCGGGACTGGCCTGAGCGTAAAGGAGGCTGATTATGGCTGAAAAGAGCAAAGCCGGGATATGAAAGCGGATATCAAAAAGGTTGCGCAGTCTGGCGGTGTCCTGAAAGTGAAGATTCGGCTTTCTAACAAGGCAGGCCGGGCACAGCATTATATCTCGGATGTACGTGCAACCCGGTATGACCCGGCCACACGGACGCTGACCCTTTGCATGTCTGACGAGGGCAGGGAAGTGGTGCCCGGCGCCATTGCAAAACTGCCTGTTTTTCGCTTTGTGGACCCCAACAGCGATGCAGAATTTGAGCTGGAAATTCCGGACCGCATCGTCAAATTGAAGCGAAACATTCCTGATGGAGGGCTGGCATTTGAAACACACCAACTTTCCGATGCGGAATCTATTAACGTAGAGGTTGCCTGGGCGGATGTTCCCTATTACCCGGATACCCGGCAAAAATCTGATGACAGCAGGATGCCCGCCGCGCGCTGGGAACAGCACAAAGCCAGGGCATTTAAGAAGTTGAAACTAGGTGCCGGTTAGCTTGGTATTCCCGAATTTCGGTACTGTACTAAACAGCCTCGAAGGAGGCTGTTTTTTTACATTCTTTCCTTGGGGGACATAATTCCAGTCTGAGAATTCACTTATCATACAAAAACACCACTGAGATAATACTCCCTGTCAACGATAAGGGGGGACAATGCCAGCACGTTTTGAATTCAGAACCGTTTTAATCGCCTGTCTGATTGTCAGTATCGGACAATTGAGTGTGGGATTGCTCTTCCCCGCATTGCCTGCCATCAGTGAAACGTTTGATATCTCATCTGATTCAACTCAGGCTCTCATCTCTCTTTACCTTCTCGGTTTTGGTTCCTCTCAGCTGGTCTATGGCCCGCTGTCTGATACCTTCGGCAGACGCCCGGTTTTGCTGACAGGTTTACTCATTGCGTTGGCGGGAATTGCTCTTTCGCTGTTTGGTTCTGCGCATTTTGAAATGCTGGTGGCTGGCCGGTTCCTGCAAGGTGTTGGCGCCGGGTGCTGTGCCGTATTGTCCCGTGCCTGTATCCGGGATAATTACAACGGGGCAGAGCTGTCTACTGCATTAAGTTGGCTGGCAATCGTTGCTTCTTTTACGCCCATTGTTGCCCCCCTCTTTGGCGGTATCGTAAACCACTATTTTGGCTGGGGATCCGTGTTTGCGGTGATGTTCGGCTACGTCTTGTTGGTATGGCTGGTACTGGTTATGCGGTTTGAAGAGACGCTGAAGGATGTTCGTCTTCCGCCGAGCCTGCGAACCACACTGAGAAATTACCGTGGGCTGTTTTCATCCCGCCATTTCCTGAGTTTTGCAGCAATCGGCTGGCTGAACTACACCCTGGTAGTGGTTGCAATATCACTGATGCCGTTCATCATGCAGGTGCAGCTTGGCTTAACATCTGAAGAATATGCACTTTGGGCGTTACTGCCGGCGGTCGGCCTGATGTGTGGGGGGATTCTCAGCAACCGGCTTCGGCGTCGTTTTTCGGAGCGTCAGGTATTGATTCTGGCACCGGTTATTCAGGTATCTGCCGGGCTGTGGTTTGTTCTGGTCACCCCGTCACCCCTTTTGATGATGTTGGGCCAGTTCAGTATGGCGATGGCGAATGGTGTGGCTTTCCCCAATGCTCAAGCCATGTTGATGCAGCCCTATGGCGGTAACAAAGCCGGGACGACTGCCGCGTTGTCCGGAGCCTGCCAGATGGTGTTCGCTTCTGTCATCAGTGCGACGCTAATGAAGGCAGGGATGAGTCAGGCATGGCACCTGGGCATCTTGCTGATTGTTGGCGCGGGTATCAGTATCAGCCTGATTCAGTCTGGCTTTCGCATTACACCGGACAACGAAGATTCTTCCTCCCAACCCCCAGGGGATATTGCGCAGAAACAAAACAGCCCGGTTTAAACCGGGCTGCTTGATGTCTGGAAGTTGCCTTACACTGTATGGGTGGCGACTTCCGAGGTAAGCAGCCAGACAGCCAGTGCAAAGAACACCAGACCCATCACCTTGTGCTGCCAGTTTCGGAACGTCTGGCTTTTCAGCAGTGCCTGACCCACAGATCCTACCATCGCGACCAGCAACAGATTAAACAGCAATCCACAGATATTCAGCAGCAGGCCGAGAACCAGTAATTGCTCGCCTGATGAGGCGGCTATTTTGGTGGAAACAAATTGCGGCAGGAAAAGCACAAAAAACAGCAGAGCTTTGGGGTTCAGAAGGTTACTGAATACAGCGCGCCGGTAGAGCTTGCGTGCCAGATGGTCTTCGGCGTGCAGGGTTTCAGCTTCGCCGGCAGCAGCGGTACGCAGGCAATCCCAGCCCATTTTCAGAAGGTAAGCACCGCCAACCAGTTTGAGTAAAGTCAGGGCGGTCGGACTTACCGCGATAAGTGCAGAAATACCTGCCGCAGCCAGCAGAGTCAGGATAATGCCTGAAGTGGCATTGCCAAGGCTGGCAAAAATACCAACGCGTTTGCCGTAGCTAAGGCTTGCACTGGTTATCAGCAGCATGTCCGGACCCGGGATCAGCAAAAGCGCCAGCACAGCCGTCACATAGACCGGCAATACGGAATAATCAATCATAAAAGGTGGTTTCAGGAAGCGAGGAACAGGGCGGGAATTGTATTGGATTCTGGTGAGGAAGTAAGGGACAGGATTGTTGGTGTTTTGTTGTTGCTCAGTAACATTCGAAGCCAGTAAAAATGCCGCATAGCGCGGCATTTCAACGAACCGGTTTTCTCTCAATCATGGACTTAGACAACGCGCTGTATAAGCGCAGAAATGCCTTCTTTGTCCAGTTCGCGCTCAGCTGCCATTGCTGCAATTTGCTCGGACGTGTAGAGGGTAGAATCGTACACCACCACGATGCTGATATCGTCTGGTTGCAGGAAGTGTGTTTCACCGTAAGGGGTGTAACGGGTTGCACCAATGCTGATGAGTGCCTGCTCAGGGTATTTGGCTTCTTTCAGGTAAATGCTGATTGGTTCTGCCGGGCCAACATCTTCCTGGTTGTTCATGCGATCCACAATCCAGTCCGTCAGCTTTTGGTGGAAATAGCTGTAGCCGACTACCGGGCTGTCTTCACCATAGGTATGGCAATGGCCGTCACGGATATGGAAACAGGCAATACGGAATTTATCCAGCACGCCGCCTGCGCCGAAATGATCAATATCGAAAAGTGTTTCTGACAGGCCTTTGGTGTTGCGGCCCCAGTTTTTCTTTTCGCTGATTTTGCGCGCACCCGGCTTGCGGATAGAGCAGTCGTTGTAGGCACCGAATTGACGGGGAACGAGGTTGGCGACTTTGCGTCCTGGTATTCGATATCACAAAGCAGCGCGACTTCAGGTTCGATCTGAAGGTTGTCAGCATGCTCCGGCGCATTAATGGTGTTGATGGAAAGCGGGTAGGTCGACAAGAAGCTCTTGCAGCCCGACGGCAGATAAAACGGGAAAATAGCCTTTGGTTGGATGGCTTCTTTTACTTCGACAGCCAGAAAATCGCGATCCTCGCCTGCTTGCTCCAAATGACCGGCAAAGTTGCCTGCCACACCCAAACCGATAACATGTCTGTAAGTCATAACAGCTCTGTAACATGATGAAAGATGGTGTATTTTATCGCTAAGGCCAGAGCCGGCGCAGAAGTTTATTCAGCATGTTTGCAGTGGATCATAGAATCCGTGCCGCGTGGACTTGCAAGACGTCGGATGGCTTAAAATCCGGCAATGATCTCAGTTTTTTGCGAAGAACGTGGAAGGCTTGCCTGATAATGCCACCAGGCATCGACTTCGATCCCGTTTTCAAGGCGGCACAGGGCATAGATACCGTTATTGTCACGAAGCCTGACATACTCGCCATTGGTCTGAATGCAATGTGCAATGGCTTTATCCCGCACGACCAGCAGCGTTTCCGGCTTTTGGTCGAGAGTGTTGCTGTAACGAGGTTGCGAGCAGCCGGCCAGCAATATCAGCGCAACGGAGATGAGAAACCCGTTTATTGCCAATCCTTTTTTTACTGTCGGCTCTGGTTTTTCAGAGAGCTTTTCAGTGAGTCTTTTGCTCATATCGGCCTCCTTGCCCACGTGTCGAATTTGTCGGGGTGGTAAGTCAGCTTATAGCGTGACTTAACACCTTGACGGAAAAAGAATGAGAGAGTCCAAGAACTGGGACGATTAGGAGCATCCAGGGCTGTGGGGGCGGGAAATTTCGTCAATTTCTGTTGGTGGTGCAGGTTTACTGCTGGTTATTACTTGATAATTGCGAAGGTGTTTTTGTTGCGTTTCAGATCGGTATGTTGGCGCTTTGGTTTTAATCTGGTTTCCATATTGTTTTTCTGACATTAACGATAAGGGTGTGAATGTGCTGAATTGCAGCAGTCAACGTGTTTGGCTGTACCACAGAGGGGCGGTTTGTTATAGACTACCGCCTCTTTTTTCACGCTGACAGAGGCTATACAAATGTCTGCATTACCAAATTGCCCTAAGTGCAACTCAGAATATACCTACGAAGATGGCATGATGTACGTATGCCCGGAATGTGCCCACGAGTGGTCACAGGACGCTGCTGCTGATGCTGCCGAAGACGAGCGTGTGATCAAGGATTCTAACGGTAACGTTTTGCAGGACGGCGACACTGTTACTGTTATTAAAGATCTGAAGGTGAAGGGTTCTTCTCTGGTTGTTAAGGTTGGCACCAAAGTTAAGAACATCCGCCTGTGTGACGGTGACCACGACATCGATTGTAAAATCGACGGCATCGGCGCAATGAAACTGAAGTCAGAGTTCGTTAAGAAAGCCTGATTCGGTTGCGAATGAAGCGGGCTGAGGCCCGCTTTGTTTTATGTAAATCCACTCCATTTACAACACTGCTTCTTTCCTTGATTTCCTGCCCCGGCATTTAATGCTTCCCGGCTTTTGTCTCCAGTATCGGAATTGTCGCAACTCCCCGTATCTACGCGATTTAACCTGAACCTTATGGCTGCAATAACAGCGTGGGGGCAGATTTGTTAGATCATTCCATCAGGGCATATGTCACTGAGAAACTGGCAGCAATGGGCGTGAACAATGACCCTTATGGCGTCTACTCAACTGATTTTTGTAACGGGTGCTTTCCTGGCGGCACTACTGGCCTATTTGCTTGTCCACCGGGTTTTTATCCGGCTGTTTAAAGCTTTGCTGAGCCGCTCAAAAGATAACTGGGTAAAAGGACTCGCCCGGTTTAGGGTGCTCGATAAACTCGCGTTGCTTATTCCGGTCATGGTGCTGGAACTCTCCATACCACCGATTCTTGCCCGCCACCCACTGTTGTCGATGCTTACTGATCGGGTGCTGAGCGTGACGGTATTGATTCTGTTTATCTGGATGCTGTTCTCCCTTCTGGATGCCCTGAACGAACTGGCATCGATGAAAGGCATTACCCGACGTCTGCCGATAAAAAGTTTTGTACAGCTGATAAAGCTGTTTACCTTCTTTGTCGGGGTGGTGGTTTCCATTTCAGTCTTTGCTGACGAATCACCGGTTTACTTCCTCTCCGGGTTGGGTGTGGCAACCGGCCTGGTGCTTTTGGTGTTCAAGGACACCATTTTGGGATTTGTCGCCGGTATTCAGTTGTCCGCAAACCGGATGGTGAGCCTGAGTGACTGGATAGAAATGGAAGAATTCGGGGCAAATGGCACCGTGGAAGAGATATCTCTGACCACTGTAAAAGTGCGCAATTTCGACAATACCGTCACTATGCTTCCAGCCTATGCACTGGTACAGAATGCCTTTGTAAACTGGCAGGGAATGTCTGATTCCGGAGGGCGCCGTATCATGCGGGCTTTTTACATTGATGTGACGTCTATTCGCTTTATGTCTGAAGAGGAAATTGAAGCACTGAAAGAGGTGAGGATTCTGCGGGAATATCTGTTTGAACGCGCTAAGGAGATCCGGGAGTTTAATGAAAACCTGGAAGATGTTCCTCACGTCGCCAACATTCGCAATATGACCAATATCGGTACTTTCCGGGCCTACCTGAACACCTACCTTCGAAGCCACAAGGATATCCACCCCTATATGCTCTTTATGGTGCGCCAGTTGCCACCGACCTCAAACGGACTGCCTCTGCAGATTTACGCCTTTACCAACAACACAGACTGGACTTACTACGAAGGTGTACAGGCGGACATCTTCGACCATATTTATGCCATTATGCCGCTGTTTGGGTTGCGCCCTTACCAGGCATTCGGTGGGCATGATGCAACTCGAATTGGGGAAAAGGGCATGAGACAGCCCGGATCTCCGGGCTGAGACTCCGGGTTAGTCCTTTGGCGCTTTGGTTTTCATGATTTCCGACAGCGACTCCACCAGGTTAATCGGCATCGGGAAAACAATGGTGGACGTTTTGTCGTTAGCGATTTCAGTCAGGGTCTGCATGTAACGAAGTTGCAGGGCATTCGGCGCTTCGTTCAGCATCTCGGCGGCTTCTTTAAGCTTGCTTGATGCCTCGAGTTCACCGGTCGCGTGAATCACTTTTGCCCGCCGGTTTCGCTCTGCTTCTGCCTGTCTGGCGAGGGCACGAACCATACTGTCATCCAAATCGACGTGTTTGACTTCTACCGTGGCGATTTTAATCCCCCAGTCGTCAGTTTGCTGGTCAAGGATACCCTGTAGATCCCGGTTGAGGCGGTCGCGCTCAGAAAGCAGTTCATCCAGTTCATGTTGCCCAAGCACCGAACGCAAGGTGGTTTGGGCAAGCTGGCTGGTAGCTTCCAGATAGCTTTCCACGTTGTTAATCGCCATCTGCGGGTCAAGTACCCGGAAATAGACCACGGCATTGACCCGGACAGAAACGTTGTCCCGGGTAATCAAGTCCTGGGTGGGAACATCCAGCACGATGGTTCGCAGGTCTACCCGTACCATTTGCTGGATAAAAGGAATAAGGATGATGAGACCGGGGCCTTTAACATCCTGGAACCGGCCAAGGAAAAATACTACGCCGCGCTCATACTCCCGCAGCACCTTGAACATGTTGACCAGCAAGATCGCCAGTAACACTAATAGCACAGCCGTTGTGTAGAGAACCATATCAGCCTCCAAGTTTATTTATTAATTCGTGGTGAAACGGAGAGCTTGAGCCCCCTGATTTCTTCTACGGTGACCAGATCGCCTTTTTTTAGTGGCGTTTCCGAGTGGGCGGTCCAGAAGGTTCCGTCCATCTGAACCCGGCCTTCGCCGTCGATAAAGTCGTCAGCAACCAGTGCGCGCTTTCCGGCCATTGTCTGCACACCGGTTGTTACTTTCCGTCGCCGGATTTTCAGCAGCATGGTGACCATCAGCAGTATCAGCGCAAGCGAGAAAATAGCGACGCCGGCAATCAGCGGGATGGCTACCTGATAGCCGGGCAAATCGCTGTCCATCAGGAAAATCGACCCCAACACAAAGGCAACAATGCCGCCGAGGCCCAGTATGCCGAAACTCGGGCTGAATGCTTCAGCGACCATCAGGGCAATGCCCAGGAGTATCAGCCCCAGCCCGGCGTAGTTAACGGGCATCATCTGCAAGGCGTACATGGCGAGCAGCAGGCAGATACCGCCCAAGACCCCGGGTAATCCAATACCTGGGTTATAGAATTCGAGCAACAGACCGTAGATACCAATCAACATCAGGATATACGCCACGTTAGGATTGGTGATAACGGCAAGCATTTCCGCCCGCCAGTCGGGGGCACGCTCAACCCACACTGGATCTTGTAGTGACAGCGTCACCTTGTTGCTGTTGATCGATATTTCTCGACCATCAGCCTTTGTCACCAGCTCTTCCGGGGAGTTGGCGATAAAGTCAATAACACCCAGCTCAAGCGCTTCGGTTGCGTCCAGGCTTGCCGCTTCGGTTGCGTCCAGGCTTGCCGCTTCGCTGACCGCTTTTTCGGCCCATTCAGCGTTACGGCCGTGAAGCCGTGCCAGCCCTTTTATGTATGCCCGGGCGTCATTAATGACTTTTTTCTCCATTGCCGTGTTGGAGGGGACTTTTTCAGTATCTGAACCTTCAGATCTCTCAGTGGCTTTTTCTTCAGACGTTTCTTTGCTGGCAGGATCCTCATCGTCAGTTGGTGAGCCGGGTTTTGAAGGGGAGCCCGGTGCCTGGCCTCCACCGATTGCAACCGGGGTCGCTGCGCCAAGGTTGGTGGCTTCGGCCATCGAAGCGATGTGGCTGGCCAGCAAAATATAGGTGCCGGCACTGGCTGCCCGGGAGCCGGAAGGACCGACCCAGGTGGCGACGGGGATGGCTGAAGTAGTAATGGCCCGGATGATGTCACGCATTGCGCTGTCCAGCGCCGGGGGTGTCCATTTTGAGAATAACCAGACTGACGCCTTCACTTTGCGCCTGTTCGATTTCCCGGCTGATGTAGTCACTGGACGCCGGCCGATTGCCCCTTTTACCGGCACTACCCAAACGGTGTCGGCAGCGGCCGGCCAGGAGAAAAAGAGAAGCCCGCATAACAAGATTGCAGTAGATCGAATGATAGACAGCACGTTCATATCTGCCTCCTACTGAGCGTCGCGGGGATATGGAATCCCTGCATTGTCTAGAGTGTAGTTACGGAGAAGAGCGTGCAAAGATTTAAAAAGGCAACAAAACGTAAAGCAGTTTTGACGGCGGTGTCGACTTTTTCGGATCTGGACAAAAAATAACCATGTGCGTATGATTGCGCCGGTCACAAGACGTGGCGCATTTTCACCCAATGTTACACCGGCAACAGACAGCGATATCAGGAGAGCGTCCTCTGTCTGAGAAGTGTAAGGCAGAGACGAAACTCAATACGGTAACGCTAATATGGCAATGAACATCCTCAAACTTGGTGGCACCCTGACCCTGGCTACCGGGTGTATCCATTTCGTAAATATGCTCAGCGTCCGCTACCTGGATGCATCAAATGTGTTTATTTCTGCTGCCAAGATCTGCCTGATGGCAATTCCTTTTATGTATATTGCCAGTGTCGGGTTTTCCGTTTATTACGGCAGCGGAGCGCGACAACTCCCCTATGTGTCATTGGTGCTGGTGGCCGCTGGAATGTCGGCGATAATGGGGATCCTTCTGACGTTGTTTATACAGAAAGCATCGCCAAGCCCCTTGCAGGTGGTGGGTTGCACATTGCTGTTGGCCGGTATTGTCCTGACGGTATTGGGAAAGCGGTAAGGCAGGGCTATTCGTTGAGAAAAGAAAATAATTGAGAAGAAAAGCGACCGGATTGGTCGCTTTTTTCATACTGAGTATCAGTTGTTGTAGCTGTATGGCGTCCAGGGTGCCCCGGCCTGACGGCGCTTCGGACACAGTGCCATGATGATGCCGAAGCAAGCGCCCTGAGTAATCATGGCGGTGCCGCCGTAACTGATAAACGGCAGTGGGCTTCCCATTACCGGCAGGAGTCCACTAACCATACCCAGGTTAATAAAGGCATAAAGAAAGAAGCTGAGTGCCAGCGCGCCACTCACCAGACGCGAGTAGGCTGAATCGCTCTGGCTTGCCAGCCACAAAGCCCGGCCTGCAATAAACAGGTAGAGGCAGACAATAAGCGCACTGCCAAAGTAGCCCCACTCTTCCGCAAAGGTTGAGAAGATAAAGTCGGTATGGCTTTCCGGGATAAAACCGAGCTGGCCCTGTGTCGCATTCATAAAGCCTTTGCCCTTGATGCCGCCGGAGCCAATTGCAATCAGGGACTGGATAATCTGGTATCCGGCACCAAGGGGGTCAGATTCTGGATTCAGGAACTGGGTAACCCGCATTTTCTGGTAATCCGCCATAAAGAAGAACCAGAGCACTGGCACAGCGGCGGCTACTGTTCCCACCACAGTGGCGATAATCTTCCAGCTCATCCCGGCCAGATACAGCACAAAGAGTGCGTAGATGGCAGTAAAGATTGCACCATCGAGGTCGGGCTGGATAACGATAAGCCCGGCGGGAAGGGCAGTTACCGCCAGACACATAAATATTTTCTTGAGCCCGGGTCGTCCGGGATCTTTAACAATCAGCCAGGCCACCATCATTGGGACAGCGACTTTTACCAGCTCAGAAGGCTGAAAGCGAATAGGGCCCAGTGCCAGCCAGCGTTTTGAACCGTTGGTGGTATCACCAGCAACGATAACGCCAAGCAACAGAATAACCGCCAAACCAAACAGGTAAGGGGCGATGTCTTTGAATTTTTTCGCAGGAACGGCAGATAAAGCCAGCATGGCGGTAATGGCCATGAATGCACGCGCGAGGTGGCGTTCGATAATAGGCATGCTATAGCCGCTGGCACTCCATACACTCATAGAGCCGATGGCTATCAGCGTACAGATGGCAAAGAACAACGGATAGTCCAGCCGAGGTCGGTAAGTCAGCACAGAAAAGGAATCCAACTAGATTACAAGCGAGCATCACAGTAGCGTGTGCGCAAAAAATTGCAATAGCGAAAACAGGGGTGGGCGAATTTCTTCGTTGTGGGAATAAGCAAAGGGCCACTTTCGCGGCCCTTTGAAATAGGCAATTCAGGAGAATTACTGGGTTGCCAGTTTATCGAGCTTGCGCTGGCGTCTTTCTTCACGTTCACGTGGCTGAACAGACGTTCTACCACCACAAAGAACAGCGGTACGAAGAAGATGCCGAGGAAGGTTGAACCCACCATGCCACCCAGTACACCGGTACCGATTGCATTTTGCGCACCCGAACCTACACCGGAGCTGATAGCCAGTGGGACAACACCGAGGCCAAACGCCAGTGACGTCATCAGGATAGGACGCAGACGAACACGAACAGCGTGCAGTGTCGCTTCCTTCAGGGAGGCGCCTTTTTCGTAGTATTCCTTGGCAAATTCCACAATAAGGATGGCGTTCTTGGTCGCCAGGCCTACGGTGGTCAGCAGGCCAACCTGGAAGAATACGTCGTTCGGCATGCCGCGTGCTGTCATCGCAACAATGGCTCCGATAACACCCAGAGGCACAACCAGAATTACCGCCAGTGGTACTGACCAGCTCTCATAAAGTGCAGCAAGTACCAGGAATACCACCAGAATCGACAGCGCATACAGCGCAGGAGCCTGGTTACCGGACAGACGCTCTTCATAAGAGAGGCCGTTCCATTCGATACCAAAGCCTGGCGGCAGTTTGCCGGCCATGTCTTCAATGCTGTCCATCGCTGCACCGGTGCTGTAGCCAGGTACGGTTGCACCCTGGATGTTCACAGCCGGAAGGCCGTTGAAACGCTCAAGACGCGGTGGGCCGAATTCCCATGAACCGGTGGCAAATGCCGAGAACGGTACCATTTCCCCTTTGCTGTTACGTACAAACCACTTGTCGAGGTCGTCCGGCTGCATACGGTAGCGGTCTTCGCCCTGAACCATCACTTTCTTGATACGGCCACGGTCGATAAAGTCATTCACGTAAGCACCACCCCACGCGGAAGCCAGAACAGAGTTCACTTCAGCGATGTTGAGGTTCAGTGCACGCAGCTTGGCGTGGTCAATGTGCAGTTGGTAAAGCGGCGCATCTTCCTGACCGTTCGGGCGAACGCCCACAAGGTTAGGATCCTGTCCGGCCATACCCAGCATCTGGTTACGTGCTGCAATCAGCGCATCGTGGCCGTTACCGCTACGGTCCTGCAGATAGAAGTCGAAGCCGTTTGCTGTACCCAGTTCCATAACCGCTGGTGGTACAAAGGCAAACACCATGGCTTCTTTAATCTGCATGAACGCACCCATCGCGCGACCGGCGATAGACTGAACATCCGTACCCGGTGCAGTACGTTCATCCCAAGGCTTCAGGTTGATAAACGCCATACCCATGTTCTGGCCCATACCGGCGAAGCTGAAGCCCGCAACGGTAAAGACAGACTCAACGGATTCGGCTTCTTCCTTCAGCAGGTAAGTCTGCATTTTGTCGAGAACGTTAAGGGTACTTTCCTGAGTGGAGTTCGCAGGCAGGATAGCCTGGGCGAACAAGGTTCCCTGGTCTTCATCCGGCAGGAACGCTGTCGGCATGCGCAGGAACATCCACCCGGTTGCTGCGGTCAGCGCCAGGAAGACAACGAACACACGGCCGGTGCGTTTGATAATGCTCGCGACACTCGACTCGTAACGGTTGGTACAACGGTCAAACCAGCGGTTGAATGCGCCAAAGAACCCTTTGTCTGTGTAGGCGTGGCCTTTTCAACCTGCTTGAGCATAGTCGCACACAGTGCCGGGGTCAGGATCATTGCAACCAGCACAGACAGCGCCATTGCCGATACGATGGTGATCGAGAACTGTCGGTAAATTACCCCTGTTGATCCGGACATAAATGCCATCGGTACGAATACCGCAGACAGGGTCAGGCCGATACCGACCAGTGCGCCGGTAATTTGGTCCATCGATTTGCGTGTGGCTTCCAGAGGAGTACAACCTTCCTCTGACATGATGCGCTCAACGTTTTCGACAACAACGATGGCGTCATCCACCAGGAGGCCGATAGCCAGTACCATGGCAAACATCGTCAGCATGTTGACCGAGAAACCGGCAACTGCCAGGATGCCGAAAGTACCCAGGAGAACAACCGGAACGGCAATCATCGGAATCAGCGTTGCGCGGAAATTCTGCAAGAACAGGTACATGATGACGAACACCAGTACAACGGCTTCCAGCAGGGTCTTCACAACCCCTTCAATCGAGCTGCTGACAAACGGCGTGGTATCAAACGGCACGACCATTTCCAGGCCATCCGGAAGAAGGCTTCCAGTTCCGCCATTCGGTCAAGAACGGCTTCTTTGGTTTCGAGTGCGTTAGCACCCGGAGCGAGCTGGATTGCCAGGCCGGAAGCAGCTTTACCGTTGTAATAGCCGTTTACCATGTAGCTTTCTGCACCTTTCTCGACTCTCGCGACATCGCTCAGCAGAACCTTGGCACCCGTTGAGTCAGATTTCAGCACGATGTTTCTGAAATCATCCTGGGTTTGCAGCAGGGACTGGGAAGAGACCGTTGCGTTAAGCTGCTGGCCTTTTACTGACGGGGCACCGCCAAGCTGGCCTGCTGACACCTGTGCGTTTTGCTCACGGATTGCATGATGACGTCATTGGTGGTCAGGTTGTACTGGTTGAGCTTCAGCGGGTCTAGCCATATACGCATCGCATACTGCGCACCGAATACCTGAATGTCACCCACGCCGGAAACACGGCTTATCGGGTCCTGGATATTCGATGATACGTAGTCGGCAATGTCGGCCTTGTCCAAGGTGCCGTCTTCAGATACGAAGCCCAGCAGCATCAGGAAGCCGGTGCCTGCCTTGTTTACGCTCACACCCTGCGCCTGAACCACCTGCGGGAGGAGTGGCATGGCCAGTTGCAGTTTGTTCTGCACCTGAACCTGCGCGATATCAACATCCGCTTCTGCGTTGAAGGTCAGCTTGATACTTGCGTTACCAAAGCTGTCACTTTCAGAAGAGATGTAGCGAAGGTGATCGAGGCCGGTCATGCGCTGCTCGATGACCTGAGTGACCGAGTCTTCAACGGTTTTTGCAGAGGCACCCGGATAGTTCGCGCTGATGATAATTTGCGGCGGGGCAATCGTCGGGTACTGCGATACAGGCAGTGTGCGGATGGAAAGCACACCGGCCAGCATAATGATGATTGCAATTACCCACGCAAAGATCGGTCGATCTATAAAAAAACGAGCCATGATGAGTCCCTGTTAGCTTGCAGGCTTGTCGCTAAGGACGGTTGCGGTGACTTTCGCGCCCGGGCGAATTTTCTGCAAACCTTCCACCACCACTTTGTCGCCTTCTTCAAGGCCGGCGGTAATACGCCATTGGTGGTCGATAGCTTCTGCGGTTTCCACCATGCGTGCTTCCACCTGGTTTTCTTTGTTTACCACCATTGCCATTGCTTCACCGCGTGGTGTGCGGCTGATGGCTTTTTGGGGAACCAGGATAGCTTCAGGATCAGTCCCGACCGTGACGATAGTGCGTACAAACATACCCGGCAGAAGAATACCATCTGGGTTCGGGAACTCTGCACGCAAGGTAACGGCACCCGTGGTTTCGTTAACCGTCACTTCAGCAAACTTCATGGAGCCTTTGAACGGGTAAACGCTGCCGTCTTCAAGAATCAGGCTGACTTCTGCGGTTTCCGGTTGGTGAAGCTGTCCGCTTGCAATGCGCTGCTTCAGGCGAAGCATCTGGGTGCTCGACTGGGCGATGTCCACATTGATGGGATCAAGCTGGGATATTTTGGCAAGAGCCTGTCCCTGGTTAGCGGTGACAAGCGCACCCGGCGTCACGTTTGATTTACTGATACGGCCGGAAATAGGGGCCTGAACCTTGGTATAGCGCAAGTTGATTTCTGCTGCGTTGATAGCGGCTTTGGCAACCGCGACACTGGCTTGAGCCTCAAGGTAAGCCGCGTTGGCCTGATCGTAATCCTGCTGACTGATAGCCCGGGTTTTGACCAGTTCTTCAAAACGTTTGGCAGTTGCGCGGGTAGATGCGAGTGCTGCCTCAGCACGCTTGAGTTCAGCTTTTGCACTGATAAGCGCTGCTTTATAGGTAGCATCGTCAATCTGGTACAGTGACTGGCCTTCGTCAACAATACCGCCTTCGGTAAAACTTCGCGCCAGAATGATGCCGTTCACCTGCGGGCGTACTTCTGCTTCCATGTATGCCCGGCTGCGACCCGGCAGTTCCATGGTAATAGCCTGCGCTTCCTGCTTGAGTTCAATGACATTCACCGGTACGGCTGGCGGTGGTTGGTTATTCTGGGCAGCATGCGAAGACATATCGCAACCAGAAAGCCACAGTGCGGCAGAAACTGCCGTGGCAATCCTGAGTTTTTTGTTCATTTTGACTCCATAGTTTCATCACCCGGCCGTTCAGACCGAATGCTTTAAAACAAAGCGGTGTTTTGCCATTGGCTCGATACGCCGTTTCAGGTACGTGCTGTTAAAAAGAGAGGAGTACCTGAAGTGGCATTGGATATCCGGCGCATCTCACACCCGATGGGGAGAATATAACTACGTAACGGATCACAGAACAGCGTTTTCACTTCTTTACATAACATTGATTTGTAAAGGATTTGTGGTGGAAATGTATTGCAGGCAAAGAATTGATGGAATCTATCAAAGTGATTGACTTAAGTGATATGCACTATTGAAAAAGGAGGCGTATTGTGACTCCAGAATAATAAAGCAGGCAGTTAATAATGAACGCAGTATTTCTTCATCGTTTCCCCCACTTGTCGTTAAATTTCAAACGTAAACTCCTTCTTCTCGGTCCGGCTTTTATCGCGGCAATTGGTTATATCGATCCCGGTAATTTTGCGACCAATATTGAAGCGGGTTCGTCATTTGGTTACCAACTCCTGTGGGTTGTACTTTGGGCCAACTTGATGGCCATGCTGATCCAATACCTTTCAGCAAAACTGGGAATTGTTACCGGCAAAAACCTTGCTGAGCACCTTCGTGACCGCCTTCCCAAATGGGCCATCGTCCCTTACTGGTACAGGCAGAAGTGATTGCCATGGCGACAGACCTG
Source organism: Photobacterium sp. JCM 19050 (assembly GCA_001310455.1). Classification (GTDB taxonomy): domain Bacteria; phylum Pseudomonadota; class Gammaproteobacteria; order Enterobacterales; family Vibrionaceae; genus Parasalinivibrio. Next base: position 42,852 of record BAXG01000016.1, read on the forward strand.
GCAGAATTTATCGGTGCGTCTGTTGGCTTCCAATTGTTGTTTGGCATTACGTTGATGGAAGGCGCCATTCTTACTGCACTTGTAACGTTTGGCATTCTGATGTTTAACCGCCGAAGCCAAAAGCCCCTGGAGGCGGCAATTGGCGGGCTTTTGCTCCTCGTTGCCGGTATTTACATTGCTGAACTTCTGATGGCGAAACCGGCGGGTGGCGAAATGGTGAAAGGGCTTCTTCTGCCAACGCTGACTGAACCCCACCAGATTTACCTTGCAGCCGGTATTCTGGGCGCCACAGTCATGCCGCACGTAATTTACCTGCACTCGGCGCTGTTCAAGCAGGGTTATGGCGAAAAAACAGAAAAACGCCTGCGCTCCACTCGGATAGACGTATTGATTGCGATGACCATTGCCGGCTTTGTAAACGTTGCTATTATTGCCATGGCCGCAGCCGTATTTCATGCCACTGGTCATCACGACGTTGCAGAAATTGAAACGGCTTACAAGACACTTGAACCGCTTTTAGGCCATGCAGCATCAACGCTGTTTGGTATCTCGCTCATTGCTTCCGGCCTGTCGTCAACAGTAGTGGGCACTCTGGCCGGTCAGGTGGTGATGCAGGGGTTCGTGCACTTTACCATTCCGGTTTGGGTGCGCCGTGCGGTGACAATGATCCCTTCGTTTGTTGTTATCGGTCTGGGCATCAACACAACGGATATTCTGGTAATGAGTCAGGTGGTGCTTAGCTTTGGTATCGCGTTGGCACTGATTCCACTGCTGATGTTTACCAATAGTCAGAAGTTGATGGGCCAGTTTGCCAACAAGCGAGTCGTGTCTGTATTGGGTGTGGTGATTGCCGGTTTTGTGCTTGTACTGAACAGCTACTTACTGTTTACCCTGTCCCAATAGGTTGATTTCCTGCTAATTAATTCGATGAAGTAGATACCTGTGAACAACAGAAAACCGGCCGTGAAAGCGGCCGGTTTTTGCTGTAACATCGCCGGGCTTATCGGGAATGTCGCGGTATGACTTCCCGGCCAAAAACTGGAGAAAAAGAATGAAGAAGTACCAGTGGCTCTTTTTTGATGCGGACGAAACCTTGTTTCACTTTGACGCATTTCGTGGCCTTGTCCTGATGTTTTCACGCTACGGCGTGGATTTCACCCGTGAGGACTTCGATGAATACCAACTGACCAACAAACCACTTTGGGTGGAATACCAGAACGGCACCGTGACTGCGTATGAGCTACAAACCCGGCGCTTTGCGAGTTGGGCAGAAAAGCTGGGTGTGACACCGGAGCAGTTAAACAGCAGTTTCCTTGATGCTATGGCGGAGATTTGCGAGCCGCTTGAAGGAGTGCGGGAGCAGCTTGATGCCATGAAAGGCAAGGTCCGTATGGCGATAATTACCAACGGATTTACCGCGTTGCAGAATATCCGGCTCGAGCGGACAGGTCTGAAAGACTACTTTGATTTTGTTGTGGTGTCTGAAGAGATCGGCGTGGCGAAACCCGACCCGGCTGTTTTTGACTACGCGCTGGAGCAAGCCGGATTCCCTTCACGCGACAGTGTACTGATGGTCGGGGACACTCTCGGTTCGGATGTTCTCGGTGGCCTCAACTCGGGAATGGATGCCTGCTGGTTTAACCATGCAGGGAACCCAGCAGAAGATTCCATCAAACCGACCTACACAATCCAGTCATTTGCTGAACTGGGCAACCTCATTTGTTACTGACGACTCCGCCGGTTGAAAAATACCGGCGTTCAATTTCCCATCTTTTTTTTAGTGCCTTATCTGACATTGATTTTGTGAATATTAAAATCTCATTCATCTGCGAGTTAGCTCTCATTCGTGGTGGGTCGAGCTGCTAGAATGATTGTATAAAAATCAAGCAAATAACCGGTGCCATCAATAAGGGAAGGAACATGGCATTGAACGAGAAGCAACTCAGAGAAATCATATCGCTGCTGCCAGATCCGGTATTTATCCTCAGTGAGTCCGGCAAATACGTCAACTTTCTTGGCGGAGAGGATCAACACACCTACCACAATGGTCATCCGCTTGTCGGAAAGTCCCTTTATGATGTCCTCACCAAAGAAAAAGCCGATTGGTTTATGGTTCAGATCCTTGACGTTTTAAACAATCAGGGGGTAAGGGTTGTTGAATACGATCTTGCCGCTTCCGATGTGGATGGCATCGACGGCGACTCCGGTCCGAGCGGTGTTTTGCACTTTGAAGGAAAAGTGTGCCCGCTGACGATGATATATGGCGGAGAACGGGCTGTTTTGTGGCTGACCCGGAATGTGACAAAGCGCTACCAAATGGAATGTTTGCTGCGTATGCAGAGTGAAACCGATGCGTTGACCGGGCTTTTCAACCGAAGAAGATTTATGGATACCCTTCAGTTGGAAACCTCAACAGCCAGAATGGTCAGAAGGGATGCCTGCTTGCTGCTTTTGGACCTCGATCATTTTAAGCGTATAAACGATAACTTCGGGCATCAAGCCGGGGACAAGGTATTGCAGGGGCTTGGTCAACTGGTCACCCAAATTCTGGCGTGAAGATGATCTTTTTGCGCGGGTAGGGGGTGAAGAATTCGCGGTGTTGTTGCCCAGAACCAATCTGAATCAAGCCCGGGATATTGCTGAGCGTATCAGGGAAACCATTGCGACTCATTGGATCACCTATCGCGGTTTTGAACTCTTTGTCACCGTAAGTGTTGGTGTAACGTCCGTCTATCAGGGGGACGACGCCGAAACGGTTTATGCCAGGGCTGATGATGCGTTGTACGAAGCAAAGAATTCCGGTCGGAATAAAGTGGTGGTTCAACAATCGGACACGCAATTGCGCGATCACGCCACGGGAAAAACTGGCGAAAAGGTCAAAGAAAAGACATTGAAAGCCCAGAAAGCAAAACGAAAGCCCAAACCAAAAAAAGAAGCAGTGCCTTGCTGACCACTGCTTCTTTTCCGCTTATTGCATGTTTCAGAGTGCGATTTCTGTATTCTTGTCGAACAAATGGGTTTTTGAGAAAGCGACATGGACCTGCGTACCGGCTTCAATTGCAATCCGGTCTTGCGACACCAGCGAGTATTTCTCCCCAAGGAACTCCAACCCGATAAAACACTCTGCGCCAGTTTGCTCGATATACGAAACAGTCATCGGCAATGAATTCTCAGTCTGTTCTGTGGTCACGATTAAGTGTTGCGGGCGAGCGCCAACCATAATTCTGTCACCTACGTTAACAGATGATTTGGACGGTGCCGGTACGCTAACAACATGCTGGTCAGTAAACGCCACTCGCAGACTGTCGCCAGACTGAATGACCGAACCTTCAAAGATGTTCATTGCCGGGGATCCCAAGAATGTGGCAACAAATATATTGGCTGGGTTGTCGTACAACTCCAGGGGTGAACCTGTCTGCTCAATTCTTCCCTGGTTCATAACCACGATCCGGTCAGCCATGGTCATAGCTTCAATCTGGTCATGAGTAACATAGAGGGTTGTTGAGTTCAGTTGGTTATGCAAAGAGCGAATTTCTGAGCGCATGTGGGTTCGGAGCTTGGCATCGAGGTTTGACAATGGCTCATCGAAAAGGAAAAGGCGCGTGTCCCGGACGATAGCGCGCCCCATGGCAACGCGCTGACGCTGGCCACCGGATAGCTGGCGAGGATATTTATCGAGGTAACTGGTGAGATTGAGCTTTTCTGCAGCCTCTCTTACCTGTTTATCGTATTCGTTCTCTGATTCACCACGAATTCTTGGGCCGAATGCGATGTTGTCATAGACCGTCATGTGCGGGTAAAGCGCGTAGCTTTGGAACACCATTGCCATGTTTCGGTTTTGCGGTGTTGCATGTGTCAGATCTTTACCGTCGACGGAAAATACCCCCCCGGTGGTGTGCTCCAAGCCAGCAATCATTCGGAGTAATGTTGATTTTCCGCAACCAGACGGACCAACAAGAGCAACAAATTCATTGTCTGAAATATCCAGGTTAAGTCCATGAATAACCGGGCCATTTCCATAGTCTTTAACGATCTTATTAAGTTTTAAAGAGGGCATAATTAAGCAATCCGTTTTATATTTAACGATAATCAAATCCCTTGATGTGTTTTAAGTAGTAACATTATTTGTTTTTTTTCGGTTGCTTTCTAAGTCAATTTTGTGATTGGAATATCAAATATCGAAATGAAACGAAAGTTGGTTTTAAAATAAAAATATGACCTATTGCTAAGTAATCATTTAATTACAATATGATATGGTTTTATATATGCAATTGCGCACACTTTCGTTTTGGTTTTATTTCATTTGACGAAACGTTAATAGGTTGTAAAAGTGAAAGGGTGATTTTTAATCGAATTACGCTTTTCTCACACAACTTGTATAAAAACGTGCGGAGACAACAATGAAAAGGATTTTGAAAAAGTCGGCGCTTGTAGCAGCTTTAACGTTAGCAACAGCAGGCAGTGCAATCGCAGGTGACGTACGGGTTACCTATCCGTTTTACAGTTCATACACTGGCGAATTTTTTAAACAATCCGCAGATGAGTTTATGAAGAAAAATCCAGACATTAATATTGTACTGGAAGAGGTCAACTGGGATTCACTCCAACAAAAGCTGACCACAGATATTTCTGCAGACCAGAATGCAGATATTGCAATCAGCGCCACTATCTGGCTGCCGGATTTTGTCGAGGCAGAGGTTGTTGAGCCGCTGGACGCCTATATGGACAGTGATTTTAAAAACCGTTTTATTCCGGCATTCCTTGAGCCGGCAAACATTGATGGCAAATACTATGGCTTGCCAATTGCTGCTTCTGCACGAGCTCTTTACTACAACAAATCTTTGTTTGAGCAGGCTGGTCTCGAAGGCGCTCCTAAACCTGGGTGAATTGAAAGAACAAGCCAAGGCAATTTCCAAGATCAAAGACCATTACGGTTTTGGCCTGCAAGGTGTAGAAATTGATACCGATACTTACTGGTATTATGCATTGTGGTCGTTTGGTGGTGAGCTGCTTAACGCTGATGGAACCAGCGGTGTTGGTTCAGATGCAGCGGTGAAAGCGGCAACGTTCTACAAATCTATGATCGACGAAGGCCTGACTCAGCCGGGTGTGACCAGTTATACCCGTGAAAATGTCCAAGATCTGTTTAAACAAGGCCGCGTAGGGATGATGATTACCGGCCCGTGGATGAACGGTCAAATCGAGAAAGAAGCTCCAGACCTCAATTACGGTGTTGCAGTGGTACCAACCGAAGTGACGACAGGTACTGCCGGTGTGACGGATTCGATCGTGATGTTCTCAAACAGCAAGAACAAGAAAGAAGCGTGGAAATTCCTGAACTTCCTGTTTGAGAAAAAACAGCGTGAAAACTTTAGTATTAATGAAGGCATGCTGCCGGTGAATAAGGAAGTTGCTCAACATCCTCATTATACCGAAAACCCAAAAATGAAAGCCTTTACGGAAGTTCTGCCAAGTGCGAAATTTGTACCGTTGACTTCAGCTTGGGGTGAAGTGTCAGAAGCGACAACCAATGCACTGCAAAATATCTATTTAGGTGATAAAACTCCGGAAGCTGCTCTGAAAGAAGCAGAGAAAAAAGCAAACTCAGCTCTGGGATTTTAAAATAGACAATAAGTAAGAAAGACGAAACCGTTCGGAAGTGTTCGGGCGGTTTCGCTCAATTTTAAGTGACTTGTTCACTGCTACATGGATGTAAATTATGTCGTCCCCTTTGATACTTAAAAAAAATGTCCCTTATCTTTTAGTTCTGCCCGGTTTGTTATTGTCATCTTTTGTCATTCTTTACCCATTATGGGCAATGTTCGAACTGGCAACACATAAAGTTAACCGTTTCGGTAAACTTAAAGGATTTACGGGATTAGAAAATTTTGAAAAACTGCTTTCTGACCCGCTGTTTTATGAATCTGCATTTCGCACACTTATTTGGACAATAGCCGTTGTTGCGTTGACCGTTATTGTTTCTCTTTTTGTTGCCCAATTACTGAATGAAAAATTTTACGGGCGTAGCATAGCCCGGACAATCATTATGCTTCCATGGGCGATTTCATTAACCATGACAGCAATTGTCTGGCGTTGGGCACTCAATGGTCAGTTTGGCCTTTTAAATAAATCTTTTATGGACTTGGGGTTAATTGACGCCCCGTTGGATTGGTTGGCCTCTGCCAGCCTCGCATTCCCGATGCAAATATTTATTGGGGTGCTGGTTTCAGTCCCGTTTACGGTAACAATCATATTAGGCGGTTTGTCGTCAGTACCTACTGACATCTATGAAGCGGCAAGGGTAGAAGGCGCCAGCGGATGGCAACAATACCGAAAGTTGACGTTGCCGCTGCTGAAGCCCTTTATTCATATGGCCGTTGTACTGAACACCATCTACGTTTTTAACTCATTCCCTATTATCTGGATTCTGACCCAGGGTGGCCCGGCAAACGGCACAGAAATCCTGGTGACCTATCTGTATAAAATGGCATTCAAGCTCGGGAAACTCGGGGAGGCGTCAGCGATTTCCCTCGCGATGTTTGCGCTGCTCATGGGGCTGACATTTGTTTACCTGAAAGCTGTGATGAAAAACGAGCAAGGGGGCGCTCAATGAAAAACCCAATGATAAAGCGTTCAATCATTACCTGGCTGTTACTGTCTCCTATCGTTGTTTCGGCGTTGTTTCCTTACGCATCATGGTTTTCACCTCGGTTAAGGAAAGAGGGGAGGTATTCAGTTTTCCACCTACCTGGTTGCCGGAAACCTTCCAGTGGAGCAATTTTGTTGAGATGTGGGAAGTGACCCAATTTGGACCGGCGTTGATTAACAGCCTTGTGGTCAGTTCAGCAACGACCATTCTGGTTCTTCTGTTGGCGATTCCCTCGGCATACGCATCTTCTCAGTTGAAATTCCGTGGGCAGAGTGCCTACCAGAAGTATCTGCTTATCACGCAGATGCTCGCTCCTATCGTGATGGTTATCGGGCTGTTCAAAATGCTGGCCTGGTTAAAGCTGATTGATTCCCTTACCGGTCTGACACTGGTTTATGCGGCATTCTTTCTCGCTTTTGCGGTATGGATGCTTCAAAACTACTTTGCGACTATTCCAAAAGAGCTCGAAGAGTCGGCCTGGTTGGAGGGAGCAAGCGCGTATAAGAGCCTGAAACTGGTGTTTTTGCCAATGGCGAAACCTTCTATTGTTGTGGCTGCGATATTTACTTTCATTAACAGCTGGAACGAATTTATTGTGGCACTTGTATCCCTTCGCTCCAGTGACAACTTCACCCTTACCCTGAAGGTGTTCTCTTTGGTGGGAGGACGTTACACGGTTGAATGGCACCTGGTGATGGCTGCCGCCTTCCTGGCAACCATTCCGGTAGCAATTCTGTTCGCTTGGATTCAGAAGTACCTGGTTCAGGGGCTGGGTGTCGGATCGGTTAAATAATAAAAATATAAGTAAGTTTTTGGTATGAACCCCCGGCACTTCCTTGGCCGGGTTCTTTTTATGCAGGCAGGGCGGCGCTGTCTGAAGACACAGCCCGAATAACATTGGCGATGGTTGGTGTGCTGGCACTTCGCCCTGTGTAGCAAATACCTATCCGGCGAAACATACGTGGTCCGTCCAAAGGCACAGTCACCAGATTTTTCGCGCTTTCCAATACGCCGGTTGGCAGAAATGAAATACCGATGCCAGCCTGAACCAAGTGCATTACCTGGGTTTTATGTTCTGCCCGGGCAACCAGGTTAACGGCTAACCCTTCGCAGGCGAGCAGACTGATAGTTTGCTGGTGAGCTTCACAGGGCGGGCACTCAATAAAGTCATATTGGTGAAGCTCCGCCGGCTTAATTGATTCGCGGGTGGCCAAAGGGTGGCCGGGCAACATGCAAAGTACATAATCCTCTTCCCAAAGAGGAAGAAAGATCTCATCACTCGATTTTAGGATATCCAGCGTCAGGCGGATATCGGCTTCATCATCATGATCAACAAATTCAATCAGGATATCCGGGCAAGACCGGGCAAGCCGCGTAAGAAAAGCGGCAATTTCTGTCTGGCTGAGATCGTGAAAGTTACCAATACGAACCGGCTGTTTGTGCTTTTTGTCCCTGAACAGTCCCGGGAGAGTCTGCATTTGGTTAACAAGGCGCGAAGCCAGCGGATACAGGTGGTGAGCACTGTCTGTCAGGGAAACGCCTTTTTTATGCCGGGTAAACAGGGGAGTGTCAAGCTCTGATTCCAACTGCTTTATAGCACTGGAAATTGAGGGCTGAGACACATGGCAACGTTCTGCGGCGGCTGTGATGTTCTGTTCTTCATAAACAGCGACAAAGAAGCGGAGAAGTCGAATATCCATAAGAAAAGCCTTTTGTAATTTGCAGCAAGCATATCAGAAATCGTCACTTTGGCGAGGAGAGTCACATTTATCTATAGCCTTTGCTTATGGTAATCCTCGGAAATTGGTATTTTTCACGGCGTCTGATCAGGCTTATAGTTGCCTGCATATCGCAGCGGGCCCGCGATTGATATCCATACCCTATGAAAACGTAGTGAGGATAAAATCATGACTAAACCTCTTGTAGTGATTACCGGCGCAAGTTCAGGTATCGGCGAAGCAACTGCTCGCCTGCTTTCTTCCCAAGGTTACCCTTTGCTCCTGATTGCCCGTCGTATTGAGCGCCTCGAAGCCATGGCTCTGCCAAATTCAATGTGCCGCAAGGTTGATATCACAGATGGTGATAGCTTTAAGGCTGCAATTGCTGAAGCTGAAGCGGTATACGGTAAGGTTGACTGCCTGATCAACAACGCAGGTGTAATGCTGCTGGGTCTGGCCCATGAGCAAGATCCTGCTGAGTGGAAAAACATGTTCGACGTAAACGTGATGGGCCTGCTGAATGGCATCCACGCGGTACTGGCTGACATGAAAGCGCGTAAGGGTGGCACCGTAGTTAACATCAGTTCTATTGCTGGCCGCAAAACATTCCCGAATCACGCGGCTTACTGCGGAACCAAGTTTGCCGTACATGCAATTACAGAAAACATCCGTGAAGAAGTGGCTGATGAAAACGTGCGTCTGGTCACTATTGCTCCGGGTGCGGTTGAAACAGAGCTGCTCAGCCACACAACCAGCGATGAAATTAAAGCGGGTTATGACACTTGGAAAGAAGAGATGGGTGGTGTTCTGAAACCTGAAGACATTGCTAATGCGATCAGCTATGCCTATGGCCAACCTCAAAACGTGTGTGTGCGTGAAATTGTGATTGCCGCGACGCGTCAGCAGCCGTAATCAAAAAAAGGTGGCTGGGTTATCGGGTGGTACCAGCCACAAACGGAGCAAAAAAAGAACTTGATCTTAATAGCAATGCTGGAGATGCAGAGTGTTTCGCATAACCAACTAAAACACTATTTTCGACCAAATCGCACTGACGTTAACTGTACATTGTAAAAAGCTGAGAGTGGGTTCAGACCTTCCGCCAATGGCGTTTTAAATATGTCTGCCGGGTCAGGCCTGAATTGCCACTGCTCACCAAGGTTACACGGGATCAATTCAGTACGCGCTTACCGGATTCACTCTCAAAGAGATGCATCAATTCCACGTCTGCGGCAATGCGTATAACTTCACCGGGTTTGACGTCGACGCGTTCTCTGAATACCGCAGTCATCGTTTTTCCACCAACACGCAAGTTTACGTGTGTATCTGCCCCTGTCGGTTCGACAAAGACGACCTCTGCATGTAATCCGTTGGGATCCAGGCGGATATGCTCAGGGCGAACCCCAAGTTGAACTGTTTCTCCGGAAAGCGTTTTAGCCCCCGGTGGCAGAGGCCAACTTATATCGCTATGTTCAGCTTTCAAATACGCACCATCAGCACCAGATTCGATGGTGCCCTGGATCAAGTTAATGGCTGGTGACCCGATAAATGAAGCAACAAATACATTGTCTGGTTTATCGTAAATGTCGAGGGGCGTACCCAACTGCTCAACTTTTCCTGCCCGCATGACGGCTACCCGTCAGCCATGGTCATGGCTTCCATTTGGTCATGGGTAACGTAAATCATGGTTGACTTAATTTTCTGGTGCAGTGCTTTAATTTCACCGCGCAATTGAACGCGAAGCTTTGCGTCGAGATTACTCAAAGGTTCATCAAACAAAAACACATCTGGGTTTCGCACTATTGCACGGCCCATGGCAACACGCTGTCTTTGTCCTCCGGACATTTGGCGCGGATAGCGGTCAAGCAGATTCTCAAGCTCAAGGATTTCCGCTGCGCGTTGAACCATTTCGTCGATTTCTTCTTTTTTGTATTTAGCGAGCTTGAGGGCAAAGGCCATGTTATCCCGCACAGTCATATGCGGATAAAGTGCGTAATTTTGAAAAACCATTGCAATATCACGCTCTTTGGGCTCAAGGTCGTTAACTACACGGTTGTTAATGGCAATTTCACCGTCAGAAATGGATTCAAGACCGGCAATCATACGTAGGAGAGTAGATTTCCCGCAACCTGACGGGCCAACCAGGACCAAAAACTCTCCGTCATTGACTTCCACGGAAATTTTGTGAAGCACTTCTGTTGAGCCGTAACGCTTTTTCGCATCTCGAATTGATACATTCGCCATTGTGAATTCCTTCTCTTATCTCTGAATATTGATGTTCTGTACTTAGCGTCCGCCCATACCAGCATTAAGAGAAATGCTGTTGTAAATGAGCTTTTGCAGCAAATTGCGAGTATCACGCCGGGAAGTACGGAGAGCGTTGCACCTGCCATAATGAAGTTCCACTTCGCATCATAAGGGTCATGGAACAAGGTCAGACCAACAGGAAGCGTTGCATTTTCAACGCCGGTCATCACGATCAAAGGCCACAAAAAGTTGTTCCATTGGCCAATGAAGGTAAATAGCGAGAGCAAGCCAATTGCGGGCATTGAAAGCGGAACGATAATACTAACCAAAATTCTCAGCCTGGAAGCTCCGTCTATTCTCGCCGCTTCTTCCAAGGTCGTTGGGATTGACAGGAAGAACTGACGCATAAGAAAAGTACCAAATGTGCCAAAAGAGACAGGCAATATGACACCTTGGAAAGTGTTAACCATACCCAAAGCATTCACCATGATGAAAAGGGGGATGATCAACATAATTGCCGGTACCATAAGGGTTGCAATATACGTCATAAATAGCGGGTTCTTGCCTGGGAATTTAAGGCGCGCAAAAGCGTAACCAGACAAACAAGAAACAACCACTGTAATGACCGTAACCGAAATGGAAATAATCAAACTGTTCGAGAAAAAATGTCCCAAAGGGCAATTTTGTTACTGCTTCGACAAAATTTCCCCACTGATAAACAGTTGGAAGTATTTTTATCGGTAGACTAAAAACCTCTTCGTTGCTTCGAATTGCATTAGATACCATCCAGAAGAACGGAAATAAAAAAAGTATTGCTACAACGCTCAACAGTGCGTGGTTGACGACGGTCAGCACTTTGCTGTTAGAAAGATATTTAGTTGTCATAGTGTACCCATTTACGCTGTAACCAGAACTGTAACGCTGTCAGAACCAGAATCATTGCAAACATGACCCACACAATGGCAGAGGCATAACCCATCTGGAAACTCTGAAAACCTTTTTGGAAGATATTGTAACCAAGCGTGGCAGTTGCAGAACCAGGCCCGCCTTGAGTCATGATGTATATCTGATCAAATACCTGCAATGCGGTAATTGCCGTCATGACTGTACCGAAAAACACGGTCGGGGAGATAAGTGGCAATCGAATCTTCCAAAAACGGTCCCAGGCGCTCGCTCCGTCTATTCTTGCAGCTTCCAAATAGGTTTCAGGTACCATGTCTAACGCGGCATTAAAAAGCACTGTGTTGTAGCCAACGCCGGCCCAAACAGACACAATGACGACGGCTTGCATGGCAAGTTCTTGGCTAAGCAGGAAATTTGGGAATGTGATAGACAGTTGCGTTAATACACTATCCAGCAAGCCTTCTGGAGCAAAAATCAGCATCCATACAATGGACACACCGATAGTCGGGGTAAAGGTCGGCAAGAAGAAAATAATCCGAAACCATTTCTGGCCCATTTTCATACTTGATATCCACACTGCCAAACCCAGCGAAATGGCAATATTTAAAAAGAGATACTCAGCTGTGAAAAAAAGTGTGTTTCCCAGGACACCCCAAAATTGCGTATCGTTTGTCAGCAAACGCGTGTAGTTATCAAATCCAATAAAAGATGGTGACTTCAGAAGTTGCCAGTCGGTAAAACTTAGAATAAACGACGCCACAATTGGGATAATTACAAACAGTAATAATCCAATGAATCCCGGCAACAGAAAGAAAAATGCAGCTTTTGCTTCACGTCTGTCCAAGCGATTCATACGCTTTTTCGTACGGGTATTCCCCGTATCGACAGACGCTAAGCTGCTATCTCTAGATATTGTCATGTTGAATCCTTATTTGGGGTAATCCGGGTATGTCGGATTACCCCAAAGTTTAATAAATTACGTTACGGAAGCTGGTTTTGAATATTGTTAAGTACGCTCTCCACTGTTTCTTCTTCAGTTAATGCAAGAGGAATGTATTGTGAAATCAGGCTCTGAAACTCATGCCAGCCATCATTGATAGGTACTGGTGAGGAGTTAGAGAAAGCTTGATCCAGACTTTCTGAGGCGAAAAGGACACCATCGGCAGCATTGTTGAGCCAATACTTTTGCTCAGCGGTGCGCCCGGGAAGAGCACGCCCTGCAGATGCCAGGATTTTAGCCGCTTCAGGACCGGTGATAACTTTCAATGCTTTAAAGGCCGCTTCTTTATGCGGGGTTTGAGCTGAAATACCGAAACCTGAACCTGCAGTTAAAGCACGTGTGCCTTTGTCGCCGCTTGGCAACGTAGCGACACCCATTTTGAAATCAACCTGGTCTTTCAAACCAACCATAATCCATGGGCCATCGATCATCATTGCTGCGTTACCAGAAGTGAATCGGCTGCGAGCAGAATCATCGCTTCGTGCTGAGGTAAACAGCGGTGAAACTTTGTCTTTAACAACCAAATCCACAATGTTTTGCACTGCAGCACGGTATCCTGCATTTGCTACGTCAAACTCGTTGTTTTTGTCCATGTAATCTGCGCCTTGAGCAACAGAAAGCGTAACAAAGTCCAGGTTTTGAAGTGCAAAGCCCCATTTGTCATCGTCGGTCATCTTTTTCGCGGCCGCTCGGAAATCGTCGAACGTCCAATCCGGTGTCGGAAGTTCTAAGCCTGCTTCTTCAAACCTGTCGGCGTTGTAGAACATGACCCAAGGTCCGAGGTCATAAGGTAATGCGTACTGATCACCTTCATACGAAAGCCCGTCGATAATAGAAGACTCGAACGGTTCGGTACTGAAGTTGTCTTTTTCAATCAAACCATTCAAAGGCATCATTGCAGGGTAATATCTCGGCAGACGCATCGACTGGATGGCGATGATGTCACCGATCTGACCAGACGCTGCCAATACAGGAAGTCGATTCCAGTAATCTGACCAACCAGATAGTTCGAGTTTTACACTGATGTTGGGGTGCTTTTCGTTTACTAACGACGCAATTTCCTCCCACATTGCTTTATTAGCGTTGCCGCCCCACATCTGCCACTTAAGCTCAATTTTCTCTTCTGCGGTAACGGGTAACGCTGCGGCAGCAGCCAGTAACAATGTACAAATAGACCTGAGAATTGATTTCATTGCCATCTTCCTTGTTTTCGGTTCCTAAAATGGTCGGTGTGTTATCACCGACCCAAATGCCTGCTAGCCATTGTCCTTAAGCACCAGTTCAATAACCGGTGAAATGGTTTCTGGCTTTTGTACAGGTAGTTCTAACGCGATATAGTCTCCTTCAATGCTGACTTCGGTTAATTCATAATTCTTGTTTTCTGGTTCAAGCCACTTAACCTGGCTTGCATCGTGTAAAAATTGTGCATATTTGATTTTTCCACCAAGGTTTTTCAGGTGAATATGTCTGAATGGCCAATTTTGTACGTGCAGATAAAGCCGGTTCCCTTTTTGAGTGAATCGACAGCCATTTGGTGCTTCAAATTCTGATTGGCCCGCACCGTATATAGAACGGTCGTTTACGTGCAGCCAGTCTTTGTACACCTGCAACGCGTTGTTGGCCCTGGAATCAAAATTGCCTCTTCCTGTTGGTCCAACGTTCATAAGGAGGTTGCCTCCAAGGGCCACAGTGTCGACCAGCATGTTGATAAGTTGCGAAGCATCTTTCCACGTTGATTCATCTCGGTGGTAACCCCAAGAACCGCTCAGGGTATGGCAGGCTTCCCAGCGCACAGCCTGCCCATCAACGGTGGGAGCCGTGCTTGGGGTGTACTGTTCTGGGGTAACCAGATCTGGCAAGTTGTCTGCAGAACGCTGAATATCCAATCTGTCCCCAATAATGATGTTGGGTTGCAGCTCACGAACCATTGCTTCAAGTCGCTCACTGTCCCAATCCTTACGACCTTTGCCTGGGAAGCCGTTGTAAGGGCGGCTTGCGTAACTGAAATCAAACCAGATAATGTCGATCTCACCGAAATTAGTTAGGAGTTCCCTTACTTGATTATGGAGGTATTCTGTATAAATTGAGATCTGGCGATCTTTATTTATTTCATGCGCATCCGGGTGGTTTCGTTGCGGGTGAAAAAGATCCAGTGTGAAGTGTTCGTGATGCCAATCAATCAATGAATAGTAGAATCCTACCTTTAAGCCGGCATCGCGCATTGCCTGGACATATTCAGCTAACAAATCGCGTTGAAAAGGTGTGTTGGTTACTTTGTAATCCGTATATTTCGAATCCCACAGACAAAAACCCTCGTGGTGTTTAGTGGTTAACACCACGTATTTCATTCCGGCCGCTTTTGCTTTCTCTGCCCACTCTCGAGGGTCATACAAATCTGGGTTGAAATTTTCAAAATATGCTTCGTATTCCTCGGAGCTCATTTCTTCTTTGCTTTTTAGCCACTCATGTCTAGCGCCTAATGCATAGAGGCCGAAATGAATAAACATCCCGAAGCGGCTCTCTTCAAACCATGCTTTTCCTTGCTGATCGTTTTTATCTATCTGATTGTTCTTGGGCTGTTGGTGTCCGAGGTTCATTCTTATGCTCCCTGTTACATCTACATCTACACTTTTTGTTTATCGAACCGTTTTACATTTTTAAGTTAGTCCCATTTCAATTAACATGTCAAACATTTTATTAACAAAGTTAACAATGTCTTTTGAGTCAGGGCTATAACGTGGTAGTGTGTGCTTTAGTGATGTTGTTAACGTAAAGATTCTTTCCATTTAACAAAATAGAGCGGTTCGATATATGGCAACAATTCGTGATGTGGCAAAACTTGCTGGTGTATCTGTATCGACAGTTTCACTTTCCATCAACAATCCGGGGCGCGTTGGTAAAAAAACCCTCCAGCGAGTCCAAAAAGCCATCATGGATGTCGGGTATGCTGCAGACCCTGTTGCCCGCAGTCTCGCCAGCGGAAGAAGCCATTTGATTGGCTTTGTTGTGGGGAACGTTGCTGACCAGTTTTTTGGGAATATCCGTCGGGCGTTGGAAGCTTATGCGGTTGAGCGAGACCATTTTGTTCTGATTACAGACTCAGCATCAGATTTGGAAAGAGAGCAAACACTGATTCGCCACCTTGTAGGGCTGAAAGTCGCTGGGTTGGCAATGAGTCCCGCTGGGTTGAATCAGGATTACGTTGATTTTATTGACGGATTGAAAATCCCAGTGGTCTGTTTTGACCAGAAAATAGATGGGTTAAACCGCGATTTTGTGGGTTCAAATAATTACGCTGCCGCAGCAATGCTTACGGAGCATCTCTTACATCTGGGCCACACCCGGATAGGTTTCATTAGCGGGCCTGACTCTTTGTACACGGCAAGGGAACGTTATCGAGGCTTTATTGAAACCATGAACTCGGCGGGTATTGAGGTTGACCCCTCATTAGTTGTGAATGGGCAATATACACGTATCTCAGGCTATGAGTCGGCAATGAAGCTTTTGGTAAAGCGAAATCGCCCTACAGCAATTATCGGCTCGAACAATACGGTTGCTCTTTCTGCACTCCAGGTCATTCAAGAATTGGGATTAAATTGCCCGGACGATGTTTCCCTGGTAATGATTGATGACTTGCCGTGGACCAGTGTGATCACGCCACGGATAACTATGGTGGTTCAGGATACCAAGCAACTCGGTGAAATTGTGGCGTCTCGTCTGTTGCGCCGTGTCACTTCGGAAGAACTCGCAAACGAGCCGCCTCAAGATTTCCTGCTTGATCCAAAATTTGTACCGGGGAATTCTTGCAGAAAAATCTAAAACATTATTTCGTTTGCTGTTGTCAATGAATCGCAGACCTGTCTTGGTGGATATTGCATCCATTCAATACAGGTCTGAAATACCAGGTTTTTACTTCGCTCAAATACCGGCCGACTATTGTCAGGCTGGCTCCGCACGATTTTCGTATTTTTTCATATACGATGCTGTTGAAATCGTATTTCCGACAGACGCTGAAATAACAAGAAGAATGGCAGCCCACTGGGAATGCGTAAGCAATTCATGAAGAAACACATAGCCGACTAATGCAGCCACGGCGGGTTCAAGGCTGGTAAGGATGCTGAAAGTCTGTTGCGGCATGTTTTTCAGCGCCACCATCTCCAGTGTATAGGGGAGGGCGCTGGAAATAATGCCAAGTATCAAACCCAGCAGTAAAACGTGGGGGGTGAAAACGTTAAGTGGTGTACTCACCAGCCCAACAGGCAATGCAATGGTGGCAGCAACCAACATCCCCCAGGCGACTGTTGTTCCTCCTGGGGCCAGATTGCCCGCTTTCTTTCCGAACAGGATGTACCCACCCCAACAGGTACTTGCTGCCAATGCATAGGCGATACCTACCGGGTCTAATGCATGGGCGCCTGTAAGTCGGGCACCAAAAGAAGTATTCCCCCAAACGCCATAAATACCCAGACAGAATCACGCATCCGGCGCATGGTCAGCATAGCCACCGTCAGTGGGCCGATAAACTCCAGTGCAACGGCAATACCGATAGGAATGCGCTCAATGGCGAGGTAAAAAAGAATTTTCATACCAGCCAGGCATAAGCCATAGACGATTATCGCGTACCAGTTTTGTCTTGCTGGGCATTTTCGCCAGGGCTTGAAGACAAGCCACAGCACCAAAGCGGAAAAGGTCACGCGGAGGGCGCTGGTTCCCAATGGACCCGCGACAGGGAAAAGCTGTTTTGCGAAGGTTGATCCTGTCTGAATGGTGAACATTGCGGCAAAGATGCAAACGATTGCGATAAGTAAATTTTTTTGTTGAGAAGGCATTACGCGACCGAAAAAGCCATAAGAGAACATATGAGTATGGGTATTTTATTCCTTAATTTAGTTAAAGCTACTGCAAGCGCATTAAATTCACACTGAATGTTTCGGTACTTCTATTAACGAAAGAAGAAACTAACCAAATCAGGACGAAATTCCCCACCTTATTCGCTTTAAAATGGGTCTCGCTGATGATAAAACAGTCAATTGTTTACAACAATTTAACTAAAAACACTACACTAGAAAAAGACATGAAGTAATGGCAGAGCAATGGACGAATGCGAAATGCCTCAAGCAGTACTGATAGGGTTATGAGTTTTCCAATACTGACAGACATCTTCCACAGTATCCCAATTATGATTGCGGTGCTGGACAAAGACTTACGGTACATCGTGGTCAGCCAACGTTACCTTGAGTACATTGATAAACAAGGATACGAGGTTCTCAACCATTCGGTAGAAGAAGCGCTCCCTCAGCGCCTTTATGATCTTGCCTACCCGAATTTGGTCCGTGCGTTAAAGGGCGAGCACATCAGTTACGAGGTGGAATTACCCTCTGAGACGGATGAAAAACGCTTTATGAACATCCAGTACCATCCCCGTTTCAATGCAGGTGGGGAGCAGATAGGGGTACTGATGTCCGGTATTGAGATTACCGGCCTTAAAAAAACAGAGGTTGAAAAGGCCAGGATCCAGGATTATCTCCACACTGTCTTTAAAGAGATTGGTCAGGGAATCGCGATTGTCAATGAGTCGGAAAACCTGCTCCTTAATAACCCTCTCTTTTCAGAGATGGTTTGCGCAGAGAGTGAAAAAATCAAAAGCCTCCTGCCAGTTTTTAACTTCAGTTTGGTTGATGTGCTGTTGGAACTTGGGTGGCAGTTGTGTCACGAAAACACTTTCGACGATACGCTAAACCTAACCAAGCTGGATAAGAACCAACAACTTATCGTCAAAGAGAACCGATATCTGAACGTTCGTGAGAAAGCGGTTCAGGATGGCGGCTTCTGCTATACCTTCAAAGATGTCACCGAGTTGCTCCAGGACAAGCGCAAGCTTATTCACCTTGCCACACATGATTCCCTGACCCAACTTCCGAACCGTTTGTTGCTGAATGACCGTATCGAGCAGAGCGTTGCGCTTTCACTCCGGCAACGGACGAGCAGTGCGATGATATTTATCGACCTCGACCTTTTCAAAGCGGTAAATGATACCTACGGTCACCAGGTTGGGGATGATTTGTTGGTACAGATCTCTGACCGTCTCAAGAATATAAGCCGCAGGACGGATACCATCGCCCGATTCGCAGGAGATGAGTTTATGCTGGTGTGTGGCGGCTTTCATAACAAGGAATCCATCATACGGCATGCAGACAGGGTTCAGAATGCGTTGACTGGGGTATATACGGTAGAGAATACGTCGATAAAAATGTCTGTCAGTGTTGGTGTGGTCGTTGCGCCAGAAGATGGCACTGATGCCAGCGAGCTGATTCGTAAGGTTGATACGGCCCTTCATGCCAGCAAGTCGATGGGGAGAAACCGGATTTCATTTTTCAATCCGGAAATGGAAATCTCCACCCGTCAGCATATGCTGATATCCAACAGTCTGTCTGAGGCGATGGAAAACGACGAAATTTCTGTCGTGTACCAGCCGGTGTTTGATTCCACCGGGAACATATCTGGCGTCGAGTCTCTAGCCCGTTGGTACAACGATACGCTGGGTCATGTGTCGCCGGAAGAATTTATCCGCATTGCTGAGACGACCAACCAGATATCTGAGTTGGGGGAATACCTCAACCGGAAAACGTTCTCTGAACTCCGGCAATGCGAATCGCAGACCGGAAGGTCACTCCGTGTCGCCATCAATGTTTCTCCGTTGCAGCTAAACAGCTCGACGTTTCCGGGAAAGCTGCTCGAAATCTGCTCAGAAAACGGGTTTTCTCCGGAAAATGTGGAAATTGAAATCACTGAGCAGATGATATTAAGCAACATGAAAAACGTACCGGAAGCGATCAGACAGCTAACTCAGGATGGTTTTCACCTTGCGATAGATGACTTCGGAACCGGCTATTCTTCCATGACGCATTTGCGAGAGTATCCATTTAATACGGTGAAAATCGACAAAAGCTTCTTCCTCGCGAGCGAAGACGAGAAACAAAGAGCCATGGTGAGGGTCATCTGTTTTATGGCTGAACAGTTAGGTCTGCGGGTGGTCGCTGAAGGGATCGAAACAGAAAACGACAGTACGTTTGCTTTGAGCAGTGGGTGTGATTTCCTCCAGGGGTATTTGATGGCCAGACCCATGCCTCTTGGAGATCTTATCCGGTTTTTGGGTAAGTGATTCCCAAGACAGATAAACGGCTCCTGCGGGAGCCGTTTTCATAGCGGCGAGCAAACTAGTTTAGTGCCCGGCGCAGACCGTCAATTCGATTAACAACCAAAAAGTCGAACAGCAGAAAGCCGAGAATTGCGATCGCGGCAAGTGGCACTAAAAAGGACACGACAACCATCACTGCTAGGAAACTTCGGGTTAACTTAACATCAAGTTGGCGGGGTGGTGCGGCCAAGCCCTGGGCTTTTTGTGGCCTGCGCTGCCACCACATGATAACGCCACTGACTGCGAGTAAAATCACGAACAGGCAGAACAGCGTGTTAATCCAGAGGTTCCACACTCCCAGACTGCCTTTGTGAAGCGCGATGCCAGCTGCCATAGATTTTGCCATCAGGTTGTATTCTTCCCAACCGATATTCGCAAGGGTTTCCCCGGTATAGCGATCGATATGGACGGTGATGTCCTGAGTTGGGTCTTTGATGTCACCACTCATTGTTGCCGCAGAAATGGTGTAAACCCCCTCAGGTTTTTGTGGAAGACTGATCCTGTAGGTTGTCAGCCCCATTGACGACGCTTGGGCAGCAACTGTATCCAGGCTTTGAACACCCGAATGGTCCGCGGTATTCGGACGGGATTCTGGCATTTTGGTAAGTTCGAGGTTCCAGGGAACTTCCTCTACCACTCCGGTATTCATAGATGCATGAGTCGTGTCAGAAACCGGTACGTTTTTAAAACGTTCTTCGGGAAAACTACTCCAAGGTTGCACCAGTTTGCTGCCCCAAACGCCTGTCCAGGCAAGTCCGGATAACAAGAAGAACAGCAAAACAATAATGGAAGCTCCTCCGAGGTTGGCGTGCAGGTCCCGCCAGAATATTCGGGACCCGGACATCATGCGGATTCTGAAAAAGCTGAGTTTCTGGGCCTGTGAACGTGGAAGCCACAGGTAAAGTCCGGAAATAATCATGATGATGCCGAGGCTGGCGGATAGCTCTACAAAGCGATCGCCCCAGTCACCAACCAGGAGATTGCCGTGAATGTCATTCATGACCGAGTAGAAACTTTCGTCTTCGTTTCTGCTGCCGGTGATTTCAGCGGTATAAGGGTTAACAAAGACGGTGTGGTTTTCGCCATCGATTTTCACCGAGAACCGGGCTGCATCAGTGTCAGTTTGTGGCGTAATGTACTTTTTGATGGTGGCATCCGGGAATTGCTCCGATACGGACTGTTGCAACGAATCCAGTGAGTCACGCTCAGAATTACCCGGTACGGAAACTTTCAACATCTCCCGGTTCATCATCGTATCGATAGCGTTGCTCCACAACATGCCAATCCCGGTGATGGAAAGCATGATCATGAAGGGGACGACGAACAGCCCGGAATAAAAGTGCCATCGCCAGACGGCAATGTAGTGTTGCAAGTGCTTGGCCGGAGAGCGTTCTCCCACCGGCTGATTGATGGATACATCAGACATAAAATGCTCCTTGGCGCAGCTTTTAGCCGAAGCTGCGCCATATTTCTTTGAGTAATGAGTGTTAGCTTAAGAACTGAAAACTCAAAGGCGGGGAGCGAGGCCGGGGGTGTTCATAGGGAGGCGCAGTTAACAACAGGTGCGGTAGTGAGTTGGCAACCCTGCCTCCCTGTGGGCGGTACCATTCACGATTACTGAGCGCGTCGTTATATGTGATTACGTGAGCGGCAGGGCAGTGATTGCCCGCGCTGTGTGGCTCAGACGCGGCTTGATCACTGTCTCCGATCTGTACCAGAGTAAATCCGCTGAACGTACAAAGGTAAGCCCAATTCCCAACGCTGGTTGTGGGCGTTAACAATGGGCATGACCACAAGGCAAAGCCATAGCACTATGCCAATTCGAGCCATAAACCGTTGGTAGGTACGCGAGCGGATCATCCGTAATCCTGATTGAGTTAATCAGGGTTATTATTGCTCTGGTGAATATATTGACAAGATCAATATTAAGAACGTCGTTATCTGTCACACAATTTGTGTGTAACTGTTAAGATTTCTGGCGTTAAGATGCGATTTTTGCCCGTTGAAATAGCGTTTTAAAACGTAGGTGTTATTGAGAGATATGAGTCTAAATGACTCACTTATAAGGATTTTATAGATTCAGGCGTTAAGGACGCCGAAAGGGATGTTTCACATCGTTATATACCCAAACCACCTCAAAGTGCGTCTTGAGGTGGCTTGGTATATGATTGAACGTTATTTGTCAGTTGTAGGGGTTATGTCTTCACGCCATTTCTCAAGTTCTCCCGGGGTATCGATATCAATATTGGCTTTAGCGAGAGAAACAGCCATAACCTCCGGTTCGTTGTTGAGTAAGACTCTGGCCCCGTTATCACCGCTCAGCCCGGACAGCGCGACATAAAATTGCCGGGGAAAAATGGCTGGCGCCCCCAACCTGTCTCCGTAATCTGCACAAACAATTTTATCCGTGTTCAAGGAGACTAACGCCAACTGCCGGAAATCGGACTCAAAGATTGCAACCTGATCGCCAAGGGCGATTAAAATGCGCTGATACATCGGGGCAAGATTGACCGCAGCCTGAGCTATCACACTGCCCATACCTTGTTGCCAGTCAGGGATATAACAGAGTTTGGCTCCGGACAGTGTGCCTTCCTTGAAGGCGAGATCCATCAGGGAATGCCAGCCTCCGGAGAGCACGTAAGTGTCGTCGGGCGCCAGAGGACTTACCTGATCAATCACATGTTGGAGCAAAGGTTTACCATCAACCTCTGCCAGAAGCTTGCAACCGCCAAACCTGCTGCTCTGTCCCGCTGCCAGGATGAATATACCCAGGTCCCTGACCGGTATCGCGTTCATGTCACCAGAATTCCGCTAAGCGAACCGGCGGTTCTGTTTTTCATTGCTGCGTGACATTCTGCGAGAATAGACAATGCGATGGTTTCCGGGAGATCTGCACCTATGTCGAGTCCGGCGGGGCCAGATAAAGGCTGACGAAGGTCAGCCAACGTAAGCCCAGCGCTATTGAGTACATCCGCTCTTCGATTGGGGGGTCCTAGCAATGCCCAGTATGAAAGAGGGATACTGTTAAGTGTAGTCAGGGCTTGTGAATCCAACGAAATACTGTGCGTCATAAGGACGGCGGCATCGACGCGTTTCTCCACTGCGAATGCATGAAGAGACGCTGGTGGCCCATTGATGATGGAATCGGCGTTAAGGAAAAACTCCCTGCGGCCACTTGCCGGGCGAGGATCCCACACAGTTACCTGCCACCCCAGTTCATGGGCAAGACTCACAAGCGGGCGGCATCCGGGCCTCCACCGGCCACCAACAGGTGCGGGGGCGGGGAGACAGGCGTGGCGAGCCAGCACTGATCCCCTTCTTGTATTTCGACAGCGGTACAAGGCATCAGCGGTGAGGGGGATGGCAAGTTCAGACGGTGACGGGTGTGGAACAAAATTGTTATCGAGATTATGACGGAAGCCCTTTTCGGGTATTCCCTGATAGTAAGTACCGCACTGTCGTTGTTTTAACTGGCAGTAAACCCGGTCTAACTGCAGGTAATTAGATTCGATTGTCAGCGGTTGCAGCATGATATGCACGGTACCGCCACAGCCTATACCAAGCTGAAAAGCGAGATCGTCTTCATCTGTACTGTCATAGCAGAGCGTGACAGTGTCACCGGATTGCATAACCCGACGTGCATGTCTTTGGATGTCCGATTCCAGGCAACCCCCGCTTAGCATGCCAAACTGTTCTCCGAGGTTGTTGAACAGCATCATCGCACCAGCTTTGCGATAGCAGGGACCGCGAGTTTTATACACAGTCCCTAACACCCAGTCACCCTCATCCCGCCGGGGGTACCATTGAGCCAGCAGGTGCATTAAATGGTTTGCCACATACCACTCCTTTTTACCGGTTTACAATCACTAAGCCAAAGCTGCCGGATGTTACGCCGGCAGGTTCACCTTGTTCCCGATTGGCAGTGAACGGATTCGTACGCCGGTCGCGTTGGCAATGGCATTAGCAACTGCCGGTGCAACAGGCGGAACACCCGGTTCTCCGACTCCGGTCGGTGGCAAAGTGGAAGGTACAATATGCACGTCTACTTCCGGCATCTGATTGAGCCTCAATACCTGGTAATCATGGAAGTTTGATTGTTTAACGGCACCCTTCTCGATGGTGATCGCACTGGTCAATGCAGCAGATAAGCCATACCCGATACCGCCTTCCATCTGTGCGCGGATAATGTCGGGGTTGATTGGCACACCACAATCAACGGCACACACAATCTTATCGACGGTAAAGCTGCCATCCTCTTTCACTGTCACCTCGGCCACTTCGGCGACAAAAGAATTGAAGGATTCGTGCACCGCGACGCCTCGTCCTTTACCTTTCGGCAGCGGTGAACCCCAGCCGGCTTTTTCTGCCGCCAATTTCAGCACACCGAGATGACGTGGGTGTTCAGTGAGCATTTCTGCCCGGAATTCGACAGGATCCCGACCGGCTTTTTCTGCCAATTCATCAATGAATGTCTCGGTTGTAAAGCCATTGAAGCTATGACCCACTGATCGCCACCACAGCGTCGGAACCGGCAAATCTACTGTATGGAGGTCTACATGGAAGTTGGGAATCTGGTAGGGAAGGTTTGCAGCACCTTCAACAGAGGTTAGGTCTATCCCGTCTTTGACTAAGAACGACTCAAACGGAGTACCGATAAGGATTGATTGCCCTACCAGTGTATGGTCCCAACCAACCAGCTTCCCGTTTTCTACGGCTCCTTTTATTTTCTGGTATTGCATGGGGCGGAAATAACCGGCCTGAATGTCATCCTCCCTTGTCCAGACCACTTTTACGGGGACGCCCGGCTGCGATTTTGCCACCATGCTTGCTTCAACCACATAGTCAGAAGCCTTGTTTGCACGCCGGCCGAAACTGCCGCCGGCAAGCAAGGTGTGGATTGTTATCTGTTCCGGTTTCAGACCAAACACCTGGGCGGCAGCGAATTGGTCAAATGTTTGACTCTGGCTGCCATACCACAGTTCAGCACTGGTTCCCTTGAACAGTGCCACGCAGTTGAGGGGTTCCATCGGGGCGTGGGACAGGTAAGGCAACTCATAGTCCGCTTCAACCGTGTTCGCACCTTCTGCCAATACCTTGCTAAGGTCACCGCGTGCGGCCGCAGTTGCCCCCGGTTGTTTCGCCAGGGATTTGAAATCATCAAAGAGCTCAGGGGTGCTTTTGGTCAGTGCACCCTCCATTTCCCATTCAATAACCAGTTTGTCCCGGCCGGTTTTTGCACTCCAGAAATCCTTGGCAATAACGGCAACGCCTACGGGGAGAAGAACAACGTCAACCACACCGGCTGAAGCCTTCGCTTGCGCAGCATCCAGGCTTTTCACTGATGAGCCAAAAACTTTTGGGCGTGCAATCACTGCGGTAAGCATACCTTCCAGCTGGATGTCCTGGGTAAATATTGCCTGTCCGGTTGCTTTGCCGCGGTCCTTGCGGGAAACATTGTGGCCGATGAGCGTATAGCTGGCCGGGTCTTTAAAACTGAGGGTTTCCGGATCCGGAACCGGCTGCATGGAGGCGAGCGGCGCGATATCGGCAAAGGTCATCTTTTGTCCGGAACTTTTATGGGAAATGACATTGTTAGACACTGTTATGTCTGAAGCCGGTACATCCCAGGCTTTTGATGCCGCATCCACCATCATTTTCCGGGCACTGGCGCCGGCAACCCGAAGCTGTTGGTAAGAATTGGCGATAGCGGTAGAGCACCGGTTCCCTGCGCCGGTCCCCACAAAAGGTTGTTGTAACGGCTTGCATCAGCAGGGGCACTTTCACTTTTAACGTTGTTCCAGTCGGCGTCTAATTCCTCTGCAACAATGGTCGCCAGTCCCGTCATGGTTCCTTGCCCCATTTCCAGGTGTTTAACGACGACAGTGACAACATTGTCCTTACCGACGCGAATGAAGGCGTTGGGTGCAAAAGCGGCATCAGTCGGCGCTTCGGTTGCAGAGGCACCGGAATATGGATACCCAATGTCATTCCGGCACCGACAGATCCGACTATTTGCAGAAACTGGCGGCGGCTTGTGCGGGGAGACGCGGGGGTAAACTCAGTAAATCGCATGGTAAGGGGCTCCTTATGCCAGATCTTTGGCCGCGGCGTGAATCGCCTTACGGATTCGGACATAGGTTGCACAGCGGCAGATATTGCCATTCATTGCCAGGTCAATATCGTCATCACTGGGGCTGGGGTTTTGTTCGAGAAGGGCGGCGGCAGCCATAATTTGTCCTGACTGGCAATACCCGCATTGAGGAACTTCCAATGCATCCCAGGCTTTTTGGACGGCGAGGGCAGCTTTTGATTCTAACCCTTCAATGGTGGTGATTTGTTGGCCCTGGACGGCGACAGCAGGCGTCACGCAGGCACGAATAGGTTGGCCGTTCAGATAGACAGTGCAGGAGCCACATTGCGCCATTCCGCAGCCAAATTTTGTTCCGGTCAATTGGATGTGGTCACGAATCACCCACAGAAGCGGTGTGTCCGGTGCGGCATCTATCTCATGGGCTACACCGTTGACATTGAGGGTAAATGACATTGCTCTCTCCTTGAGGATTAGCTTTATGGTTTTGATGCACTTTTTTACTATCGTAGACCCCGCAGAATTGGGCTATCCCAATCGTCCGAATCACTTGCCTATTACTCCGGTTTCGGGGAGATGAGACAGTGAACGTGTTGGTTTCCTGTAATAATTCTGGTGGTTGCAAGACCGAAGCACCAAGGAGTATCCGGTGGAGAGCCAGAAGAAGTTAGCTGTACAGATCCGGTCACGGACGCAGCAATCTCAGTTTGTGGAAACGTATGTCGAGGGACTTCGACTTTTTAGTACAACAGGAAATTATGGCCCGATTCCCATTGTCTTGAAGCCTTCGATTTGCGTGGTGGTGCAGGGAAGAAAAGAGATTCACATTGGGGACAGGCAACACGTGTATGACCCGGAAAGTTACCTGATTCACACGGTAACCATGCCCGTGGAAGCCGAGGTGACTCACGCATCCGTTGACTGCCCTTTCCTTGGACTCAGTTTATCAATAGACCCATTGGTAGTAGGCCAACTGGTGGTTGAGATGGATCGCCAATCTGCACCTGACTGGCAAGGAAATCCGATGAATATCACCCAGTCTACTCCGGTGACCGAAGCGCTTTATTCCTCGTTGGAGCGTCTGGTGAAAGTCTCTGAGCACCAGCATGACAGCAGTATTCTTGCCCAAAACCTGAAAAGGGAAGTTTATTACGAGGTATTGAAGGGCCCTTTCGGCTACATGCTCCGAAACTGTATCAGCAACTATGCCGGGGCGAACCGGATTGCACCGGTGGTTCAGTACATTGAAGCGAATTTTCGCAAACCCATTGATATTGAAACCATTGCAGCGATTGCCAATATGAGTGCTTCGACACTCTATGACCACTTTCGTCAGGTCACCACACTGTCACCGATGCAATACGTAAAGTCTCTGAGGCTTCACGAGGCGCGTTCTTTGTTGGCGGGAGGTCAGCAGGCGAGCAATGTGTGTAATGAAGTAGGGTATAACAGCCCCTCTCAGTTCAGCAGGGAGTTTAAGCGCTTTTTTGGTGACTCCCCCAAAGAGGTGAAAGCTCTCTCAGAATTACAGGGCAGTGCACTGTTGCAAGAAAACAAAAAAGCCCCGGCATAGACCGGGGCGAGAGGTGCAAAGTGCTGCTGATCAGTGCTGGCCTTGGCCGCCTGTATCTTTAGCGTGGTTTTGGAGGTACTTCAGAAGGGTACGCTCTTCGTTTTTATTAAGACGGTAGTAGGCGCTCATCGCCTTGAGACCAGAGATCCAGCCGTTCGCGGTGAAGTGTGCTGGGTTTGGTGCAGCGTGACAGGCATTACAGGTAGAGCCGTACATCTCTTTTGCATAATCCCAGACTGGCTGGATGCTGCTCATCATGTCGTTCTGGGTAATCCAGCCTGAACACTTACGTGTTGCCAAACCGCGCCGGTTGATGCATCTGTTTCTTCACCCAGGATTTTCTGGGATGCTTTTACATCGTTGCGGACGGTGGCTTTGAACACACGTTTGCCCATGTATTGGGTCATCACACGGCCACGGCCAGCTTTTTCCATCCAACCGGTGATTTCGACTTTCAGCATGTCGTTTTTGCGTTCAAGTACCTTCACTTCAGACGCTGGCAGCAACTGACCCTGAACGGCAGAATCTTTGTTGTCTACGTTGTAGAGGTTTTTCGCAACCAAAGAGAACAGGGTAGTGCTGTCAGGTGCGGTAACAGAATCGTGTTCCATTTTCTGGAAGGTTTTACGGAAACCGCCTGCCATGTTTGGCAGCTCGTGAGCGATCCCCTTGTGACACTCAATACAGTTCATGTCTTTAGCGGCAGCTTTGGTCATGGCAGCGGCGGCGGCAGGTGACTGTTTTGCGTGATCCATTGCTGTGTATGAGTGACAGCTCTTACAAGGTGCAGAGTTCGTATCGGACATCATCTTCCAGACGTCCTGGGCCATTCTCAGGCGGTTGTCTTCGAACTTCTCTGGTGTGCTGATCGTGCCGGATACAAATTCAGCATAAATATCACCGATACCACCCAGTTTGGCTTTCATAAAGTCAATTGGATTGTTTTCCGGGATATGGCAGTTACGACATTCTGCACGGACACCGGCGGCGTTTTTATAGTGGATAGAGTTTTTATATTCGCTGAAGTTTTCCTTCATGGTGTGGCATGAAGTACAAAATTCATTTGTTGACGTGAATTCTATTGAGGCGTGAAAAGTGACTACACCGGCAATAGCAATAAGTGCGCCGACGATAACCAACGCCAGCACGGAATATTTTCCGCTTGGTTTAGTTAGAAACTGCCAAATCTTCTTCATTTTATCGATCCAGAATGAGTGGGAATCCTTATTACTCACGGGCAATAAAGAGACGACACAAAAAGATGTGGCGACAACTTACCATGGATTTATGAATGGATGTGCCTATAACTATTAATAGAATATATAAAAATATTTATTCATATAAAAAAGATAAAAATTCGCAGGTTTGAGTTATAAAATTCATGAAAACATGAGGTTAAATTGTAACACAAATTGAACTGTTGATTCTTGGTGATTCCGGTTCTGGTGGGATAATAGTTCTCATTGGCATCTTATATGTTTCAGGATGTAATGCGGATTGTGTCGGTGAATTATATAAAACAAGAGGATAGGGCGAATTTAAATGACATGACATTGAATATGTTTATTTGAATTTAATTTTGTTAAAAAAGCTCATCATTTAAAGGTTTCAAGGGGAAGGTTTAGGGATGTTAACCTATGCGTATTCCCAAACAACTTAATTATTAACATGCATCATTAGTGAAAAATTAAATATCAGAAAAGCGCGCTTTTATTGCCAATGACAGGAGTAGATTACATAACAGAACATTCTGATTAGTCGCTACAAGCCTTTGTCCATTCGAAAAACCGCAAAGATTTCGCACATGAAATCAGGGTCTTTGGCTGAGTGAGTAATTAATGAATACCTGATTTTTAACCTCCGTAATCAGTGATAAAAACTATGGAACTATCCCGCCGAAATTTCCTGAAGCTCAATTGCCACTGCAATTGCAGTCAACGGCCTTACCATTTTTCCCGCCAGCAAAGTGTTTGCTGACGATACCAAAGTTATTCCATCTGCCACGCACTATGTCCATTCAAAGCTGTAGTGAAAAATGGCAAGCTTATCGGTGTTCAGCCGGTAAACGATGTCGACCCGTTTCCAACTGAAATGCTGACAAAAGGTGTACTGAGCCGCACGTATGATGACACCCGTATCAAATACCCAATGGTACGCAAGTCCTTTTACGAAGATCCACTCGGTGACCATAAACCCCATCTTCGCGGTAAAGAACCTTTTGTACGGGTCGACTGGAATACTGCCATTGCACTGGTTTCCTATGCCATTGCCAAAACCATTGAGAATCACGGTAACGAAGCGATCTTCAGCTCTTCTTACGGCGGTTGGTCCCATGCCGGCCTTATGCGCCCTCAAACCTTGCAGGGTCGTTTCTTTAACTTGATTGGTGGCCAAAGCACCTGCGCCGGTGACTATTCAGCAGGTGCATCCGAAGTCATTCTGCCGCACATTATCGGTGACCTGGAAGTTTACTCACCACAGACTGCCTGGAAGGTGATTGAGGAAAACACCGAATTAATGGTGTTTATCGGTTGCGACCCTTGGAAAACCAATCGAGTGGAATTCCGAGTTGCCGATCACTCCATGCAGAAACACTGGGAAGCATTTGCCGAAAAAGGTATCAAGTTCATCTCGATCAACCCTCAGCAAACTGAGACCGATAAGGCACTGGGCAGTGAGATGATCCATATCCGTCCGGGTACCGATACGGCGCT
The DNA here is from genome assembly GCA_001310455.1 of Photobacterium sp. JCM 19050. GTDB lineage: Bacteria > Pseudomonadota > Gammaproteobacteria > Enterobacterales > Vibrionaceae > Parasalinivibrio. The sequence continues at coordinate 72,939 of BAXG01000016.1, forward strand.
GTTTACAGCCATGAGCTATTACCTCTACAAATCAGGTAAGTACGACAAAGCCTACATCGAGAAATACACCGTCGGTTTTGACAAATACTTGGCCTATCTGGCCGGTTGGGAAGACGGTGTAGAGAAGACCCCTGAATGGGCAGAGCAGATCACCGGATTGAGTGCCAAGGAAATTACGGATCTTGCAGATCTTATTATGGCCAAGCGTACGCAACTGGCAGCCGGCTGGGCACTTCAGCGCGCTGACCACGGTGAGATGATTCACTGGGCAATCATCAACTTTGCCGCAATGGCCGGTAAAATTGGTAAGCCGGGTGAGGGTGCTGGTTTCAGTTGGCACTACGGTAACGGTGGCATGCCACAATCCGGTAAGCGGATGCCAATCGGCCTTTCCCAGGGCCGTAACCCGATCACAACCACCTGTCCTGTAGTGTTGATTTCAGAAATGCTGAAAAATCCGGGCGGTGATTACACCCGTGACGGTGCTAACCTGAAATTCCCGAAAGCCAAGCTCATTTATAACGCCGGCAATAACCTGTTCTCTCACCAGCAAAACACCAACGAGCTGATTGAGGCGATGAATGCAAACATCGATACCTATATCTGTCAGGATGCCTGGTGGTGTGCCTCAGCCCGCTATGCCGATATTGTTCTGCCAAGCACAACAACACTTGAGCGGAACGATCTCACTTCCGGCGGTACATACAGCAATAACAAGATCTACGCGATGCGCCAGATTATTGAGCCTGTTGGTGAAAGCCGGGATGACTATGAAATCTTCTCGCGCCTTGCCTTTATGTTTAATGTGTATGACCAGTACACCGGCGGCAAGAGCATGATGGAGCACCTGCGCGAAGCGTATGCAAACTCATCAGCAACGGAAGATTTTGACGTGTTTTGGGAAAAGGGAATTGCCCATGTAGATACGCCGGCTGACGCAGATGCATTCGTCCGCCATGGTCAATTCTACGAAGATCCTGAGAAGAATCCGCTGCATACGCCATCCGGTAAGATTGAGCTTTACAGTAAGACCATCGATTCGTTAAAGGTGGCAGATTGCCCTCCGGTTCCGAAGTGGTTGCCGCCTTTCGAGTGGCTGGGTAACGCAAGAAGGGGCAGGTTCAGGTCCTGAGTCCGCACCCATGGATGCGTTTGCACTCCCAGATGGCGAATGCTGATGTGAACGCCTATGAAAGTGTTGATGGTCGCCAGGCCGTGATGATGAACAAAGACGATGCGGCAGAGCGCGGTATTAAAGACGGCGATTTGGTGGAAGTGTATAACGAACGTGGCGCTTTGATTGGCGGTGCGCGCATCATCGAAGGCGCAATGCGCGGCGTTATCTACATTCACGAAGGCGCCTGGATTCAGCTTGACAGCAAAGGCCGCTGTAACTCCGGTTCCATCAATATGCTGACCAGTGCCAAGCCTGCAAGTGGTCTGAGCCAGGCAACCAGTGCCAATACCTGTTTGGCGTACTTCAAAAAATGCACCAATCCGGAGTCTGCCAATAAAGCTTATGAACCACCAAAGATGGTGAAGGCTGAATACCGGTTGACCTATGGGCGCTTCAGCTTGGAGAGCGACTGAAGAAAATTGGTGGTGCCGGTGGCCACAAGCAATCCAAAGGGGAGCAACTGTTCTACAGCAGCTGTACTCTCTGTCACGCTGCGCCAAATCCTGGTGATTACACAATCCGTCAATGGAAGGGCATTACCAATTCCATGTTCCCACGCGCCGGTTTGTCAGAAGATGATCGTAAGCTGGTTCTGGAATTCCTGAACGAGCACGCCAAGAAAGAGTAAGCAAGTTCGGCATCCTAAATGACTAAACGGCTCCCTCGGGAGCCGTTTTTACAGGTATCTGCTGACCCTACCCCCCAAAAAGTGCGTCCGCTTCTGTGTCAAATACCCTTGAAAGGAAGCAGCCATTCCTTCAGGTGTTTTCCTTGAATTGAACGCACTGAAATCTCTCGGAATTACGCACCTTGAGGGGGTTTGGGTACATAGGTGACGTTTACACCCTTGAATGTTCCCGGGTTTGATGCTGGTTTTACATGCTCTGGAAACCCTAATACAAGTTTGGAGGCTGACTTCCAGCGAACTGTCAGTTCAACGTCTGACGGATAGATGGCGTAAAAAATCTGTTCTGTCTTATCTTGCTGCTTTCTTGAGCTCAGCCACACCTGGATCTCCTGTGGCCGGTTTTTGCATGACTTTGATGTCTGGAACACCTGCCAGTTTCCATCCGGAGAGACTAAAACGTCGTGCTCTGATACAGAACAATTCCCGTTACTTCCAAAAGGATTAGGTGCCAGGCCTATTGAGAGGGCTGCGCCATATAATACTGCGATTAAAGCCGATACCTTGGCGAATGTAAGTTTGAATGTCATTGTTACCGCATTTGAGAGACTGGCACATTTGATTTGCGCTAATGTAGGGCAAATCAGCTTACGCTATCAATGAAGGAGAGGTGTTTCATTTCACATTGTGTGATGAAAACGCAGTTTCATTCGACATCCATCATCAACTACTTTCTTACATTTTCCGGATCAATATCCAGTTTGTATAAAAATATCCTCAGCCAATCTAACTTTGTTGGGCATAAAATGATTAGGCATGGTAGAACACAGAAAATAGATAACTATATAAAAGAGACCACCGTTTATGCTGCCGACATTGTACTGCCCAAAGTGTCATGAAGAAGAGGACTTTGCATTTGATACGCTCACTGGTCTTTGCTTTTGCGCCTGTGGCAACGTGATTTTTCTCTCCGATGAAGAGAGGGAGCAGATGCAAATTTTTGCTCAAATTCAGGAGAGAGAAGCAGAGAAATAAAAAAACTGATAAATTTATCAGCGATGAACTTCATGATTAATAGAGGTTTAGCTTCCATATGAAAATGAAACAATAGTTTATCTAGTCATCACAATATTGCATCAAATACAACACCCTTGTTACACTATTGATTAGGATGTATCAGATATGAGACGTTTCTGATCGAAACAAAGGAATGTTGTATGACGAAAAATATTGCGATAACGATATTATTTTTCATTTTTTCCTCTCCTTCCAAGGCCGGTGACAAGTCCCATCTGGAGCAATACGGTGACATTGCTGAATATGGCATTCCTGTGTTTGCAGGGCTCGTTGCCGTTATGCATGGTGACGGTGATGGCCTTGTCAGGCTCGGTGAAGGGGCGTTGTACACAGCTGTTGCTACTCATACCCTAAAAGCAGCTATCAGTGCCCGTCGCCCAAATGGCAATAACAATGACTCTTTCCCTTCTGGCCATACGTCATCTGCTTTTCAGGGAGCTGCATTCCTGCAATTTGAATACGGCTGGCAATACGGTGTGCCTGCATTGTTGGCCGCAACTGTCGTTGGATATTCACGGGTAGATTCAGATCACCATTACTGGCGTGATGTCGCGGCAGGTGCATTATTAGCTACCGGGATCCAGTACGGGGTATCTCAGGGTGGATACTCCCTGACTTTTTCTCCATTCGTTGAAGGTGATGCCGTTGGTCTGATGGCGCACATGTCGTTTTAGTGTCCCTGTATTCTCTGTGCGTTTGGGTAATCAACACGACCGCCAGCACCTTTTGATTCAAAAAACTTTTGCTTGTGTCGCGCTGAAACCAACGACCGTATTCCTTGCTGTTCAAACGCAAAAAAGCCCCAGGGCTACTGGGGCAAAGGTTTAAATAGGAGAACATCAAATCAGAGAAAGAACACGAAATCAGCTTTTTGCCGCGTGCTTGTAGAGGTATTCAAGCACCAGTTTGCGGTCTTCTGCGGACAGCCCGGCTCTTGGGAACATTGAATTGGTGATACCTTCCCACTGGGCGCGAGTATGGGCCGATGGGTTGGGAGCTGCGTGGCACATCGTGCAACTGCTGTAAAACAATTGTTCACCACGGCTTTTTTCTTCTTTCTTTACTCCCGCCTTTTTCTTGTGAAGCATGGCGACCCGGCCTTGAATATTCAGCAGCGCTAATGGCACATTGGCGCCGTTATTCGGCCCTGTTGGTTTGATGATTACCGGAGCTTGGTATGCTTCATTCGGTCCGCAAGGGTTTGTACATTTTTTGTAGTAAGCGAGGCAGGTATTCGCACTTGTGCCCTGACTGAGCCCGCCACATGGTTTGTCGGAAGTGATGATATTTATTTGTCCACTGTTGCAACGGCCGTATTTGTCCAGTGATAACCATGCTCCTTCGTGCAGGCAGGCTACACCCCGTTTGAGCTCTTTGGTCAATTTTGCGCCGCAAAGCAATGCACCACGATCATTGTAAAGCTCAACGATATCACCTTCCTCAATTCCCTGTTCCTTGGCATCCGCTTCGTGAATCAGCAGGTACTGACGGCCATCTACACATTCGTATTTGTTGGTGTCTGCATTCGCCATTTGGGAGTGCAGACGCATCCAAGGGTGTGGGCTGAGGATATGGAGTTGGCCTTTTTCAGCATTCCCGAGGAATTCGAACGGTGGCATGTAAGTTGGCACCGGAGGGCAGTCTGGCAAGTGCATTCCGGCGATAGCTTCGCTGTACATCTCAATTTTGCCGGATGGAGTATGCAGCGGATTTTTCTCTGGATCGTTGTAAAACGCCCCGTGCCTTTGCCACATGTCTGCTTCTTTTGGTACAGGCAAATGGGTGACCCCATTTTCCCAGAAAGCGTCAAATGACTGTATACCTGCTGCAGATGAGCGACCATATGCTTCATGCAACAGCGTCATCATGTCTTTGCCTCCATCGGTGAACTTGTCTTCAACGTGGAAAACGGCTGACAGTCGGCGGAATATTTCCCAGTCATCCAGGCTTTCACCGAGTGGCTCGATCACTTTACGCATGGCGTAAATTTTATCGTTGCTGTAGGTACCGCCTGAAGTGATGTCATCACGCTCGAGTGCAGACGTGGCCGGGAGAACAATATCGGCAAACCGGGCAGAAGCACACCACCAGGTATCCTGGCAAACGTAGGTTTCCACCTTGTCATTCATTGCCTTGAGAAGGGCGTTAAGATTTTGCTGGTGGGAGAACAGGTTATTCCCTGAGTTGTAAATCATGCTGATATCCGGGAATTTGAGTGTTGCACCGTTATAGGTGAACGCTTTACCGGGGTTTTTCAGCATTTCGGAAATCATCACAACCGGACACCCGGCGGATACAGCATTAAAACCTTGGCCCAGTGTAACTGGCAGATTGGCTCCGGACTGTGGCATTCCGCCGTTACCGTAGTGCCAACTGAAACCAAAGCCTTCGCCCGGTTTACCAATTTTGCCCGCCATCGCGGCGAAGTTAATGATTGCCCAGTGCACCATTTCGCCGTGGTCAGCGCGTTGTAGCGCCCAACCGGCAGCAATTTGGGTTTTCTTGTTACGGAACAATTCAGCCAGTTGGCGAATTTCGTTTGCAGAAATACCAGTTATCGCCGCTGCCCAGTCAGGTGTCTTGGCGGTGCCGTCTGTTTTTCCGGTGAGGTAATCGAGGTAGCGCTGGTAGCCGACGGTATATTTTTCAAGATACTTCTCGTCAACCAGATTGGCGTCATGGAGGTGGTAGGCCATCGCGTTGAACAGGGCTGTATCGGTTCCCGGTGTGATTTCTACCCATTCACTGCTTAAGTTACGGTCTGTAGTGGTGCGTTTGGGGTTGATTGAAATGAACCGGATTCCTTTTTCTTTCCATTTCAGCCAGTGGCTTTGCATTTGGTGATCAGCAACACGGAACTCGACTCGGTTAGTTTTCCAAGGATCACAACCGACGAGTACAAAGACTTCGGTGTGTTTTTCAATAACCGGCCAGGCGGTTTGAGGCGAATAGACTTCCATATTGCCGACGACGTGCGGCAGGATGACGGTTGAAGCACCGGCTGAGTAGTCACCAATGGTTGTGCTGGCACCCCCGATTAGGTTAAAGAACCTGCCCTGAACCACAGGAGGACGGAGAAGGCCGGCATTTGACCATCCGTCGTAGGACGAATCAAAAATGCCCTGATTTCCTTTTGTTTCAATGGTGCGGAGAATGGCATCGGCAGTGAGTTGTAGTGCGGTCTCCCAACTTACCCGGACAAAAGGTTCCTTACCGCGAAGTGCCGGCTTGGTGTCGCCATCCAGGTTTTCCAGATAGGACTTTCTCACCATCGGGTATTTGATACGGGTCTCACTGAATGTACGACTCATTAATCCGTCAATCAGCATGTCAGTTGGCAGTGGGTCAATGTCTTCCCTGGGTTGGATCCCGATCAGCTCACTGTTTCTGATGATGGCGTAAAAAGGTCCCCAGTGTGAAGCGCTGGGAATTTTCTGTACATCATCAGCAAACGCGAAATTGACGGGGAAAAGTGATAGGCCGTTGGCTGCAACTGCAGTCGCCAGCGCAGACTTCAGGAAGTCTCGGCGTGATAAGGGCATGGGATACTCCACGTTATTGTTGTTATTGCCGTACTGCGCTATGTGTATTCCCACCAGAAATTCAGATTTCAACTGGTGGGAAATCATAGCGTTGGGCGCGAGTCCGGTTCCCTCATGTTATTCCTCATTAATCCACATAAATAATAAGGAATAGGTGAATCATAGTTTTCGCAATTGATACATGCTTCCTGTGCCTTACTGCACCTACCCTCATCTACGTTGTAAAAGGGGAGGTCGTAGCACAGATGTTGCAACCCATCTTGATAAGCGTATATTTGTCAGACAATTAAAATTAGTAAGAAAATCAGTTGGAACTGCTATGAAAGAACTCGCTGCTTTGGCACAGCCCGGTGTGCTGTCTAACCCAACCACCCATGTTGAGTATCTGACTTTTGTACTGAAAGATCAGTGGTTTGATATGGAAGAAATCAACGACGCACTGAGCCAGTTGCTGGGTATTGGTAAGTCTATTTTGCAGAAAGACCTCACATCCAATTTAACTGTTTCTATGGGTTTTTCCGCCAACGCATGGCCAATTCTGTTCCCTGACGTTGCTTTGCCGGAAGAACTCCATACATTCCCGGCCATGAAAAACGGCCGTCGTGAGTTCCCGTCTACCGCGGGTGATATTTTTCTGATGATCAAGTCGGAGCGTATGGACCTGAATTTCCAGGCGGCGAAACATGCCGCTAGAGCGCTGTCCCAGATTGCTGACCTGATTGAGGATATTCAGGGCTTCAAGTACCTCGATAACCGCGACATGATTGACTTTGTGGACGGAACAGAAAACCCGGTAGCCGATGAGCGTGTTGAAGCGGTGTTGGTCAAAGAAGGGGATAACCGAGGCGGCAGTTACCTGACCGTTCAGCGTTATGTAGACCGTCAGGGCCTGTGGGATCAGCAGACAACCGAGCACCAGGAAAAAGTGATTGGCCGTACTAAGATGGACAACATTGAACTGGATGAGAGCACTAAGCCGGCTTGGGCGCACAACGCCAAAAGCAAAGTGGAAGTGGATGGCGAAGAAGTCAAAATGCTGCGTCAGAACCGCCCATATGGCAATGCGATGGAGCACGGCACGATGTTTATCGGATTTGCTGAAACGCCAAGCATTCTGGAGACTTCGCTGACCCAAATGATTACCGCTGACGAGCATGGTCACTACGATCGCCTTTTGGATTTTGTAGAAGCGAAAACCGGTGCGAATTATTTCTTGCCTCCAATGGCGTTTATCGAAGACAGATTCGATGACTGATTTTTAAAACAGGAATCAATAATGAAATGCCGGGTGATTTTTGCCCGGCTTTTTCTTTGTTGTCGCATGGGAAGAACGCCTTCTCTGACTCCGTGTGCCTAGGCTCAAAGTGACTGATTGCACAAAGGGAGGGGGTATGTTTAAAAGAATTATGGTGCCGGTTGACCTTCGTTGTCCGGGTGAGCTTTCCAATACCTTGGAAATTGCCTGTGAGATTGCCAAAACAACGAACGCGGCGTTGCTGTTCGTCGGGGTTACTGCTTCTGCACCAACAGAGATCGCACACAATCCGGAAGAGTTTTCACAAAAGCTGAGCGCATTGGGACAGGAATTTGGAGAAAAGCACGGACTGACCGTCGAGAGCCATGCCTTTACCAGTCATGATCCAGCCGTGGATGTAGACAAAAAGCTGCTTGAAGCTATCGATATGTTCGAGGTTGACCTTGTTGTAATGGCAACGCATGTACCTGGCATCAGGGAATACCTGTTTGGCTCTGTCGGAAACCGGGTTGCTTCACATGCCAAGGTGTCGGTATTCCTTGTGAGGGTTTAGCGCTAAAAAAAGAGAAAGCGCAATTCAGATTAACTGTGTGTTGATGCTCAAATAATGAAAGGGGCGTAGTTTTCGCCCCTTTTTTGTAAAGTGACTATTCTTTGTCTGCGTGGAGGGTGCCACCTCTTCCCCAGTGCTCTTCATCGAAATTCTGTAAAAAGACAGTGACTGCCTCCGGTTTTACACCGTAACACTCTTCAAAAGCTTCAGTAATTCTTTTCACTAACAGGGCTTTCTGTTCTTTAGTACGTCCGGGGGATTGTTGGACTGTGACGACCGGCATAACGCTTTCCTCCGTTATCTGATTTTATCCAGTATCATCCATGAGTTTTGACTATGAATGTCAAGGCGATACAAGCGTCAAGTGGATAGTTCAATTGAGGCTGGAAAACGCCCTTTGATTGAAGAGCTCGCTGGTCGATGTTAAGAGCTTCAGCTTTTTGATTTGCGGATGAGCTGGATTTACCACGACGACATTTTCCAGTGCGCTCGGTACGGCGGCTGAGGGAACTAAAAGGCCAACATTCTGGCAGGACTGTAGCCACTCTGTACCGATTCCTCTGGTTTGCAGCCCGTGTGGGTAGGCATCCCAGTCGTTGGGCAAAGAGGCGGGATCCAACCTGTCTACGAACTGATCGGGAAGCTCATAAGTACCCAGCCGAAATGATTTTGGTACCAGACGTGGTGTTGGGAGGTAGTTGGCCATCTCCAGCATGGAGACCGCAGCTGACGGAGAAAAATACATTACCGGGATGCCAGGTTGGTTCCATCTGGCTCCATCATTAAAACTGGCACCCATCCCGGAGTAGTTTTCCAGATATTGTTCGGGGCAGATGCGAAACAGCTTCACACAAATTCCCCCCAGCAGAGTTTATTGAGATATTCTTTCACCAGTTCTCTGCCTTCAAAGGTATCGAGCAACTCTATTGGTCTCTGGTCGCCAAGTGCAGGGATTCGCGTGTTCAGCAATTCTGCTACCAATGCTTGATCGCCGTCGTACAGATCGGTAACCGCCATTAACACGCCTAGGAGATGCAAGAAATCCTCAGATTTACGTTTGTCGAGCTGGCCTTTGTACAGCCGAGATAAGTTTGTTGATGCTGTCCCCAACACAGCGCAGAAAAGGGCGCGTTGTTCCGGATATCCTTTAACTGTTTTCTCCAGGACAGTGCCGGAAACGCCTTCTCGGATAATCTGAATCTTCTTTGCTCGGTTACTGAAAATATCGAGTTCCAGGCCCACTTTTACAATGAATGCAGTGCTGGGCAGATCCTGCCAATGAGTATTTGCTTGATACATTGCAGTCATAGGTGCCTCCTTAAGTCCTTGCTATTAACTATACCTCACATTTACGAGGCATGCTCGTAAATATGACGAAACCGTAAAGACGTGCCATCGCAAAGAAGTCGGTCGCTAATCCCATCCAATATGTGCAACACTGTACGGCAGCGCGTTTTAGAACAGTGTTATTTAGAACGGATAATCAATAAAAATAAGGATATAAATATGAAGGATACCTCCGGGTCAGGTATCTCCGGCAAGTCAGATCGTGCCGAATATACCAGACAAATAAGAAGAGGCATGCTGGACGTCACACCACTATGTGTGGCGGTGTTACCTTGGGGGTTACTGGCCGGGTCATTTGCGATTGAAGCCGGGCTTGACCCGTTTCAGGCACAGGCCATGTCCGCGGTTGTGTTTGCTGGAGCCGCGCAATTGGCGGCATCCGGACTTTTTAAAATTGATGCCGGATTCTGGACTATCGTTGTTACCACGATCATTATTACCCTTCGTCACCTTCTTTACAGCATTTCAATGCGCGACCGGATAGGCGCTTTACCCGGCCGGTGGCGATATGGACTGGGCTTTTTATTGACAGATGAACTGTTTGCCCTGACGGCTAACCAATCGCCGGATCAGTTTAATCGCTGGTATGCGTTGGGAGCCGGGTTCTGGTTTTACCTGTGCTGGAATCTCGCCAGTTTTGCCGGCATTGCAGCCGGTGAGCTTATTCCTGACCTTGATCAACTGGGGCTGGAATTTGCGATTGCAGCTACCTTCATCGCCATTGTCGTTCCCAGTATTAAAAACAAAGCGACGTTAGTCACTGTGGTGACAGCATTGGTGTTGTCAGTGTGGTTGGAAAAAGCCGAAATCGGTGGCGGGTTGATGATAGCCACTATTGTTGCCATGTTTACGGGCTATTTTGTTCAACAGATGACGGGGAAGGCAGAATGATTTGGGTAACGATCATCGTTATGACCGCCATTATCTTCACCAGCCGGTATATCTTCCTTGAACCAAAGTTGCCGATAAAACTGTCTGCCCGGGTTAGGAATTTGCTCTCTTATTCGGGCCCGGCGGTGATGACCGCACTGTGGGCACCCATTGTGTTTATTCAGGACGAGGATTTGGCTCTGTCTTCGGACAATCCCTATTTATTGGCAGCACTTGTCGCCGGTTTGCTGGCATGGTTTACCCGCAATGTCCTTCTGACGGTAATCATCAGTTTTGTGGTGTTTTTTGTGTTGAGGCAATGGATGTAACATTTTGAATCAACGCCGTTTCGGGACAACAACCCTATGCGCTGTATATTATTGAGCCCAAAGGAACCTATTTATCCGGAGACATAATGTCTTTTCTTGAACTCAAAATTCCTCCCTTGGCACTACTGGTTATTGCCTGTGCACTTACTTACGGCTTATCAGGTGTAGAATCCTTTGGGTTCGCACCCCCGGCGTCGGGTCTATTGGCATTGTTGAGCCTTGTCATCAGTGCGGTTTTTATCTTCTCGGGCGTGTTTGAATTCCGCAGGGCAAAAACAACGGTTAACCCGATGTTGAAAACCGAATCATCGTCACTGGTCACATCCGGTATTTATAAAATCACCCGAAACCCGATGTATGTCGGCTTTGTGTTTATCATTTTTGCGGCATCTTTTTATTGGCATAGCTGGGCGGGTATTCCGGTATCCGTGGGATTTGTTTTGTATATGACGCAATTTCAAATTAAGCCTGAAGAGCGTTATCTTTCCGGATTATTCAATGATTATGACGACTATAAAATGCGGGTAAGACGCTGGCTGTAATATCGACAGGGAAGGACTGAGAAAATGACAGAGAAGTCAAATAACGGCTGAATACGATAACCGGAACACGGTTGCCGATCATCCAATCGCCGATGGCCGGCGCTCAGGACAGCCGTCTGGCCATTGCAGTGTGTGAAGCTGGTGGGCTGGGGTCTGTTCCTTGTGGCATGCTGAATGCTGAGCAGATTGTAAATGAAATCCGCGCTGTAAGATCTGCGACAGACAAACCTTTTAACCTCAATTTTTTCTGCCATGAAATGCCGGAATTCGATATTGAGAAGCAGTTGGTTTGGCAAGATACGCTGGCTCCCTATTTTGCTGAAATGGATATTGAATGCCCGCCACCGGTAGAGTCAGCCAGCAGAATGCCTTTCAACCATGAGATTGCCGACGCTATCGAACCATTTAATCCGGAAATAATCAGCTTTCATTTCGGCCTTCCTGACAAAGATCTGATGAAGCGGGTAAAAGGGTGGGGGAGCCGAGTTCTTTCCTCTGCAACGACGCTTGATGAGGCGGTTTGGCTCGAAGAAAACGGTGTTGATGGCATCATCGCGCAGGGTTATGAGGCCGGTGGTCACCGGGGTATGTTTCTTTCCGATGACCTTTCAGCACAGGTTGGAATGTTTTCCCTTGCCCGGCAGATTACCCAATCCGTTAATGTTCCGGTGATTGCTGCCGGCGGTATTGCGGATGCAGAAGGGGTTGCCGCCGCGATGAAACTTGGCGTCGATGCCGTACAGGTAGGAACCGCATTTTTGCTGTGCGACGAAGCCACAACCGGAACTGTTCACCGAAAGGCATTGCAACAAAAACGGGCACAGTATACCGCATTAACCAATTTGTTCTCCGGGCGCCCTGCTCGGGGAATAGTGAATCGGGCAATGTCTGAGCTCGGGTACTTAAATGAATCCGCCCCGGCTTTCCCTTACGCAGCGACAGAAATCACTCAGTTGCGCCAGCGCTTTGAAAGTGCAGGCAGGGATGACTTTACTCCATTGTGGTGCGGGCAGAACGTATCCGGGTGCAAGTCCATTCCCGCCGCGGAGCTTCTAAAGCAGCTTGCTGCAAATATTGCATAGTGTGGTGCCGATGAACTTCAAACAAGTTCCAACTCAAGTTCTGCCGATGAAACTGCTGCTGGAAGCTGACCCTTCTGAGGCGTGTATTCGCACTTATCTGGATGGGGCATGGGGCTATGTGGCTGAATCCGAGGTGCGTGGGTTGACTGAAATTGTGGGTGTTTGTGTGGTGAAACCCACGTCGGAGACGAACGCCGAGCTCTTCAATATTGCTGTAGACCCTTGTCTCCATCAACGTGGGATAGGCTCCGGGCTGCTTCAATTTGTCCTTGATGATGTTGAGCAAAAAGGTATCCGGGAAATAGCGCTTGGTACAGGTGCGTTTGGGTACCAGCTTACTTTTTATCAAAAATATGGATTCCGGGTTACCGGTGTCATTCCGGATTTTTTTCTCGATAACTACGAAGACCCGATATTTGAAAACGGACTTCAGCATAAAGATATGCTGAGATTGCACAAAGTCTTTTAAAATCAGAACTGAAACCAGATGAGTATAAAATAAAACCGCAAACCTTGTTTGCGGTTTTATTTTAGTACAAGTTGTCATCACCTCTGCGGATTTAACAACTAACGGTGATTAGAGTCGTGCTAACTCCATAATTTTATGACCCTTTCAATCGAATTTACTCTGTGATGGTGGTTGCGGTTTTGTGTTGGGAATTGGATATTAAGACGGCACTATTCAACTAATCGCTAACATGTTGAAGTATATGAATTAAAATTAAATTTTAATGTGCATCTCTGCCTTTTGCGCCGACGATTGCCATTCTCTAATATGGGGCATTCTCGACATCCCGGCGCGTCTCATTGCCGGTTTTATTCTGAGGTGTATTCCCATGGAACACGAAGGCGGCATGCTTATCATGCACGTCATTGATACCTTTGCAGGTATGGTTTGGCAGATATACTGGCCTCTGGCATTCGGTCTGATGCTTTCATCCTTCTCCGCCATGTTTTGCCGGTTGATACCGTTGCCAACAATCTGGGTAAAACCACACCTAAAAGCCTCGCGCTGACGACTGTCCTTGGTATGGTTTCATCTTCCTGCTCGTACGCCGCGGCAAGCCTTTCTCGCACTTTGTTGACGAAAAAGGCCACATTATCTAACGCGATGGCATTTCTGGTTTCCAGTACCAACCTGATTCTTGAAATGTTTATCGTACTTGTGACCTTGTTGGGCTGGCAGTTCCTTTGGGGGGAGGTGGCTGGCGGACTGATTCTGATTGTCGTCGTTGCAGTTCTGTTCACCATTGCTTACCCGAAGGAGCAGGAAAAAGCGCTGCGTGAGAAACTGGGTGAAGGTGAAAAATCCGTTTCACACCAAGGGATCGGCATGTCGGGCATGGAACATTGCACCATGGAGCATGACAAAGCAGCAGGCATGAATATGCCCCATGCCGGGCACCATGATCATTGCAGTGAAGCTAAGCCAATGGCGAATAAAGAGTCGCTGGGTCAGAAAATTCGCCGAAGTGCAGGGTATTTCCAGATGGATATCAGCATGATTGGCAAGGAAATACTGATCGGCGTGGTCGTATCGTCATTACTTATCGCCCTTATTCCGCAGGATTGGTGGCGTGATGTCTTCATCAGCAACCAATTTGGTTTGCCAACCTGGCTTCATTCGTTGTTGGATGTGGTTATTGGTATTTTTGTGGCTGTTATTGCCTATGTCTGCTCTGTCGGTAACCTGCTGTTGGCCGCTGCGCTTTGGCATGGTGGCATTTCATTCGGCGGCGTGATGGGCTTTATTCTCGCGGACGTACTGACCATTCCAATGACCCGGGTATATGCAAAATACTATGGGAAACAACCTGCAAAATGGATGGTTGGGTTGCTGTATGTCGCCATTTTAGTGACTGGTTTGCTACTGGATGTCGTTGCGAGTGGTATTGACTGGAGCGCTTCGCGTGAAACTGTTCGCAGCCTTCATGAGGCCGGTTTTGGGCTGAATTTTACAACACTGATGAATCTGGTCTTTATTCCTCTGTCTGTCTGGTATTACCGAGTGGGGAAGAAAGAAAACGCGAATATGGGTATGTCTATGTAGGCAAACCCAGCCAGAGTTGATGCTCATCAACAGCCAGGGATGGCCTCCTTAATTCATCAGTAGTACAATGTGTTGCGTCAATAGGAAAAAGCATTCGCCCCGGTTTGGTCACCGGGGCGTTGTTTTTCCGGCGCTACACTTTCCCTTCGTTAAAATCCTTCTGGAAATAGAGCACTTTTTGCAGGTAACGACGCGCTTCGCCTTTGGGGTGTTTGGTTGTCAGTGCATCGTAAACCTGGCGGGCGTTCAGTCGGTTGAGTTTGTCCATTGCCCGTTTACGATCAGAATCGAATGTTGCTAACACGCCACCTGTACCACCGTTGTAGGCAGAAATCATACTGAAATGACGCGAAGTAGGGTTCTTCACATCGCGCAGGTAGCGGGTTTTCAAAATATGCAGATAAGCCGCGCCAGTATCGATATTGTTAGCCGGGTCAAACAGGTATTCCTTGCTTGGAATGCCCGGTTTGTTTTTCACAAGATTGAATACATCAGCACCTGCTGTTTTCGGGATGACCTGCATCAGACCATATGCGCCGGCATGGCTCACTGCATAAGGGTTAAAGCTGCTCTCGGTTTTGATAACTGCATAGATAAGATCTTCAGACAGATTGTAGCGACGTGCAGCATCCCGAACTAAGTGGGCGTACTGGTATTCACGCTGTGCAAGGTGATCTTTCACCATATCTATCTGCACGTAATAGGCGTTGCCGTGTTTGATGGTCTTGGATTGCAACTTGTTGGCGATCAGGTAATCGGCAAACCGGTTGGCTCGCCATTCCCATTCAATTGGTTTTCCGTCATGGTCAACGACCTGCCCCAGCAGAAATGGCTTGCCTTTTAGTACCACTTCTTTATCGGTAAACAGTTCGGCATGCTGGGGATCAGCCGGCATCAACAGGGTTTGGACAATGGCTTTTTGCAATTTCTCTTTTGGTTGGTTCTGGGAGACAGTCGAAACGTAAATCTTGCCGGCATCAAAATCTATGTGAGCGCGGGTGCGGTATCCGTCGATATATTTGACATAGCGGTGCTTGCCAGACTCCAGGTATTCGTCGTCACCCCATTGTTTCTTTACCTGTGCGGCAAGGTATTTGTAGAGCTTTTCTAACGCTTCTTTGTTTTTATCCGGTTGGGATTCCGTTACCGGGGGATAGACCGTGGTGTTATTGCAATCGCAATCCGGCGCATAGGGGTTAATGGTGCAAGCTGACAGCAGCGCAGAAGAAAGCACAACGAGCAGTTTTTTCATTATTGAAGAATCATTCCAGAAAGAGGTACAGACAACCGGTTTATATACTGTGATTCAAAGAGATATGAGAAACACACTGAAGCGGTGGTACGCATGGTTCGTAAAGACAGGCCGTTAATGGATATGAGGCAGGATGCTATGTGCTTATGGCGATAAATAAAAGATTTTTATGCGGGTTTTTTGCCTTTAGTTAGATTCCACTGAATCAGATTGTGGTGCGTGTAATGCGTGCCTTTACTGAAGGAGGATGAATTTCCAATAAACCTGCAGGGAAAAAAATGCCCCTTCTCATGGGAGGAGATAAAGGGGCAAATGTCGAAGTAACGGAAAAGAAAAGTCACTTAATGTAGGGTTGGGTGACACCAACTGGTTTAACCTTCTCCTTTGTCTGCGGTAATACCTGCACCACTTTTGATGCTCTCTTTCAACCCGGGCTTTTTGGCAAAGCGGTTGAAAAGAGGCAGAACCATAAGAACCACTGCAACCACCATGATGCCCAGCGTAATCGGGCGCTCCCAGAGGAATGAGAAGCTTCCGTCAGACAGAATTAATGCCCGGCTCAGGTTGTTCTCCATAATCCCGCCAAGAATAAAACCCAGCAACATTGGAGCCATCGGGAAGTCCAGTAACCGCAGGAAGATGGCAATGACGGTAATTAGCACCATCATGTTGATATCGAAAGTGTTGAAGCTGACCAGATAGACACCGGTTATCGAGAAGAACAGGATAAGCGGAATCAGGATCGGGCGCGGGATAGCCAGCAGCCGCGAAATGTATGGAATCAGAGGCAGGTTCAAAATCAATAGTACAATGTTGCCAAAGTACATAGAGATAATGACCGACCAGAACACGTCCGGGTTATCAACGAATAGACGAGGGCCGGGTTGGATGCCATACGCAATCAGCGCTCCCAGCATGATTGCAGTCGTTCCGGAACCCGGAATACCGAGTGTCAACAAGGGCACAAATGACCCGGTTGATGCGGCGTTATTGGCGGACTCTGGTGCAGCCAGGCCACGTAGCGCGCCTTTACCAAATTGTTTTTCAGCCGCTCAGGAGCCAGGTTTCGCTCAAGACCATAGGCAAGGAAAGACGCAATGGTTGCACCGGCACCCGGCAGGACACCGACAAGGAAACCAAACAGAGAAGAACGGCCAACCGTTGGGGCAACTTCTTTCACCTCTTCTTTGGTCAGTTTCATGCTGCCAAGGGATTCGGTATCCATGTCTGGGTCTTTTTCTTTGTGCTGGCCTTTCATCACCGTCATCACCACTTCTGCAAGGGCGAAAGTTGCCATCGCCAGAAGCAGGAAGCTGATGCCGTCCACCAAATCCATACTGCCGAAGGTAAAGCGGGGCGCACCGGTGATAACATCTGTCCCGATAGTGGCAATCATCAGGCCGAAAACGGTCATCATCATCGCCTTGAGTACCTGGCCTTTTCCGGAAATGCCGAGACGGCGGTCAGGCCGAGCACCATCAGCGCGAAATAGTCGCTGGACTGGAAACTGAGCGACACAGAAGCCAGAGCCGGTGCTGCGAACAACAGGATGATGGCACCAATCGTACCGCCGGTAAACGAACTGTAAGCCGCCAGCGCAAGGGCTTTACCTGCCATCTGGCGCTGCGCCATCGGGTAGCCGTCAAAGGCCGTCACCACGGTACTTGCACAGCCCGGGGCGTTAATCAAAATTGAGGACGTTGAACCACCGAATACGGCACCGTAATACACGCCGGCCATCAGGATGATGCCGGACGCTGGATCCAGGCCGTAAGTCACAGGGATCATCAACGCGACGGCAGATATCGGGCCCAACCCCGGTAACATGCCAATAAAGGTTCCGGCAAAGCAGCCGACCACCACCATCAAAATATTAAACGGCATCAACGCCGTACTAAGCCCGGTTGCAATTCCATCTAACATAGGCTTAACCTCCAAGAAGGGTTTCAAACAAACGACCCGGCGCAAGGTAAATATCCAGGAGTTGCGCCAGAACAAACCAAATACCCACGGCGAAGGGAACAGAAGCAACAATCAGTGTTTTTGCATCCCGAACGCCCAACAGCCAATAACCGCCCATCAGGAAAATAATGGTTGAGAGAACAAATCCAACCCACTTCAGAGCGAAGGAAAACACCAGGATTAGCACTAACAGCTTGGCAACCAGTTTGAAGTTGTAGCCACAAGTGACACGGCATCATCTCGGCTGCGGCTTCCGGTTACAATCATCAGCACGGAGATAATTGCACCGGCGTAGGAGAGAAAAGTGGGCAGGGTCTGGGCATGAAAGCTCATATTCGTCTCCCGGCAACATCGGGATAAGCTTTGCGTAATATCCGTAGGTTATCGAAAGGCACAGGAACACCAGACCACCAATATGGTCTTTTGTTAACGTCACGTCTCTGGTAAACGACATAGAAATACTCCAGGGCGGCAGGTGCGGAAAAGGCCGGGTATAGCTGCCCGGCCAGTAATGCAGAGTTACTTCAGGAACCCAAGTTCACGCATCAGGTCACCGACAACCACTTCCTGATTCTCGAGGAAGGCAACAAACTCATCACCCGGCATAAAGATTTCAGTCCAGCCGTTACGGTCACGCACTTCTGCCCACTCGCCGGTGGCATACATTTTCTCCAGCATCGCCTGATACTCTTTTGCCTGGTCAGTCGGGAGCCCCGGTGCACCGAAGAATCCGCGCCAGTTTACAAAGCTCGCGTCATAGCCTTCCTCTTTCAGAGTGGGCACATTCGGCGCGGCTGAGGAGCGCTCATCGCTGGTGACTGCCAGAATGCGTACCTCTCCGGCTTTTGCGAGAGCGAGGGCTTCACTGAAACCGGTAGAGAGCAGTGCAGCTTCGCCGGAAAGCAAACCGGCCATTGCTTTACCACCGGCATCATAAGCAACGTATTTCACTTTGCGCGGGTCACCCCCGGCAGCACCGAATGCCATGGCTGCGACCAGATGGTCCATGCTTCCGCGGGCTGAACCCCCAGCGACAGAGACAGAGCGCGGGTTTTCGTTGTAATCAGCAACAACGTCCTTAAAAGTTTTGTATTTGGAATCGACAGGGACAACAAATGCGCCGTAATCACCGATGATGGCAGCAATTGGAGTCAGGTCACGGAATGACTGAGGGAACACTTTGGAAAGTGAACGGATAACAATCGGGGTGGAGTTCACCATCAGCGTGTCGTGGGCCTGATCGGCAGTTTCAATCAGGTGAGCAATCGCCTTACCGCCACCGCCACCTGACAGGTTTTCGTAGGAAGCGGTTTCGATGATACCGGAACGTGTGAGTGCTTCACCGGTACCTCGGGCAGTCCCGTCCCAACCCCCACCGGCTCCGCCGGGGATAAGGAAGTGAACAGATTCAGGTGCAGCCTGTGCTACGCCGGTACTGAGGCAAGATGCGACAGCCAGTGCCATGAGTAGAGCGTTTTTTTCCAAGTAATTTGGCAAACATGATTCGACCTCTTTCCTTGTCTTATTGTCGTTGGTTTACACGTCAAACTTAATTTGTGAATGAAATGTTGCATAGATTTTGGCTGTAATGGCTTTTCTATCCTTAAAAGTCATTTTGTTTATAAAGTTCACAGGCAGGTGGCGGCGATTTTTATTAGGATAAACAGTGAAATGAGCGGGATGGACGAAATATGGTGTTATCTCTTCGTGCCTTAAAGTTGAAAACCAGAATGGTGCTGATCCTTGGTCTGATGGCACTGCTACAAACCGGGTTTATTGGCTTGTTTGCACTGCATTATCTAAATCAGTCTCTTGATGAGCAGATAGGGAAACGGGCGCTTCATATTGCACAGACCATTGCGACCATGCCCGAAATCAAGCAGGCCGTCGCTGCGCGTGACAGCGACCGGCTGAATCCGCTTGCCAAAAACCTGGCTGAACGAAACCAGGCCCGGTTTGTGGTGATCGGCGACTATATGGGTATCCGGCTTGCACATCCTCTTGCGGAGCGCCTTGGCAAACCGATGTTTGATGATGACGGGGATTACAACGATCCGGTTTTACTCCACGGAAAACCCTATGTCGCTAAAGCTGTTGGCAGCCTTGGGGCAACTATGCGGGGCAAAGCGCCGGTTTTTGACGAGTCCGGAGAGGAAGTGATTGGCATCATTTCGGTGGGAATCCTGCTCGACCGGGTAGAGGAAATCATTAACGAATACCGTTCCACACTCTACCTGGTTATCGGCGCAAGTTTCACACTCAGCGTACTTACTGCATTGTGGTTTGCCGGGCATTTCAAAAAAGCCATTTTCGGGTTGGAGCCAGAACAAATCGGGCAGCTTTTCCAGGAACGAAATGCGACATTGGAAACTGTGCGGGAGGGTATCATCTCTATCAACCGGGAAGGCATATAACGACGTTCAACAAAGCTGCGGTAGAAATGCTGGGCCTGTCGACCGACCAGCCGCTTTCCGGAAGGCCCATCAGGGATGTTCTCCCCAACAGTAAGATGATGGAAATATTGGAAAGCGGAAAACCCCAGTACGACCGGGATGTCGTGCTAAGGGGAAAGCGGTTGATTGTAAACCGGCTCCCTCTTTTACAAGACGATGTGGTCACTGGTGTGGTATCAAGTTTCCGCTTGAAAGATGAATTGGAACTGGTCAGCCGCAAACTTACCCAAATCCAACAATATGCCGACTCCCTTCGCGCACAGTCACATGAGTACTCCAATAAGCTGCATACCATAGCAGGCCTTATCCAGTTGGGTGCCAACAATGAAGCGCTGGCACTTATCGGGCAGGAAACCCGCGGGCACCAGGAACTGATCCAATTGCTGGTGGAAGCGGTGCCAGATCCTGTGCTGTCAGGGGCATTACTGGGTAAATATAACCGAGCGAGGGAATTGGGACTTGAGCTTGTGATTGACCCGGAAAGCCGCATGACGGACCTGCCGGAGACCCTCCCACGGGAACAGTTGGTCAGTATTGTCGGGAACCTGTTGGATAATGCGATGGAAGCCACAGTGAGCCATCAGGGTCAGAAAGTGGTGCTCTCTATGTCTGACTACGGCGACGATCTGATTTTTGAAATTGAAGACGAAGGCGGGGGGATTTCGCCGAAATTGGCTGGCCGTATTTTCGAGCGGGGTGTGACGACTAAGCCTGGTGAGGGAAGGGGTATTGGCCTTCATCTGGTAAAACGCCTTGTCAGCCGTTTGGGGGGAACCATCACCCAGGAACCGGGGGATGCAAATGGCAGTCGGTTTACTGTCTATCTTCCCAAACGCCTTTCGTGAATTGCCGTCGATTTGCGTATCTGATCGAAACACATTGGGTTAAAATATGTTCTTATTTTAAAGCCGGTTGGGGAAATTCGCCGGCTTTTGTGAACTTTCAGAGTACAGACCGGTCTTTGAGAGAGATTTTATAAACAGGCTGAAAACGATGTACAAAAAAAATTCTGGTTGTCGCCATCGCCTCCGCTTCAGTTATGGCGTGCAGCAGTGAGCCTTCTGCGGTGTTAAAAAAAGACAACTGCGTGGTAGAACGCGCAGTCCCCGGCGGATGGCAATCCGGCGAAGTAAACGAAATGGTGAAAGGGGCTGTTAAAGCTGCCCTTCAGGATATTGCCGGTGACCATAACGTTGACGACATCATCAGCGTCCACCAGCAGGTTGTCGCGGGTATGAACTATGACATCGATTTCCGTCTGGATAACGGCGATGTCTGGAATGCAAAAGTATTCCGTTCATTGGATGGCACTTACAACGTAAAAGACGTGATGTTGAAACCTTTGATTTCTGATAATTGTCGCTGATATTCAAGATTTCTAAGCCCCGCAATGCGGGGTTTTTCATATTAAAAAACCTTCCTCCCGCAGCGTGTCACTCTCCATACTTCGTCATTAATATTAAATCGATTGATTATCTCTGTGAGAGCCTGAGCACGAAATAACAACACCAGCTACTCAAGGGTTGAGTGTGTAGATATGCTGATTTGAGGCCGGAATCTTTCGTGAAATTCTGCAATGGAGGGAACCATGGCAACAGTGGCATTTATCGGGCTTGGCAATATGGGGCTGCCAATGGCAGTCAATTTGGTGAAAAGCGGTGCAACCGTTACCGGCTATGATCTCAACCCCACTTCAGTCCGGGCATTGCAGGACGCGGGAGGCTGGCTGCCGCTACGTCATGTGGAGCCGCTGCTGGGGCTGAGATTGTTATCACCATGCTTCCGGCCGGCAAACATGTTCGTGAACTGTATTTAGGCACAGATACGCAAACCGGTTTACTTGAAGCTGTTGGTAAGGGAACACTTCTGATTGATTGCTCAACTATTGATGCCGCCAGCGCCTGCCAAGTTGCAACAGAGGCGAAATCTAAAGGCCTGGATTTCATCGATGCGCCAGTATCCGGTGGTACGGGTGGTGCGCAGGCCGGGACGTTGACCTTTATCTGTGGTGGCAGTAATGCAGCTTTTGAAAGGGCTAACCCTGTGTTGTCAGCTATGGGAGCAAATATCTTTCATGCGGGCGGCGCTGGAGCTGGGCAGGTAGCCAAAATTTGCAACAATATGATGTTGGCGATACTGATGGCTGGAACCAGTGAAGCACTGTCAATGGGGATAGACAACGGGCTGGATCCTAAAGTGCTGTCAGACATTATGAAAGTCAGCAGCGGCGGAAATTGGTCACTTGAAAAATATAACCCGTGCCCGGGTGTGATGGAAAACGTGCCGTCTTCAAATGGTTACCAGGGCGGCTTTATGGTGGATTTGATGGTGAAAGATCTGGGGCTCGCACAGGAAGCGGCACTGCATTCGCAATCGAGCACGCCCCTGGGCTCACTTGCCCGGAGCCTGTATGTTTCCCATGCAAGAAAAGGAAACGGGCAACGGGATTTTTCATCGATTTTTGAGTCATTTGCAGACCAGAAAAATTGACGCACTCACATCTAAAGCCCCCGGAACAGAACATGAGATTATTGTGCAGGAGAATACGCGCGCACAATAAATACCCGATGCGGTATGGCGAGCAACTCTCCGGGGAAATCTGTCTCGAGCCTGGCTTTTAGCGCTGCATCAAAGTCAGCCACGTTTTCATCTGAAAGAGAGGCGGCGATTCCTGCACTGGCACGGATTCGGCCACGCCAGTCTTCCGGTGTGTAGATGGCGTTGATATCGTAAGAGCAGGTTGTGATATCTGAGAAGTTCGCCTCACCAAGATGGCGCGGCCATTCGGGATAGATGCCGGTACCCTTATCCATATTCCACTGTGGATTGAACGATTTAATCAATTGCTCCGTGGCTTCCACCACATTACCTTTCAAGGGTAACCAATCAAAATGGGCAATAATCAGGATGCCCTCAGGTTTTAGAATACGTTTTATCTCAGCAGTGGCAGTTTGCGGGTTAAACCAATGCCAACACTGACCGGCAGTTACAACGTCCGCAATACCGGCTTCCAACCCGGTGTTTTCTGCGGTGCCAACTGAAAACTCTGGCATACACCCTTCATCCATTGCTAGTTGACGCGCTTGTTCTAAAAGTTCAGGGGCAGGGTCAATGCCGGTAACGATACACCCCCTGTGCGCAAAACCACGAGCCAGAGTACCGGTACCTGTGCCAAGGTCAATCAACCGGTCTCCGGGTTTAATGGTGCTGTTTTCAAGCAGACCATCAAAAAAACAGCTTGGAAAGCCTTGCCGGTGACGGGCGTAGTCTTTGGCGGTTTTACCGAATTTGATGTCCATTCTTTGCCCCTTTCTGAACCAGATACTGAATAACGCTAACGTATCTATCCGCTGAAAGCGAAAGAAAGAAAGATGAAACTTTTGAATTAAAAAGCCGGGCACTTGGCCCGGCAGCGGAAGATAAGGAAAATCTTCTTAGTTATTACTCGTCAATGTAGTTTTCAATTCCCGGACAGGAGCAAATCAGGTTGCGGTCGCCGTAGACGTTGTCGACACGGTTAACGGCAGGCCAGTATTTGGCATCCTGAGTTTGTACTGATGGGTAGCAAGCGAGTTCGCGACTGTAAGGACGGTTCCATTCTGCATCCATCAGTCTGCCTGGGAGTGTGGGGCGTTGACCAGCGGGTTGTTTTCCAAAGGCCACTCACCAGATTGGACTTTGGCGATCTCTTCGCGGATGGCGATCATGGCATCACAGAAGCGGTCGATTTCGCCTTTGTCTTCACTCTCCGTTGGCTCAACCATCAAGGTTCCGGCAACCGGGAACGACATGGTTGGCGCGTGGAAACCGTAGTCCATCAGGCGCTTGGCGATGTCTTCCTCGCTGATACCGGATTCCGCTTTGAGCGGGCGGATATCGATAATACATTCGTGGGCGATACGGCCATTGGTACCGCGGTACAGAACCGGGTAGTGCGGGCGCAGGCGCTCCATGATGTAGTTAGCATTGAGAATGGCGACCTTGGTGGCATCAGTCAGCCTTGTGATCCCATCATGGCGATGTAAGCCAGGAAATAGGCAGGATTGATGCACTGCCCATCGCTGCAGCTGATACCGCGTAATGGGTTCCGGTTTCAACGTGACCTGGCAGGAAAGGCGTCAGGTGCGATTTGACACCAATTGGACCCATACCCGGACCGCCGCCACCGTGCGGGATACAGAAAGTTTTGTGTAGGTTGAGGTGCGAAACATCGGAGCCGATAAAGCCCGGGCTGGTCAGGCCAACCTGTGCGTTCATGTTTGCGCCGTCAAGATAAACCTGGCCGCCGGCTTCATGAACCAGTTCGCACACGTCACGCACGGTTTCTTCATACACACCGTGGGTAGACGGGTAGGTGATCATGATGCAAGAGAGTGCGTCGCGGTGCTTCTCGATTTTTGCCTTCAGATCGTCAAGGTCAATGTTTCCATTGTCATCACATCCCACCACGACAACTTTTAGTGACACCATAGAGGCTGAAGCCGGGTTGGTACCGTGAGCAGAGCTTGGAATCAGGCATACGTTGCGATGCCCTTCCCCTCGGCTTTGGTGGTAGCGCTGAATAGCCAGCAGGCCGGCATATTCGCCTTGCGCGCCGGAGTTTGGTTGCAGGGAAATGGCATCGTAACCGGTGATTTCACACAGCATTTTTTCAAGCTGCTTGCCCAATTCTGAATAGCCGGCTGCTTGCTCCGCCGGTACAAATGGGTGAAGGGCACCGAACTCCGGCCAGGTGACAGGGATCATTTCTGCTGCTGCATTGAGCTTCATGGTACAGCTTCCCAACGATCATGCCGTGGGTCAGCGAGAAGTCCTTATTTTCCAGCTTTTTGAGATAACGCATCATCAGCGTTTCGCTGTGGTAGCTTCGGAATACCGGATGGGTCAGGAAGCCGGAAGTACGACGGCATGACGCCGGAATGGCAGCGAACTCATCAGCTTCAACCGCATCAGAGAATGCTGAAATGTCATCTTTGCCTGTCAGTGCTTTCAGCAACGCATTAGCTTCTTCGACCTTGGTGGTTTCATCGAAGCTGATACCGAGTTTTCCGTCCAGTTTGCGAAGGTTGAAACCGGCGTCCTGGGCCTTTTTATAAAGCTCATCGGTTCTCTCCCCGGTCACCAGCGTGATGGTGTCGAAGAAGGTATGGTGTGCCAGGCTGATTCCGGCATGGTTCAGCGCAGCGGCCATTAACGCTGTAAGGTGGTGTACCCGGCGGGCAATACGCTTGAGCCTTCTGGACCGTGGTAAACCGCATAGAAACCGGCCATGTTTGCCAGAAGCGCTTGTGCAGTACAGATATTTGACGTCGCTTTCTCGCGGCGGATGTGCTGCTCACGGGTCTGCATGGCCATACGCAACGCCTGATTACCGCGAGAGTCGATGGATACACCGATAACGCGGCCGGGCATGGTACGCTTGAGCTTGTCGCGAACCGCCATAAAGGCTGCATGTGGTCCGCCGAAGCCCATTGGCACACCAAAGCGTTGTGCTGAGCCGATAACGACATCTGCCCCGATTTCACCCGGAGCCTTAAGCAGGGTGAGGGCGAGAAGGTCTGTCGCTACAGCAACGAGCGCTTTTTTCGCCTGGGCAGACGCGATGATGCCAGAGAGGTCGCGGACTTCACCGGTAGAGCCGGGATATTGCAGCAGTGCGCCAAACACATCATGGCTGTCCAGCGTTTCAACTGGGCCGGTAATGATGTCGAATCCGAAGAATTCTGCACGTGTTTTTACAACATCCAGTGTTTGTGGGTGGACGTCATCAGCAACAAAAAACAGGTTACTTTTGCTCTTACTGCTTCTGTTACAAAGTGCCATCGCTTCAGCAGCGGCAGTGGCTTCATCTAGCAGGGAGGCGTTGGCAACTTCCATGCCGGTCAGATCCATGACCATTTGCTGGTAATTAAGGAGAGATTCAAGGCGACCTTGGGAAATCTCTGGCTGGTAAGGCGTGTATGCGGTGTACCAACCCGGGTTTTCAAGCA
>BAXG01000017.1 GCA_001310455.1 Photobacterium sp. JCM 19050
AGGCTTGAAAATGGTCGCCGCTATCCCTTTGGTGCGGGCGGTCACAGCAAGTTGGCAATTTACAACGGTAAACCCGCCGGAAACGCCTATTTTGTTGGTCCCGCCTTTCATGGTGGAGCGGGCGGCGGCTACGGAGGAGGTGGTGGCGGGGGA
Organism: Photobacterium sp. JCM 19050; assembly: GCA_001310455.1. GTDB lineage: Bacteria > Pseudomonadota > Gammaproteobacteria > Enterobacterales > Vibrionaceae > Parasalinivibrio. Next base: position 154 of record BAXG01000017.1, read on the forward strand.
GGCAGCAGCACCGGTGTTGCCGGCTATGGTGCCCAGGGTGTGGTCATCGTCGTGCCTATATGATTAAGGAGGGGGTGATGGAATTTGCCATTGTGGAAGAACAGCAAGTCACTGCGATTTTATTGGCAGAAAATGCCGATACCTTGAAGATCTCGGGTTGGGAGAAGTGATCCCTCTCGGTGGTCATCAGGGGGTGAGAGTGGGTGACAACTGGGACGGTGCAGTATTTAGCCGAAATCTGACCTCGACGGCTGTGGTCACCCCGGAGATGGTTGACCAGGAACGGGACCGCCGGATAGCAGCAGGTTTTCAGTTTCGGGGAAGGTTAATCCAGTCAGATCCGGAAAGCCTTTTGAACATAACCGGTGCCACTATCGTAGCTGGCGAGGCACTGCGAAAAGGTAACAACACCTACCGTTGGTTTTCAGATGAGGCGGATTTTGTATGGTTTGATGGTGATAACCAGCCTTTGGTTCTCGATGCATCGGGGATGGTGTCTTTAGGAAGAGCGGCTGCGGAGTGGAAATCAGCGCATATCAAAACAGGCAGGGCGATCAAATCAATGACAAGCATTCCAGACGACTACAATGCTGACTTTTACTGGCCCAATTAAATTAGCTGAAAAGTATATAACTCTGTCTTTAAAGGGGGGCTTACCCCCGCACATACCTAACTAAGGCATTTCCTAACTTGCTATTTGCTACCTCTTTATACGCAAATGAGTTAGTAGGGCGACATTTGTTTGCCAGCTTGGACAGGAATTTGGTGAACTATCAACATATCCCGCTACATTCATATTTGCGGCAAATGCCGTTAATACTGTCGACAAGTATTGTTTTCCAGTTTCAGTGCTTTTATTAAAACCAAAATAGTGACCAGCAGTTGCGCAGCTGGGTCTGTTGGAAATGGTACAATCTAATGCTACGTGGGCATTTAATTCTCCAGAAACTACCACTTCTACTATTTTGCAATTTTCAAAGTCGGCTGCCGACAATTTTAAAGGGAATAGCAGCAAGGTCAAAAGACCCAACGTTATTGTTTTAACCGTGAGCATATAGTCTCCTTATGCTACTAATTTATATTGCGTTTTATCAACTTTCCATAAATGTAACACTGACATGAGTTATGGAGCAATACACGTCTGACTAATGATTTCTACAGGGGTTGTAGTGTATTTAAGGATTTTCTTTAGAGTGATATGTTGTTTTTTATAAGCAATAGGTTGATATTGGATGAAACCTGTTTTAAGCATGAGCAAGATTATTAAGTACATTAGAATATACATATTAAAATGAAGATAATAAATTTGAAGTGAAATTATAGTTTCACTTTAAGGGTTGATGAGGCTCATTAATTGATAGTGGAATATCGGGAGTAGCACAGTAGTAAGCTCGCTGTACAGACCGATACCAGCTCATGAATTGTACACGGTTTACAACTCTGTCAGACACCACAAGTGTTACGCTTTTTGACTAACCATATATACAAAATTCTTCCGAATATTCGAAATCATAGGTAGGTAACTATCTGATTCTATTAGGTGCTCCAAATGGCTCTTATTATGAAAAATCGACATAACCATATGAAATAAAAGATTTTATATTACGGATTTAAAATCCCTCGACGTTCGCGTTGTGCCGGTTCAAGTCGCTCGGGGCACCATTAAAATTCAAGCATTTAAGGCTATCCGAAAGGGTGGCCTTTTTTGTTTATGGCGACCAATCACCATCTTAACCTTCCTCAGGTGAGTGGATGAGGACAACGTCGGCTTTACTTAATTAGTTTTGGCTCCAGAAGCATGAACACTGCTGCAGATTGATAGTGGTACTGATGTGGTGCCTCTTATTCCGACCGTGATTGTTGCGTATCTGTGTCATTCTGACGTTCAGCACCAGACCACCTTGCAAGTCAGAACGCTCAGGTAAGCACTTTTGTCAGGAAAAACTTAAATAGAAACAAAGGACAGACAATACCCGACGGGTTTTGAAAACCAACCTCCACGATATTAACTACAACCCGGACCGCTTAATAAGAAAACCAGCAATGATTATAGGATGCTACTGATTATTTCTTTTAGTGGAAAAATCAGGCTATCCATTAATCAGGCACAAGGTAAAAGCATTCAAAGTGCCAGAACATTCATTCTGTTTGTCTTAAATTTAAGGCTTATGAAGACGCGCACATATCTGGTCAAATTATAACCAAATCAGCGTGTCTGAAATATGCATGTTACGTTATATTGTCTCGGTGAGGCAAAAGGTCAGATTGAAATGCGTCTCAACCTGATTTTTGCCTCATTATGCAACAGCAAACCTAGTAGTCTGTTGTCCATTTTATGACATAGCAAATATTTGCTCCGGCGTTTTTTTAGCGCCGGTTTTTTTATTCCCTGTTAGAGGACTTCATCGTTATTCTTCATACTCACTATAGCAGGATAAATGTTCTTAAAATTGACGTTTAATATTTCGAAATTAGTATGTAATGCATTCAGGGTGCCAGAACGGATGTTCAGTTTGTATAAATATTAAGGTATATGACGTTATCCAAAAAATTGGTTATAAAATAAAGCCGGATCTATTTAAATATACAGGAATATAGTAGTGTTTTATTGGGGTCATAAAGGGTGGACTTCCACTCTCTCAGCCAAAATGGTGGTGTGTCCCTATCCAAAGTACTTGCCAACTCAAAGGTATCTCTAATTGAAATGTATTATTTCACTCCGGCGCAGAGCGTCGGTTTTTTTTACCTGAAATCAGAAGGGTTGGTTATAAATGGCATGGTGAGCCCAACAATTGATTAACGAGTAGTCAACTATTGATCTTTATAATAACAACATAACTCATTGTTTATTATATAGATATCTCATAAAGAAAATGAAACAAGTGTATATTCAATTTCGCTATTAACAACTGTGTTAGTAGCGTCTAACATCTAGATGCTCGAATATTCACCAAAGGTATTCGGGTTTTCCGTTTCGTTTAAAGTAATGAGCCTTTGCCCCGGAGGAGGTGACAGCCCCGGGGCTCTTTTTACCCATGAAACCTTTAAAGCATCGAGCCCGTGGCAAATATAAAGCTTCAGTAGAAGATGCCAAACCAAAATCTAAATATACGCGTGGTGATAATTGGATGCGTATCCGCAAGCTCGTCTTACTGGAAGATCCCCATTGTCGTCGATGCCAGGCTGAGGGTCGAACAACAGAAGCCAGGGAAGTTGATCACATCATTCCGCCCGAAGATGGAGGGACGAACGACAGATCAAATCTTCAGGCGCTTTGCAGGCAGTGCCATAAACAGAAAACTGCTTTCGACGCAGCATTGAGAACATTACGCAAACTCAAATCTGACGCCTAAAGTATACCCCTTAAGACACAACCCATAAGCGGATACAAAATTTAGTATCCGGTGTTTAGCTGCGCTTTGGAGTTGCTCTGCACTGTTGTGTCAACCAGCGTTGCGAAACAGCAACTCTCCACAACTCTGACAAAACAGGCCGCACATGAGCTTGAAATCATGGGACTTGAAGAGGTTATCCCGCTGAGTTGTCATCAGCGTGTGAATATGGGAGACAAATAGGGAAAATCAACGAATTGATTTTAAGAGTGAAATAGCGACATTATGATTCTCTGAACCATTCAGTCCCAAATACTCCATGGTCTCACGATATTCATCAATGACTTCCACTTGAACTATGTTATTAAAATCATCCCTTTTATAACGCAGCGTCCCAATGTATATAACGTTGGTATTTTCCGGTACATCAAAAAACAGTCCACCTGGGAACCATAATCTGTCCTGTAGTTTCGCATCCAAATAAGTCACTGCCCCGTTAAACCAAGTCATCGGTTGACGGGGTGCTTCTATCATAAATGGGATTCCCCAACTGGCTTCGATCGTAGCGTACCAATCGCTGCTATACATGTGTTCAGATAAGGCAGGGTTAGCTTCAGAGTTGGTGGCAACAAATACCTTATTCACAATGCGATCATCACCCCAATTCACCCAGTGGGTTTTCTGCTCGAGGGTCTCATTTAAAGGAGGATCTAACTCCAGTTTCCCTATCACAACAATTTTGCCATCTGATCCCGACAAACTTTGTGTGGAAGGTAATATTTGAGGAACCGAACATCCGGTTAAGAAAAAAGCGACCAAAACAAGCCTGAAGATACTCACTGAAGTTTTTCCAACTCAGCTTTTATTCGTTGGGCGACAATGGGTACATCCTGAGCACTGACCAGAATTTCTTTAAGCATTTGTTTTTTCGTAGGTGCACTTTTTGCGGGTACTGCCTTGAATTTATCTTGCTCAAAAAGGCCAGTTTTAATTTCTTCAAGTGCGTAGTCACCAAAGTGATATACACCAGGTTGATCTATCGAAACCGCAGCAACATCATCGCCTTGCTTGCCAAATCGATAGGTATAAATAGTATTGCTACAAATGATACCCAAACAAGATTGTCCTTCCGCTGAGTAGGCGGCAAAGGAGCCTTTCGGGAAGGCGAATGAGTAGTACAGGAACCCACTTTCAAATTTTTCAACGGCTACGTGGTAATAAGGCGTTTCAGATAAAGGGCGATGTTGAAATATTACAACCGAATCGAGAGTATTCGCATCTACACCAGAGACATCGAGCCAACCATATCCGACTGAAAGCTCTGAGAAATCAGTCACCTTTTTGCCGCCTGCTGACCCACAACCTGCCAACAACAATACGAAGAACAAAGCAAAAATATTTTTTAGCATTGATAATCTCCAAATAATTAACGTGAACTACGCTATTCCACTCGTCGATTTACCTGATGTCCTTTGAGAATAAAAATTGACATCTCGTGTATTGAGCAATCAAACTAGACACCAGAGTAATTACTATATCCACATTTTTGGGTTAACGGTTTACAACGATACTAAAACTTGCGTGAGTGTGGGAAACATCACGGAATTGATGAGTGATATTAAATTTGAACACGTGCTCTGAGAAGCTTATTAATTCTATTTCAAACTCATAATGATATTAGTTGCATATTATTCAAATAATTTTCGTATGCAAAAATTCTTTCCCTCATTGACCCACTCTCTGCAACCATGTCTTGGATCATTTCCATATCGTTATCAACTAAATTCTAAAAGACCTGCCAGAACCGAGCTTGATTGATCGCAGGGCAGAGTAGTGAGAATTGCGATTGATGCAGTAATTGTTATGTTATAATATAACGGTCGAGTCAATTTCAGGGTATGGGGATGCCCTGCAAAACAATTGATTCGAACCTATGGAATACGTCACACATTCCGTTATGTAAAGTTTTACCCGGTGCGAAAGTGCCGGTTTTTTTTGCTGAAAAGAGAACACAAAGACACGTACTAAAGCGGATTAAAGAGAACGTCGAGGGATTTTAAATCCCTTGTGTCCAAGGATGCCGTCCTTAAGGCCACTATATCCAAGCCACCTCAAGATGCAGTATTCAGCGAGAGTTGATTGGCTGGCAGTCAAGGCGCTGTTTTGACGATCTAGTGGCGCTAAATCAAAAAACAGCAACGTAGAATGAGAGCCAATCAAACTCGCCCTTCGGGAGTGTTTCAGTGCGTCCACTTCTGTGTCAAATACCTTTGAAAGGGAATAGCCATTCCTACAGGTATTTTCCTTGAATTGAACGCACTGAAATCACTCTGAATCACGCACCTTGAGGTGGTTTGGGTATATAACAGTGGCCTTTGAAAGATGGTTTCAATATCAGGTATTACTGAATCCTGAATACCTAACCCCGCTGAGCCTTGCCATGTCATGATGCCAGGTGGCCAGATCTTTGGGTTGAATTCACTGAGAGCGTGATGGCCGCAGGCCCTTGCCATAACACTCATCAGGCTTACTGATGACTCAAAGAAGTTTTTGAGTCGTACTGCAGACGTGTCGATATCCAGACGTTGTCGAAGCTCAGGTTTTTGGGTAGCTATTCCGGCAGGGCAGTTATTGGAATTACACATCCGGGCAGCCACACAGCCAATGGCTTGCATGGCACTGTTCGAAAGGGCTATACCGTCAGCTCCCAGCGCAAGGGCTTTAACAAAGTCGATGGGGACGCGCAATCCCCCGGTGATAATTAACGTAACCCGGCCGCTGGCACCTTGTTGATCAAGGTACCGACGGGCGCGGGCGAGAGCCGGGATGGTAGGCACACTGATATGGTCACGGAATATTTCCGGCGCGGCACCTGTGCCACCGCCCCGGCCATCAAGGATGATGTAATCCGCACTTGCGTCGAGGGCAAACTGAATATCTTCCTCAATATGATTGGCGCTGAGTTTAAAGCTATAGGGATCCCGCCGGACACTTCCCGCACCCGATCTGCAAACCGGCGAAAATCAGCAACGGATGAGAGATCCCTGAAAGTTGGGGGAGAGATGGCGGCCTGACCTTCGGGGATTCCACGAACCTGAGAGATTTTGCCACGGTTCTTTGCGCCAGGGAGGTGTCCGCCGGTGCCAGTCTTTGCACCCTGTCCACCTTTGAAGTGGAATGCCTGCACTTGGGTTAACAGTGACTCCTGGTATCCAAATTCAGCACTCGCAAGTTCATAGAAATAGCGTGAATTTTCAGCCTGTTCTTCCGGCAACATCCCTCCTTCGCCTGAGCAGATTCCAGTTCCTGCCAGTTCAGCGCCGCGTGAAAGGGCGATTTTGGCTTCTTCGGAAAGGGCTCCGAAACTCATGTCCGAAACAAACAATGGAATTTCGAGTTCCAATGGTTTCCTGGCTTCGGGACCAACAATGAGTTTTGTTGAAACCGCTGTGTCTTCCATCAAGGGCTTGCTTGCCATCTGTGCAACCATGACTTGCAGGTCGTCCCAGTGGGGGAGTTGGTTACGGGGAACGCCCATGGACGTCATTGGGCCGTGATGCCCAAGGTTCGACAACCCCTCTTTTGCCAGTTGATGTATAAAGGCAACGGTAGGTTCTTCTGGTGTCGGTGTCGCCTCAGGGGTTTTTGATGGGGAGGTACCGACGCCGGGGCCTTCTTTGCCGACCATCTCAGCGCTGAATTGCTTGTGTGAACCGTCGCAAAAGGGCTGATTTGCTGAGTGCTTGCATTGACAAAGGTAAGCCTCACCGCTTTCCTGGGCCTTAAATTGCTTTGGGGTAAAAGAAGTCCCTGCGTGGGAGCCGTCGCAAAAAGGCTGGCTCTTTGAGCGACCACAGGCACAAAAATAATATTCATCCCCTTCCTTGAGGGTGACTTTTTTAGGTTTATTGTCAGCTACAATAGGGTGGCTCATGGTGGCATCTCCGTTGACAAAAGCGACTTTGCTATCAGTGTGATAGTTCTGTTTTGTTATCGTATTGGCTAATTTTGTCGCAGGAGGGAGTGAAGGCGAGTGTCAGTTGTTAGACATGTCGCTTTATTAATTTTGTCCTTCCAATGTGTGCTGCATCAACGTCATCAACGTAGCAGGCAGCCGCTAAACTGCCCTTTTTATCGTCGATGTTATCCCACATCCGGTTTTGGTGTGTCTGGGCCGGAAGGTGGAAGGTTTGGTACAGTAATTTGTGGCATTTCACCACTTAAGGACTTGAGAAATTCTACGACCTTGTCGGCTTCTGTCTCTGTCATTTTTGAGTTGAGCTGGATATCAGCCATGATTTTCACTGCTTCTTTCAAATCCCACACTGAACCGTCGTGGAAATACGGGTAGGTGCGGTCAATGTTTCGCAGTGTCGGTACCTTGAATACAAACTTGTCCGAGTCATTGCCAGTGACCGCAGCGCGTCCTATGGCCTCATTACTGGTCATGTAAGGTTTCATCAAACCCATTTTCTGGAACATCTGTCCGCCGGCAAGCGGACCGCTGTGGCAGGCAATACATCCCTTTGATTTGAACAGGGCGTACCCTTCCAATTGATCATCTGTCAGGGCTTTATCATCCCCTTTCAGCCAGTTGTCGAAAGGGGAATCCGGCGTGCGCAGGCTTTTTTCAAACTCGGCAATGGCATCTGTGACCTGGGTGATGTTGATGGCGTCCGTACCGAAAGCGGCTTTAAATAAATTGCGGTACTCAGGGATGCTGTTCAGCGTTTTCACAGCCAGTTCGTGGTTTGAGGCCATTTCGAGTGGGTTTTCAATCGGGCCGCCAGCCTGGGCTTCCAAATCTTCTGCCCGGCCATCCCAGAATTGGGCAATGTTGAGATCTGCATTGAGGACAGTCGGCGAGTTGATGGGGCCAATTTCCCAACCGTGACCGATAGAGCTTGGCATGTTGTCGGTGCCACCACGGGCAAGGTTGTGGCAGCTGTTACACGAAATGGCGCCGGACTTGGACAAGCGAGGGTCGAACCAGAGTGTTTTCCCGAGTTCCACTTTCTGTGTATCCAGTCCTTCAGCCGGTTCAATGGCTTTAATGGGTTCAGCGGATTGCCGTTCGGCAAGTGCGGGGGTAGCGATAAGCGCCGCTACCAATAAAACAGCATTTTTCATCGCTTTGCTTCCTTCTTTTTGGGCTAATAAATTAGTCAATATCCGTAGCGTTCGAGTGGATAATAATTAGCCGGCGAAGGGTGTTTGAAATGGGAAAAATCGATGTATCCCATCGCTTTTTTCAATCAAATGCTACGCTGAGAATCAGGAAAACAAAAAATCAGACTGTTAGTAGAATCCATGTGATTGGACTCTCGTTTGATGCGAAATATCTAATTGAATTTACATTGATTTCGATCAATTTCATCTGGCTCGTTTATATCGTGCCGCAAAGGGGTGGTTATAAAAAAACGCCGGGTTTCCCCGGCGCCTTTCCTCTTCTACATTGCTTTTTTGTTTTGGTGTTGCTTACGTCGTGAAATTAAAGGAACACGCTTAATGTCGCTACGATAAGGAATGCAACGCCGCCCAGCAGGGTTTCCATTACAGTCCATGTTTTCAGGGTGGTCTTCTCATCCATTTCCAGCAGTCGGCCTACCAGCCAGAAACCGGAATCGTTGAAGTGAGACAGGACAGTCGCACCAGAGGCGATCGCAATCACGATAAAGCACAGGTCAAACTCGCTCAGGCCAACAGTCGCCGCCACGGTTGGAGCAATCAGCGCTGCAGTCGTTGTCAGGGCAACAGTCGCAGAACCCTGGGCTACGCGCAGTGCGGTAGAGATGATAAAGGCCGCCAGGATAACTGGCATTCCAGTATCCGCCAGCAGGTCAGCCAGAGCATTACCAATGCCGCTTGCACGCAGTACACCACCGAACATGCCACCTGCACCGGTGACCAGAATTACCGCGCAGATAGGTGCCAGAGAGTCACCGCAGAGCTTTTCCAGTTTCGCCATGCCGTGGTCTTTGGCAAATACTGCAAGACACACCATCAGGGTAATCAGCAGGGCGACAGGGGTTTTACCCAGCATACGGAAGAAGTTAACCCAGCCAGCATCGCCGTCTACCCAGCCCAGCACTGTCATGGTGTGCAGACCGGTATCCATGAAAATCAGTACCAGAGGCAGCAGCAAGATGCCCATAACGGTACCGAAAGTCGGTTTGTTCGATTCATCAATCACTTCCTGGTTTGCCAGGAATGCCTGAGGCAGTGGCAGCACGAAACGCTTGCCGGCCCACAGACCGTAGAGGTAAGCGCCGATGTACCAGGTAGGGAGGGCAACCAGCAGGCCAACCACTGTCAGCAGGCCGATGTTTGCACCAAGCAGTTCACTGGCAGCAACCGGGCCTGGGTGTGGCGGCAGGAATGCGTGCATTACAGCAAACGCTCCGGCAGCAGGCAGGGCATATTTAACGGTTGAGCCGCCAAATTGCTTCGCCACGCTGAAGATGATCGGCATCATTACGATAAGGCCGGCATCAAAGAAAATTGGGAAACCAAACAGAAGTGAGGCCACGCCCAGCGCGAACGGGGCTTTGTCATTACCGAATCGGCCAATCAGTGTTTCAGCCAGCACTTTTGCGCCGCCGGTCACTTCCAGGATTCGGCCAATCATCGTACCCAGGCCGACCAACAGTGCCACGGAAGCCAGCGTACCGCCGAAGCCGTTCATCATGGTTGGGACAACTTTATCCGGTGTTACGCCGGTTGCAACAGCAGTGACTAAACTCACCAGGGTAAGGGATGCGAAGGCGTGCACTTTAAAGCGCATGATGAGTACAAGAAGCAAGGCAATGGAAGCTGCTGCCACCATCAGCAGATAGCCTGCATCTGGTGTAGTTACTACAGAGTTCATACTAGTTCCTTTACATTTGCCCGCAAGTTCGCGGAAGAAAGATTATTGTGTGTAGCTTCACAAGTCTGGTTGTTACCGGTAACATGTTACCGGTAACATGCTAAGTTACAAGCCAAGAGCTCAGCCAAATTCCAAAAATGAGATAGAGGTAGAAAAAATGGCAGGTAAGTGCATCGTCGTTATGGGTGTATGCGGCAGCGGGAAGTCCACAGTGGGTGAACGCCTTGCTAAAGAACTCGATGCCAAGTTTATTGATGGTGATGATCTGCACCCTCGCGCAAATATCCAGAAGATGGCCGGAGGTACACCTCTGAATGACGACGATCGCGCCCCTTGGCTCGAACGTATCCGTGATGCGGCTTACAGCCTGGAAAACAAAAATGAAGTGGGTGTGATTGTCTGCTCTGCGCTCAAGCGCAAATACCGTGACCAGATCCGTGAGGGTAATGAGTCAGTACAGTTCCTGTTCCTGGATGGTGATTATGACCTGATCATGGCGCGTATGAAATCCCGCCAGGGCCACTTTATGCGTGAAAGTATGGTGACCAGCCAGTTTGAAACTCTGGAGCACCCTGCCGGAGAAGACGGTGTTGCCGTTGTCTCTATCGATTGCACTATTGATGAATTGGTTTCCCGCTCCGTTGTTGCTCTGGGAGAGTTGGCATGACCCACCCGGTTGTAAAAGCGGTTACAGACCGTATTGAAGCGCGAAGCAAGGCGCGTCGTGAAGCCTGGATGGAGAACATTTCACGCCAGGCAGCCCAGGGAAAAGGAAGAAGCCAACTTTCTTGCGGAAACCTTGCCCATACCGTTGCTGCCGGTTGCAGCGGCGAAAAAGCCCGTATTCTGGATATGACCCGCTCCAATGTGGCGATTATCAGTGCGTACAACGACTTGTTGAGCGCGCACCAACCATATAAATATTACCCGGACCAGATCAAATCTGAGCTGGCGTCGTTGGGCCATACCGCCCAGGTTGCAGGCTGCGTGCCTGCAATGTGTGACGGGGTCACCCAAGGCCAGCCGGGTATGGATATGTCGCTGTTTTCACGCGACCTGATTGCCCAGTCAACGGCTTTTTCACTCAGTCACAATGCGTTTGATGCCACGTTGCTGCTCGGCATCTGTGACAAAATTGCCCCAGGGCAATTAATGGGTGCGTTGTCCTATGCGCATTTGCCCACCGCGTTTGTACCTGCGGGGCCAATGCGCAGCGGAATAACCAATGAAGAAAAGGTCAGTGTCCGCCAGAAATATGCAGCCGGGGATGCCGGGCGTGATGCGCTGCTGGCAATGGAATGCAGCGCTTACCATTCGCCGGGTACCTGCACGTTTTATGGCACCGCCAACACCAACCAGTTGGTATTTGAGGCCATGGGCCTGATGCTGCCGGGTTCGGCATTTGTTCACCCGGATTCTGAATTGCGGCATGAGCTGACCAATGAAACCGCTCGCCGAATTGCATCAATGGCAGTGGGAACCCCGCTTACCGCCCGCTGAGTGACGTGGTCGATGCCCGTAGCCTTGTGAACGGCGTTGTTGCTCTGTTGGCGTCAGGCGGCAGTACCAACCACAGTATCCATATGGTGGCCGTCGCGAGAGCGGCTGGTCTGGTACTCACCTGGGACGATATCAGCGATCTGTCTGATGTTGTGCCGCTTTTGGTTCGCATGTATCCAAATGGCCCGGAAGATATCAACGCCTTCCAGGCAGCCGGAGGCGTGCCGGGTTTGATGAAGCGTCTGGCGGAATCTGGCCTGCTTAACCTGGATGCCAAGCCGGTATTTGGGGAACTGACTGATTACTTCAAAGAACCACACCTTGTCGATGGCAAGCTGGTTTGGGAAGAGATTTCTGAAAGCCGTAACCCGGCTGTACTGGCGACTTCCCAGGAAGTGTTCCAGTCATCCGGCGGTATGAAGGTGCTCAATGGCAACCTTGGGCGATCTGTCATTAAAGTGTCGGCAGTGGCTGAGGAGTTCCGTTTTATTGAAGCCCCGGCGCGGGTATTCTCCTGTCAGCATGAAGTGGAGCGTGCCTATCAGCGCGGTGAGCTGAACCAGGATGCCATTATCATTGTTCGCCACAATGGCCCGGCAGCCAACGGTATGCCTGAGCTTCATAAGCTGATGCCGGTTCTTGGCAATATCCAAAAAGCCGGTTACCAGGTAGCACTGGTGACGGATGGCCGTCTGTCCGGCGCTTCCGGCAAAATCCCGGCAGCTATCCATGTTACGCCTGAAGCGGTTCACGGTGGTGCGATTGGATTAGTTCAGGACGGGGACATCGTCCGTCTTGATGCCAATGCGGGAACCTTGAATGTGTCGCTGACCTGAGCGACAGAACGCATGACGGCTATGACCCGGAAGCGCAGCAGCAAGGCTGGGGACGGGAATTTTTTAAGGTGATGCGCAAGAGCGTGTCGAGTGCTGAATGTGGTGCAACCATTCTAGATTGAGGAAAAATCATGACTAACTGGAAAGTAGATCCGAAAGCCGTTTTTGCGGCATCCCCTGTTGTGCCTGTAATGGTTATCGAGAAAGTCGAAGATGCCGTTCCGATGGCAGAAGCACTGCTTGCCGGTGGTATTTCTGTGTTTGAAATTACCCTGCGAACCGACTGTGCGCTTGACGCCATTGCTGCAATTGCCGAAGCAATGCCGGAAGCGATGGTAGGTGCCGGCACCGTGTTGACCACCGAACAATATGACGCAGCTGTTGCTGCCGGTGCGCGTTTTGTGATTTCCCCAGGGATGACACCAGCGTTACTTGCACATGCAAAAAACGGCACAGCGCCGCTGATCCCGGGTACCAGTACACCGTCTGAAATCATGCAAGCGATGGAAATGGGCTACACCCACCTGAAGTTCTTCCCAGCCGAAGCCAACGGCGGTGCCAAAGCGCTGGGTGCAATCGCTGCGCCACTGCCACAGGTACGTTTCTGCCCAACCGGTGGTATCAGCCCGGCAAATGTTGACCAGTACACTTCGCTCAATTGCGTTGCCACCGTTGGTGGTTCATGGATGCTGCCAAAAGCGGCGATCGATGCAGGTGACTGGGCTGAAGTAACCCGCCTGTCAAAAGAGGCTGTTGCGCTGGTTAGCTAAGGCAGCAGACAGAAAAAAGCCCCGCGGAGGTTCACCCTGCGGGGCTTTTTTATAGGGGGTAACCTAACCGTTCCTTAGCCAATACTCCCGCCAAGAACCAGTTCGTATCCCAGATCCTGGTATCTTTCATCGCTCTTTTCACCCGCCAGACGCTTGAGCAGCATGGCTGCCGCCGCTTCTCCCATCTCCTTACGTGGTGTATGCACACTTGCCAAAGAGGGGGAGAGTGTCCGGCCTATATCGAGGGCGTTGTACCCGGCAATGGCAACCTGCTCCGGTACCTGCACCCCTTTTTCCTGGCAACGCAAAAGCGCACCGACTGCAATATCGTCGTTTGTGCAGAAGACGCCGTCTGTATCCGGATGTTGGTCTAAAGCCTTATCGATTAACTGGCTGCCGAGGGTAAAGCAAGATGATTCCTCAGTCAGGACATGCACCGGGCGCAATCCGTGGGAAACCATTGCCTGATTGTATCCTTCCATACGCAGGCGGGTACGAACGTCCATTCGTGCCCCCAGGTAAAGAATCCGGCTTTTGCCGTGACTTATCATCTGCTCGACCATCGCGGCTGCCGCTGCCCGGTGGTCAAGGCCGACCGCCATATCAATAGGTTGCTCCGGCAGATCCATGGTTTCTACCACTGGCACACCGGCAGTTTGGATCATTTTGATGGTTTTCGCCGTGTGGGAGCTTTCTGTCAGGATCAGACCGTCAACATGGTAAGAAAGCAACGACGCAATTTTTTCCTCTTCCTCTTCCGGGCTGTAGCATAGTGGGCAAGCAAGGTCTGGTAACCGGCAGGTCTTGTCACCGACTCAATACCGCGCACAAGTGCAGAAAACACCTGGTTGGACAGGGAAGGAATCAGAATACCAATCGCCTTGCTGGTGGAGTTGGAAAGGATGTCCGGGGCGCGGCTCGGGATATAGCCAAGTTCAGTGACTGCCGCTTCAATCTTGACTCTTGTTGCTTCGGCAACAGAGCTGGGATCCCGCAGGAAACGGCTGACCGTCATCTTGGTGACGCCGACTTGTTCAGCAATATCTTTCAGGGTTGGCCGTCGCTTACGGGGTGCGGTCATTACGTATTGATTCCTCTAAGATTACTGGCGACAACCTTAACTTTTTGGTCGGGTGATGTCAGCCATTTTCATTGCCTTACTGTGCCACATCATCAGAGTTTGTACACCATGCTGACAAATCGCTCAGAAATCGCGGAGAGGATCAAATTTTCAGCATTCGAATTTGTTTTGCTAAACCGGTTTAGCAAAAATCGATCAGACTGAATTTAGGAGGATTCAAACATGTCTCGAGTCTGGCTTACCGGCGATGCAGTTGTTGACCTGATCCCGGATGGTGACGCGCACTACTTAAAATGTCCGGGTGGCGCACCGGCCAATGTTGCAGTTGCCATTGCAAGGCTGGGCGGTGATACCGGCTTTTTCGGCCGAGTAGGGCAAGACCCGCTCGGCCGTTTTATGAAGCAGGTGCTTACTGGTGAGGGCGTCGATACAACCTTGCTGAAACTGGATGAAGCACACCGGACTTCAACTGTGATTGTTGACCTAGATGAGCAGGGAGAACGGAGTTTTACCTTTATGGTAAAGCCAAGCGCTGATCAGTTCCTGGAGCCGGAGGATGTTCCGGTATTTCAGCGCGGGGACTGGCTGCATGTCTGCTCCATTGCTCTTGCCAATGAGCCATCACGCAGTACCACACTTGGCGCAATGGTAGCTATCAAACAGGCTGGAGGCTTTGTTTCCTTCGATCCGAATCTGAGGGAGGAAGTTTGGGGTAACCCGGCGGACTTGGTTCCCGTGGTGATGAAAGCGGTCGGGTTGTCGGATGTGGTTAAATTCTCCGACGATGAACTGCTGTTCCTGACCGGTCAGCCGGATTTGGATGCTGCTCTGGGTTGGCTGGCAACACACTATGCTATTCCGCTGGTGGTGGTTACCCAGGGAAAGAAAGGGGCATTGGTGGTTAGTGGAGGCAATCAGGTGCTGATTACCGGAAAACCTGTACAACCGGTGGATACGACAGGAGCCGGGGATGCTTTTGTAGGCGGAATGCTGGCTGGGTTGGTTGAAAGTGATGACTGGCAAGCCGAAGGGAATTTGCATGATGTCATTGCCCGGGCCAACGCCTGTGGAGCGCTTGCTACCACTGCCAAAGGTGCCATGACGGCACTGCCGGATGCGAATGAACTGGCTGAATACCTGAAAAGCTAATCCCCCATATGGATACAAAGAAAATCACCATTGCCCGGATTGCCGAGCTGGCCGGCGTTTCCAAAACCACCGCCAGTCTGGTGCTGAACGGGCAAGGTTCTGAATTTCGGATAAAGGAAGAAACGCGGGAACGGGTAAAGGCGGTTGCAAGGGCCAATCACTATTCGCCTAACAGTATTGCCCGGTCGCTGAAAACCCGGCGGTCCGGTGCAATTGGCCTGGCAATACCGGATTTAACCAACCAGGGGTTTGCTCAAATCGCCCGGACACTTGAAGCCTGTTGCCGTGAAACCGGACTCCAGTTGCTGATTGCCTGTACGGATGATGACCCGGAGCAAGAAAAAGCGGTGGTCACAGGGTTGGCTAAGCGGCAAATCGAAGGTTTGATTGTGGCCTCGTCACTTTCGGATGACCGATTCTACCAAACTCTTCTTCCGTCTTTGCCTGTCGTCCAGGTTGACCGCAGGATCCCCAAATCGACAATGCCTTTTGCCGTGACTGATGCCTTTGAAGCGACAGCATCAATGATGGAGATGCTTGCGCGGCAAGGATCTGGCGAAGCGCCAGGGAATATGTGTTTCTTGGCGGGCAACCCGGGTTGTCAACCAGCGAAGACAGGCGAAGCGGGTTTATTGCAGGGCTGGAGCGGAGTGGTATATCGGTATCTGAAAACTGGATCTTGCAGACAGATTACCAGGTGGACTCGGGATACCGGATGCTGGCTGAGTTTTGTACAGAAAACGGAAGGGTGCCGGATGTGCTTTTTACGTCTTCGTTCACCCTGTTTGAAGGGGTGATGCGATACCTAAAACAGAATGACCTGCTGCCTCAACTCATTGCCGGAGAGATGCACCTTGCAACCTTCGATAACCATGAACTGCTGGATTGCCTGCCGATGGACGTGGACTCCATCGCCCAAAGCAGTGAGCTGATGGCAAGTTCGGCATTCGCTATCCTTCGCCGCATCGGTGAAAAAGAAACTCAAAATGAACCATCACAGCGGTTTATACCCGCGATGTTTCACTGGCGGGGCGCCATTTGACAAAATGGTCTGATACTGGCAGCTATGCCTTTGAGAGCGCCGCAGCCGTTTGATAGTCCGTAATCAGTACATCGCAATAGCCGCCGGTCATCGCGCCATGAATGGCCTGCACTTTTTCCTGCCCGCATGCCAAGGCGATGACCTGTGGAACATCTTTCAGCTGCTCCAAATCAATGGCTACAACAGGGTCTTTGTCTTTGGTAAGGACAGGGTTACCGCTTTTGTCGAAATAGTGTAGGCAGATGTCACCGACAGCACCGAGGTCAACCAATTCCTGTAACATCTCCTGATGGAAATAGTTTCCACTGTTTTTCAGGTATTCTGATGGCTCAATTTGCCCAATCCCAACAATTGCGATATCGATTTTTTCAAAGGTGTCGAAGACATCTTTAACTTCGGGATCTGTCAGAATTCGTTTTTTTGCCTCGGGAGAGCGTTCAATGCTCTGTGCGGGAAGCATGTGAGCTCTCGCCCCTAATAGGTTAGCGAGACGCTGGGTCAAAAATGTAGCCTGAAACGCACCATTATTCCCAACGCCGCCAAGCAGTTGAACAACTTCTTTTGCTGCAGAGCGGGCGAAGTGCATATTATCAACCATGGCGGAAATCGTAGAGCTCCAGGAGGAAATGCCTAAAATGTCATTTTTTCTGAGTACGGTTTCCAAATAGTGTGCTGCCGCACTGCCAACCTGAGATTTCACGTAATCCATCGGTATGCCAGGGGCTGTATCCACCACAACAACTTGTTTCAAGCGGTACTTGTTCTGGAGAGAGTATTCGAGATCCAAATGCATGCCGGGAGGTTGATGGATACTGATTTTCACCAACCCCTCTTTTTGTGCTCTGGCGATAGCACGGGAAACATATGGCTGAGATACCCGGAGCTGTTTAGCGATTTCTGCCTGCTTGAGGTTCTCTTTAAAGTAAAGGTGTGCAATTTTAAGTACAGATCTCAGTTCGTCAATTTCAGCCATGTTTATTGCATTCTTCTCTTATTAGTCCCTGATTAATTCATTGCCATACCGCCACATACGTTCAGCGACTGGCCGGTCACATATCCACTGTCGTCATGCGCAAAAAAAGCAATAGCATTGGCGATATCTTTGGGAGAACCTGCTCTTTTTAGCGGGATATTTTGAACCCATTCATCCATTAACTCTCCCTTGCCGTAGGTTTTCTCCGGGGTTGACAGCATTTCCCCCCAGACCCGGTCGTTGTAATCCCACATATCGCTGGCGATAATCCCCGGGCACACAGCATTCACGGTAATCCCCGCGGAAGCCAACTCCAACGCAAGCGATTGAGTTACGCCAATAACACCCATTTTACTTGCTGCGTAGTGCGGAGTGTAAATGAAACCTTTGCGGCCTTGCAGTGAAGACGTATTGATTATACGGCCATGGTTTTGCTTCGTCATATATTTTGCGGCTTCACGGTTACACAACCAGACGCCGGTAGTGTTGACATCAAGTACCTGCCTAAAATCGCTGGCGGGCATGTTCTCAAAAGTCTCGATCGTGATGATGCCCGCGTTCAGCACAGCAATATCGATCGCTCCCATTTGTTGAGATGCAAACGCAAACAAATCCTGAACTTGTTCTTCTTGGGTGACATCGCATTGGAATGGAGCGATAGAAACAGACTCAAATCGATCCTGTAGCTCACGAGCAGTTGAGAAAATCAGATCCGCATTTGAAGAAATGACCAAATTAGCACCACGTTCGGCAAAATATTCGGCAATTCCTTTTCCGATGCCGCGGCAAGCGCCTGTGATTACCATCTGCTTCCCTGTAAAGTCTGCCATAAAATACTCCTTCATTTAGTTCATCACTTTTTGTCTGTGATATTCAGAATAGCTGTCAGGGTCTAGCGGGTTGCCAATTCCATGATGGAAACCTGATTAATCTCCCCATCATTGAGGATCCCTTGTTGCTCACCGTGCGCGAGTACAAGAACCCGGTTGGAAAGCCCAATCACTTCATCGAGATCTGAGCTCACCACAATGACAGCCATCCCATTTTGGGCCAGATTGGCTATCACCTCGTAAATTGCTGCACGCGCACCGACATCAATGCCGCGAGTGGGTTCATCGAGGATGAATACCTTGGGATGACGTGCAATCCATTTTGCGATGATGACCTTTTGCTGGTTGCCTCCGGAAAGGTCAGATAACCCTTGCTCTGGCGAGCCCTTTATTCCCATCTGTTGGATGGCTTCTTGCGCAAATTCGATAACTGCATTGGGGCTTACCCAACTATTGGGGGCAATTTTGTCAAAATTCCCTACGGCAAGGTTGTCTGCAATGGTGTCGTCCAGCAGCAGTCCCTCTTGCTTTCTGTCTTCCGGGACAAGAACGATACCTTGTTGGATGGCATCAGCCGGACTTCGAAAATCGACGTGTTCCCCATCCAGGTACATATTGCCGCCGGATAATGGATCTGCACCGGAAATGGCGCGAACCAACTCAGTTCGTCCGGCACCAACAATGCCCGCAATACCGAGAATTTCACCTTGCTTGACGGAAAAACTGATGTTTTTGAAATCACCGGAAGGTGAAGAGAGGTTTTCCACACTCAAAACAGTGTGTGGTTTTGCAACACTGTTTTCCGGAAAGACGCGATCAACGCTTCTCCCTACCATTTCGGAGACTAAGGTTTTGATGGGAACATCAGACCTGTCGTGTGTAGCTATTTGTTTTCCATCTCGCAGAACAATAATTCGATCTGCAATTTGAGCAATTTCATCCAGCCTGTGGCTGATGTAGATAAATGCAACCCCCTCTTTCTTAAGGCTATTAATCTGATGAAACAAGCGCTCTGTTTCTTCTCCGCCCAATGCTGTTGTTGGTTCGTCAAGAATGAGAAACTCTGCATTCAAGGTAAGTGCTTTTGCGATTTCGACTTGTTGCTGAGCGGCAACTCTGAGCTCTTTTACCAAGGTATCAGGGGAGATATTCAGGCCCAAACGAGAAAGCTGTTCACTGGCTAAATAAAACATCTTCTCGGTGTCGATTCGGCCTTTTGACATCGGTAACCGCCCGATAAACATGTTTTCGGCAACAGAAAGCTCGGGAAGCAGTCGTATTTCCTGATGTATCAGGCCAATACCCGTATCCAGCGCTTCTTTGGGGGATTTTGGCGTATAGGGTTTCCCCTTCCAGATCATTTCGCCTTTGGACGGTTGGTTTATACCTGCGATGATTGATGAAAGGGTCGATTTACCAGCACCGTTTTCGCCCAGCAGGGCGACGACTTCTCCCGGATGTATGGACAATGAAACATCCGAAAGTACTTCGACTGATCCATATGACTTGCTTATGTTTCGGATAGAGAGCCCGCGATGCGGGCTCGAGTTATTTTGCTGGATGCCATAACCTTTATTCCTTACCAGATTACGGGTGCACTTGGATAAACTGGTCGACGTTGTCTTTGACAGTCAACGTTGCGCCTGCAACTGGGTTTTGGGTACGTAGTAACCTTCAATAAGGTCAAGAGCAGAACGCACTGCCAAACGGCCCATAAACTGAGTTTGCTGAGTCATTGTTGCGTCAAGAACACCACTTTTAACCGCTTCCAACCCAGCAGCGTCGCCATCAAATCCCACTACAATCATGTTGTCTGACAGGTTTGCCACTTTTGCTGCCTGAGCCGCGCCCAGTGCTAATGCATCAGCTCTGCCGAAAAGAACAGTGATATTAGGGTCTCGCTGCAACATATCCTGGGCAATGGAGAAACCTTCATCCTGCATCCAAGCCTTGCTGGCCTGTTGTGCGACAACGGTGAGTTCAGGGTGACTTTCAATGGCTTCGAGGAAGCCTTTGTTGCGGTCGATTTCAGGAGTTGTTCCTATCTGACCTTGAATAACGCCGATGCGACCTTTACCTCCGGTGAGTTTGACAACATACTCTCCAAGCTCTCGTGCTGCATCGACACTGTTAGTTGCAATGAAGGTATCACCAGGCGCACCCTCCGGGTTTCTGTCTACGGTAACAATGGGAACTCCCGCTTTACGAGCGGCCTTCACAGGAACTGTTGCAGCGGTTGCACCGGCAGGTATGTAAATAATGGCATCGACCTCCCGAGTAATAAGATCCTGAATTTGACTGACCTGTGTTGCGGAGTCGCCCCGAGCATCCACGACGACCACTGATGCGCCTACGCGTTTTCCTTCCGCTTCTACAGATTGTTTAATCTGGTTGAAAAAGTCTGCTTGCAAATTAGCTACAGCCAATCCAATGGTGTATTCAGCCCAAACTGGTGTTGCGAATAGTCCCGCTATTGCAATAAACGGAATTAAAATAATCTGGCCTATTTTTTTAAACATGTCATGCTCCTTGTTTGACATTAGATTGTGTCACCGGTGTTCCTTGACGATGTGTAAATTACTTTTGCTTTTGCCCAAGCGTGTCGAATGCAACAGCAATTGCAATGACCACACCTATAACAACCTGTTGGAAAAAGGGCGATACACCCATTAAATTGAGCCCGTTACGAAGAACACCAATTATTAGTACACCAATAACGGTACCCAAAATTGCTCCTTTACCGCCTTGTAAACTGGCTCCGCCAATAACAACTGCAGCAATGGTATCCAGTTCATAGGCGATACCCGCACTGGGTTGAGATGAATCCAGCCTTGCGGCCAGCGTCATCGCAGCGATACCGGCCAGTAACCCCGAAACCACATAAACAATGATTGTCTGGCGGTTTACATTAATACCGGATAATCGCGCAACTTCAGTGTTGCCGCCAATTGCGTAAAGGTTTCTACCGTTTGCTCGATATTTCAGATATATCGCCGAGACAATGGTCAGGATGATAAATATCCCCATTGTGATGGTTAAGACTCCAAAATAACGTTCTGTAGAAAAGTTGGTAAACCATTCTGGAAATCCTACAACCTGCCGACCGTCTGTAAGAATATTGGCCATTCCTCTTGCTATCGACATCATCGCTAGCGTTGCAATAAACGCTGGAAGGCGCGCTTTTGAAATGAGTAAACCTGAAACCAGACCACAAAGCCCCCCACATAAAACCCCTAACAAAATAGACAGTTCGAGAGGGAGACCCATATGGCGTTCCAGCCAGCCCATCATCATCATTGAGAATGCCAATACTGACCCAACTGAAAGGTCAATGCCGCCTATAATAATGACCGCCGTCATTCCCAACGCTAATATTCCGAGAACAGTTATCTGGTCAAAAATATTAAGTGCATTTCTAAGAGAGAAAAAATATTCGGAAGCGAAAGAAAACCCAATAATAAGTAAGATCAGACCGATAAACGGACCAAATGCACCATTTGATACCATCCTGTCACGAAAACTAATTGTGACGTGTTCAGTATTCTGTGCTTGAGATTGTTCCAAAATTTCCTCCAGTCTTCCATTTCTGTCTTAGTCTGTATATTTTTAGAATCGAACCAATAGATTGGTAACGATGCTTTTTCTAATTCAACTTAATAAATGGTGTATCCACCATCAATCATAATGTCAGCACCGTTTATCATATCGCTGCCGTTGGTTATTAAAAAAAGAATGGCTGCAGCAATTTCATCAGTATAAGCAAAACGTCCCATTGGAATTTTTGATTTCATGTTTTCCCCTTTCTCTCCTTGCCATGCTTTTTCACCCATAGGAGTTAAAACTACGGTAGGGGAAACGGTATTTACGTTAATGCCATGCGATGCCCACTCATAAGCCATGACCTTTGTCATTCCAAGTAACCCGGCCTTCGCAGACGTGTAAGCCAGATGATTTTCAATTGCGATAGATGCGGCTTGGGAAGCGATGTTTACAATTTTTCCGGCTCGTTTGTTTTCAATAAGTTGTCTTGCAAAAGCGGTACAAACTAAAAAGGGTGCAGTCAGGTTGACAGCAATTTGTTTTTGCCATTGCTCAAAAGTGACATCAATTGCTGGTTCAAGATGCACATAACCGGCACTGTTCACCAATGCATCAACGTTAGAGAAGCGTCTTAGGATTTTCTGAAGCGTTTCTTCTACATCCTTTGGAATCGTGATGTCGCAACAAAAACATTCTACGCATTGAGAAAATTTTCCTCCTTCCTGAGCATCTAGCTGATCTAATGCAGAATGAACTCTTTCTTGCTCAAAGGGAGGGTAGACCAAGGCGAGGTGTCCACCTTTTTGCAGGATGATCTCGTTAGTAGCCATAGCTATCCCGCCAAATCCTCCTGTAACGATTACGGCTTTTCCAACTAGTGATTGGCTGAGGTCTACTCCGTGCCTCAATTTGTCATCGTATTTCGTCGCCATGGACGGCTCACTCTTATTTAATGAATAAATATATATCAATGAATATAAATCTACACTGGATGGATTTCAGTGTTACTAAAATGTTTAATAAATGTGATATTGATCGGAAAGTAATCTTTAGCCATTGATTTAAATAGTATTTAATTATCGGTCGTGACCAGCTTGTTTTTCTGGAAGAGCTTAATTCTTTGAAATGGTTAGAATAAAAATACAAATGTGAATATTTTGTAGGCGAGCGGTTAGTTTGTTATAAAATAAATATACCACTATGTATAAATATCGGTGAGGTCATGAATCCATATCAACTAACGCCTGAATCAATTAGTCAAAAAGCGCGAGCGGTCAGACGTCGTATTATTCGCCTAAATTCGGAGAGTCCCGCAGGAGGTCACACCGGCGCTGATTTGTCTCAAGTTGAGATACTGTGTGCCCTGTACTTTAGGGTGATGAATACGGGACCAGACCAGGTCGGGGATCCTGAGAGGGATATCTATATTCAAAGCAAAGGTCATGCAGTGGGTTGTTATTATTGTGTGCTTGCTGAAGCAGGGTTTATCCCAGAGCACTGGTTGAAAACCTATCAGCATTCTGACAGCCGGTTACCCGGTCACCCTGTCAGGCAGAAAACACCAGCTATCGAATTGAACACAGGTGCACTTGGACATGGATTACCTGTAGCCGTTGGAATGGCGCTCGCAGCAAAAATGTCCGGCAGTACAAAGCGTGTTTTTGTCGTCTGTGGTGATGGAGAATTAGCCGAAGGCAGTATCTACGAAGCTGCACTTTGTGCAGCCAAATATAAACTCGATAACCTGATCGTCATCATCGACCACAACAAACTGCAGCTAGCGGGTCTTATCAAAGACATCATGCCTCTGGACCCTTTGCCTGACAAGTGGAAGGCGTTCAATTGGTCTGTAAGTGAATGCAACGGAAACGACACAAATTCCGTCGTTTCTGCCCTTGAGGCTGTTGATTGTTCCGGCGGCGTTCCAAACGTAATCATTGCACATACTAAAAAGGGGGCGGGCGTCAGCTTCATTGAAGATCAACCTGCATGGCATCACCGCGTCCCCAAAGGCGAGGAAATTGAACTCGCACTGGCTGAACTGGGAGATTAAGACATGGAAGACGTGCATTTGGCCAATGTCATGGTGAATACTTTTGAAAATCTTGTTGATGAGGGAATGGATTTAGTTGCCGTGGTTTCTGATTCTACATCCACATCCAAAATTGGCTCTTTTATGGCAAAGCACCCGCATCGGGTTGTCAATGTGGGAATTGCTGAACAATCACTGGTCAGCACAGCGGCCGGTCTGGCGCTGGGTGGGAAAGTGGTGGCAACGTGCAATGCGGCCCCCTTTTTAATTTCACGAGCGAATGAACAGATCAAAGTTGATGTCTGCTACAACGATGCGAACGTCACGATGTTTGGTCTTAATGCTGGTGCGAGTTATGGACCGTTGGCAAGCACACATCACTCAATTGACGACATTTCTGTTCTTAGAGGTTTTGGCCGGGTAGAAATCTTTGCGCCATCCGATTCGATAGAATGTGAGCAAATCGTGAAATATGCCTTAAAAAAGCAAGGTCCTGTTTACATCAGGATGGATGGAAAGTCGCTGCCCGTGTTGCATGATGAATCATATTGTTTTAAGCCGGGAAGTATCGACGTACTAAGCGAAGGCAACCGTATTACTTTAGTCGGTTTGGGCTCGACGGTTCATGAAGTGGTGGATGCAGGGCTGGCTTTGGAGAAAGAAGGCATTAAAGCCCAAGTCATCAGTTTGCCCTCTATTCGTCCACTTGATAAAGCGCAACTGGCATCAGCGCTTGGCAATACGCCTTTTGTTATCACTGTAGAAGAGCACAATGTGAATGGGGGATAGGGGCGATCGTTGCTGAAATTATTGCCGAATACGGTATTTCAACCAGACTGGTTCGCTGTGGTATTTCCGATGGTGAATATGCAATTGCCGCAAACCGCGCTGACACCCGTGCGCGTCATGGAATAGATGCCGAATCTGTTGTTTCCACAGCAAAACACCTACTCGAAAATTACGGATAGAAACCGGATACCTGAGGTCACCATGGAAGAGTATATTCTCAGCATTGATGAAGGTACGACCAATGTTAAAACTGCGTTGTTCAATCGACAGGGTCAGTATATTCACGGAGCAAGCCAGGCGCTCAGTATGCTGCATCCTCAGCAGGGGTGGTCAGAACAAGACCCCGAACAAATTCTTAATGCTCTTAAGATATCCGTTCAGGAGTGTACTCAAGGAATAGGCCGTTCCAGCCTGAAGGGAATTGCAATCAGTAACCAGCGCGAATCTGTATTGGTTTGGGACAGACAAACTGGTAAAGCTGTCGTCCCCCTGATTTCCTGGCAATGCCATCGGTCCACCGAGGCCTGCTCGCAGTTAGTGAGGGCAGGAAAGGAAGAGGTTATTTACGGTAAAACCGGTCTGATGATCGACCCACTTTTTCCTGCCGCTAAACTGAGTATGACGTTAGATACTTTGCCAGATGCAAGGCAAATGCTCTCGTCAGGGAAATGGCTGGTTGGCACTGTAGATGCGTGGTTGCTCTGGCACCTGACTGATGGGGCTGTTTTTGCCACGGATGTCAGCAATGCATCCCGGACTCAGCTGTTTAATATCCACGAGCAGTGTTGGGACAAGGAACTGTTGGCGCTATTTGATATTCCGGAACGCTGCCTGCCTGACGTGAAGTCTTCTTCATCAAATTTCGGCGTTGTAAAAGCATTCTCCCCTGAAATAAATGGTCTGCCCATCATTAGTATGATTGGAGACTCACATGCCGCGCTCTACGGACATACGAATTTTGCGGAGGGAGTAAAAGCGACCTATGGCACTGGCTCATCCCTTATGGCTCCCATACCATCACCACTTGTTGTAACAGACAAAAATCTGGCAACGACTGTTGCATGGCAAGACGGAGAGGGCACATCATACGCTTTGGAAGGAAACATATCGCATACAGGGGCAGCAGTAGGGTGGATGAATTCAATACTGCAAGGTGTTAAGCCGGAGGATCTTGCCAGTATCCCTGCGTCGCTTGAGGACAACGGTGGGGTATATTTTGTCCCTGCTTTGTCGGGGTTGGGAGCGCCGCATTGGTACCCTGATGCAAAAGGAATCATTTGTGGATTAACAGATTCAGTAACAAAGGAGCACCTGATTCGTGCTGCACTGGAATCAATCGCTTTTCAGATAATGGACGTCTTTAATGAGATGGAGCGGGTCAAAGGAGAGACGTTGACTCAGCTGTTTGTTGATGGTGGACCTACAGCAAATTCTTGGTTAATGCAGTTTCAGGCAGATTTGTTAAACCGTCCCATTGTCAGAAGTAAAGTGCCCGAAGTCTCAGCGTTAGGGGCTGCCTATTTAGGGGGATTGACGCTTGGTTGGTGGAAGGATCACAGCGACATATGTGCATTGGATAGGCACATTGATAAATTCGAACCCAATCCCAGCCCGATACATGCAAAGGCTATCGAAGGATGGAAAAATGCTCTGGCTAAATGCTTAGCTGAAGCGTAACCGAATATTTGTCTTTCGTACCAAATCATGTTGTGTTGACCGTTCACGAAAATAGTCCAGTTGGTGCGTCCGCTGCTCAAGTGAAAGATTACTCGACTCCCGAAATAAGAACTATCACTGCGCCCTATGATTACAGGCTTTAATTCATGGAGTCAGGTTGTTGATAAGAAGGCAACCATTGGAGACAAGACGATGGTACGCCATTGGCTTGGTGAATGGATGGTTGTCAGGTAAAGAGAGTATTGCCACAAGTGTCAGATCAAGCGGATTATTTTGGTGGAATAAGCTTGTAACATACAAAATGATGCATATAATGCTGAAAACCGGAGCGTCTGCCAACGCTCCGGTTTTTTGTGTGTGCGAAATATAGAAAACTGCCATGCTGTCTGCCAACAGCAACGCAGGGGTTTCGCACGGTCTTAGAAAAGAAAGGATATGTTATGCGTATTGAGCAAGACCTGAAACTCGGCTTTAAAGATGTGCTGTTCCGCCCGAAGCGTTCAACGCTGAAAAGTCGGTCTCAAGTTGAATTAACGCGCGAGTTTACATTCAAACATAGTGGCCGTCAATGGTCTGGCGTGCCGATTATTGCTGCCAATATGGACTCCGTGGGTACCTTCGAAATGGCGAAAGCACTGGCTACCCACAATGTGATGACCGCTGTGCACAAGCATTACAATGTGGATGACTGGAAAGCCTTTATCGATTCAACCGATGCGTCAGTCCTCCAACACGTTATGGTCTCTACCGGCACTTCCGAAGCCGACTTCGAAAAAACACAAGCTATCCTCTCTTACTCCAGCGACATCCTCTTCATCTGTATCGACATCGCCAACGGTTACTCTGAGCACCTGGTAGACTACGTTCGTAAAGTGCGTGAAGCCTTTCCGGATAAAGTGATCAGTGCAGGTAATGTGGTTACCGGTGACATGGTGGAAGAGTTGATCCTGGCGGGTGCTGATATCGTGAAAGTGGGCATCGGCCCGGGCTCTGTGTGTACCACCCGCGTGAAAACCGGTGTGGGTTACCCGCAGCTGTCAGCCATTATTGAATGTGCTGATGCTGCGCATGGTTTGGGTGGCCGTATTATCGGTGACGGTGGTTGTACCTGCGCGGGTGATGTGTCCAAAGCCTTCGGTGGCGGTGCAGATTTCGTCATGCTCGGCGGTATGCTGGCCGGCCATGAAGAGAGTGGCGGTGAGCGCGTAGAAAAAGACGGCAAGCCATTTATGAAGTTCTACGGCATGTCTTCCCAGTCTGCGATGGATAAGCATTCCGGGGGTGTTGCCAAATACCGTGCAGCAGAGGGGAAAACCGTTCTGCTGCCATTCCGCGGCCCGGTTGAAAACACCATCCAGGATATTATGGGCGGCGTGCGTTCCACCTGCACTTACGTTGGTGCAGCCCAGTTGAAAGAGCTAACGAAGAGGGCAACTTTCATCAGGGTGCGCGAACAAGAAAACAACGTATTTGGTAAAGAGTAAAGCCGGGTTGGGTCAACAAAAATTTTCCTTGAAACAACCATAACCTGAAATTAAAACAACCATACTTTGGGCCGACTTTCGAAGAGTATTACGCTTTATTCGGTTTTCACCAGTATGGTTGTTTTATATTCCTGCTGACATCTAGCACTCAGTCTATGTTCACAGCCTAAGCATTAGCATTGAGCATCCTTAATTCCGGCAGACAGCTTCCGCATCCTGTTCCTGCTTGGGTTTCTGAAGACATTGCCGAAAGTGTTGCCCCGGGATTTTTCTCCATAAATTTTGTGAGTGTTCGGACGCCAACCTGCTTACACGCGCACACAATTCTGCCTGCTTCCGACCCATTGCCACTGGAAAATGCCGCGACATCCAGATCATCTTTCGAAAAGAGTGACGATATGTCTGCCCCCTCAACCTGTCCCACACCTTCCGACACGGCGATAGCCGCTGCCAGCTCCCCTTGGCTAAAAAACACAACCCGGGTACAGCCATTAATGGATGACTGCAGGCTTTGTTGATACTTTGCAGACAGCGAGGTAGTCAGCGCACTGACAAAATCCGCTTTTGGAACCGGTGACTGGAGGTGGAACAGTTTGCCTCCCTCAATGTGCCTTTTTGTCCATCCGCAGAGGAGCAGACGAGCCAAGATGTCAGACCGAATGGCACTGTCTTCGTATGCTGTGTTCACCGCGAGCATTGCTTCGCTGGCAACATTCATCGGGTGGATATTCACTGGGGTAATTTTGAACTCCGGCTGACCTGAAATCGGGTCGATGGCAGGGGCGATTAACTTGCAGGTTTTGCCCATGCTTGAGAAGGTTTCGCTCCAGTGAATGGGCATAAATACCGTACCAGACTGCACGTTGTTATTGAGTTGGAGCCGTGCAACCACACTCCCTTGAACACTGGCAACCTTAGCCAGTTGACCTTCTTTCAGGTTAAAAGTTGATGCATCTGACGGGTTGACGGCCACTGTCGGTTCCGGTGAATGCTCGCTGAGGCGGGGAGATAGCCCGCTTCGTGTCATGGTATGCCATTGATCCCGCAGTCGACCCGTATTGAGCAGCAGTGGAAAATCCTCGCAGGTTTTTGATGCCGGGGGTAAATACGGTGTCGGAACAATATTGGCTTTACCGTCAGGTGTGGAGAAGCGCCCGTTGCTATAGAGACGTTCGACCGGAACGTTTTTATCCAGGACCGGCCACTGCTGAGGCGAGAGATCCCGGTAAGCCTCAGGCGACAATCCGGCAAGGCCGGAGAGGGTCAGAAGCGGTTTCTTCGAGCTGGGTGCATTGGGGGTTAGCGCTGTCATCCGCGCATATTCATCGAAAATCTCCCCTCATGACGGAAAGAAAATGTGTCTGCAAAACCCATACGCTTGGCGACTTCACAGAGGATCCACCAATCCGGTTTGGCCTGTCCGGGGGAGGGAAGAAGCTTGCGCTGACGGGATATCCGGCGTTCAGAGTTGGTGACAGTACCGGATTTTTCCCCCCAGCCCTGAGCAGGTAAGGCGATGTCCGCATGGCGCAGGGTGTCAGAATCAGCAATGCAGTCAGACACAATGACATGTTCGCAGTTGGACAGGATCTTGTTGATGCGATCACTGTCCGGGAGACTCACTGCCGGGTTGGTCGCCATAACCCAGAGCACCTTAATCTGGCCGGCTTCAATGGCGTCAAACATATCAATGGCTTTCAGACCGGGATGAGAGGCAAGTGTCTCCGTTTGCCAAAATTCACTGATCAAGCATCTTGGGCAGGATCGCCAAAATCCCGGTGGCAGGCCAGCATGTTTGCCAAGCCCCCGACTTCTCTGCCTCCCATGGCATTGGGCTGACCGGTGACAGAAAAGGGTGTCGATCCGGGTTTCCCCACCCGGCCGGTGACAAGGTGGCAGTTAAGAATACTGTTCACCTTGTCCGTGCCGCTGGTGGACTGGTTAACACCCTGGGAATACACCGTGACGGTACGCCGGGTATCCAGAAACATCGAATAGAATGTTTCCAACTCGCGTTGTGGTATTCCGGAAATCTCTTCGACCAGGGCAAGATCCCGAAACGAAGCAGCCTCTGCTAATGCTGTGTCGATCCCCTTGGTATGCTCCGCCACATAATGGTTATCAATGGCGCTATTGTCGGCAAGCCAGGTCAGCAGGCCGTTAAATAATGCCACGTCAGACCCGGGTTGATGGCGAGATGCAGGTCAGCAATATCGCAAGTGGCAGTGCGGCGGGGGTCGATAACCACAATTTTTGTTCCGCGGTTTTCCCTTGCATCCCGCAATCGCTGGAAAAGAACCGGGTGACACCATGCCAGATTGGAGCCGGTAAGGATGACAAGGTCTGCCAGCTCCAAATCGTCATAACAGCCGGGGACGCAATCTTCGCCAAATGCCCGTTTGTGGCCGGCAACACTGGAAGACATACACAGACGCGAATTGGTATCGATATTAGCGCTGCCGATAAAACCCTTCATCAATTTGTTGGCAATATAATAGTCTTCTGTCAGCAACTGGCCGGAGACATAAAATGCCACAGAATCCGGGCCATATTGCTCAATGGTTTTCGATAACAACCCGCCGACATGATCAAGCTGAAGGCCAGTCACAAGTTTTACCATTGACGACGGGTTCCAGTAACCGGCCCTGATAACCCACAGTTTCACCCAGTGCCATTCCTTTCGAACAGAGCTTGCCCCTGTTGGCAGGATGTTCCACGTCTCCCCGGATATCCAACGTTCCATTGGCATTGGGCCGGGCTTCAATACCGCAACCCACACCACAATATGCACAGGTGGTTTTAACCCATTTTTCTTCACTACTTTTAATCATTGCGCCGGAACTCCGAAACCTTGTGTCGTGAAAGGTGCGGAGCAATAACTGCGCCATAGAGGAAACGATAGGAATTCAGTGTTTTTTTAGCAAAAGGTACTAAAAAACTAAGTGTGGATGGCAAATTTTCAGTTTTATATGTAGTTAGTTGCCCTTTCTTTTTTATGTCTATTCAGTGCTTTATCGCTTTTGGTGCGATTCAAAAGCTTTCTGCACAGCAATTGTGCGTTTACTCAATAACGCCCAAGAGAGAAATGCCAGGCCTCCTGATTTTGGCATCCAGGTAACGCCATGATTTTAATGCGCTAAATTGGGTTTTCTTTCCGGATGTGCCGTTCGCTGGCACCGTCTTTGCTCTTACTACCGAAGAAATCAAAGTATCGAGTTGAAACCTGAATGACTGACTATCAAACCCGCGTATCTGTCAGAGATGTAAGCAATTATCAACATGGCAGCCGTCAAATCAGAGATTCGGGTGGCCGGGTGGCGTTGGTTGGCGCAGGCCCGGGAGACCCGGATTTACTGACAGTTAGGGCACTCCGCGAAATTCAACTGGCTGATGTGGTGATCGTCGACAACTTGGTCAGTGACGCCATTCGGCAGCTCATTCCTGATTCTGCTTGCAGTATTCACGTGGGGAAAGCGAAAGGGAAACATTCTGCCAGCCAGAGTGAAATAAACCGGTTGCTGATTGACCAGGCACTGCTTGGCAAGAGGGTCTGTCGGCTAAAAGGCGGGGATGCGTTTGTATTCGGGCGGGGTGGCGAAGAGATGTTGGCGCTCAGAGAAGCCGGCATTGACGTTGAGCTTGTCCCCGGAATCACTGCGGCCACCGGTTGCAGCGGCTATGCCGGTATACCACTAACACACCGGGGTATATCACAGGGATGCACGCTGATCACCGCTCATGCAGAAAAGTCTTTAGATATTGACTGGGCTGCTTGGCTGCGCTCAACCACACCCTTGTGATTTATATGGGGCTGACCAAAGCCGGTTTTGTTTCAAAAAGGCTGATTGAAGGCGGGCTGGCATCATCGACGCCGGTTGCTGTGGTCGAGAAAGGATGCCACGCAGGCCAGCGGACGGTAACCGGCACGCTTTCAGAGCTGGAAAATCTGGCCAGACAGTACCAAGTCCAATCTCCGGCACTGCTGATTATCGGCGAAGTTGTCAGTCTTTCGGAGTCCTTGCACTGGTTCGGTGAACTGGCGCAATCGTCGCAACAATCTCAACAAATACAACAACCACAAGAAAAAGTCTCTGCATAAGGACATGCAAAATATGGAACAACAAAAAATTCTGGTAGTGGGCAATGGTATGGTCGGGCACAGGTTCATTGATGAACTGGTTGCCAGGAATACTGACGGACAATTTGCGATTACAACCTTTGCTGAGGAATCCCGGCTTGCGTATGACCGCGTGCAACTAAGCAGTTTTTTCAGCGGCAAGACAGCTGACGACCTGGCGATGACGTCTGAACTGGCGTACCAGGAAAGTGGTGTGACCTACTTTCTGAATGAAAAAGTTGTCGGGATTGATCCGGAAAAGAAAACTGTAGTGACCAACACAGGCCGGGAAGAAACCTACGACAAGCTGGTGCTGGCGACCGGCTCCTATCCCTTTGTTCCGCCTATCACCGGGAATGACCAGCCTCACTGCCATGTTTACCGCACCATTGATGACTTGGAAAACATCGCTGTTTCGGGAAAAAGCAGCCATCGGGGTGTGGTGGTTGGCGGGGGATTATTGGGACTTGAAGCGGCCAATGCCCTTCAGAATATGGGTTTGGAAACACATGTGGTGGAATTTGCTCCCCGCCTGATGGCCGTGCAGCTTGATGAAGACGGTGGGGAACTGCTACGCCGGAAAATTGAGGATTTGGGGGTTAACGTCCACACCGAAAAGGCGACCACTGAGATCAAGGCGCAATCGGAAGGCTTCCGCTACAGAATGAAGTTCGCAGACGGCAGTGTGTTGGATACGGATATGATCGTCTTTTCTGCCGGGATCCGGCCCCAGGATGAGTTGGCCCGTCAGTGCGGCCTCGAGCTGGGAGAGCGTGGTGGTATCGCCATAAATAACCTTTGCCAGACAAGTCACAGCGATATCTATGCGATCGGTGAATGCGCTGTTTGGGAGAAGCAAGTGTTTGGCTTGGTCGCACCCGGTTATCAGATGGCGCGATTGGTTGCTGCGAACCTGTGTGGCGAAAATGGGCAATTTGAGGGTGCGGATATGAGCACTAAACTCAAATTGCTCGGTGTGGATGTCGCCAGTATTGGTGATGCACAGGGAAAGACCCCGGGCGCACAGTCGTATACTTACCATGACGGTGTGGCACAGATTTATAAGCGAATCATCGTATCGAAGGAAGGTGACAGGCTGTTGGGCGCGGTCTTGGTGGGCGATGTAGAGAAATACAGCCAGTTGCTCCAGCTGAAACTCAACGACATGCCATTGCCGGAAAACCCCGCGGTGTTATTGCTGGATGTTGACGGAGAGTCAGAAGGTGCATCGGGCGGGGTAGACGCATTGCCGGATACCGCCTGATTTGTTCCTGCTATGACGTCTCAAAGGCGGATATTTGCGAAGCGGTGCAGGCAGGTTGCACCAATATGGGCGACCTTAAAGCACAAACCAAGGCATCCACCGGCTGTGGTGGTTGTACTGCGCTGGCAAAACAGGTAATGGATGCGGAACTTGCTGCGATTGGCATGGAAGTGAACAACAACCTGTGTGAACACTTTGCGTACACCCGACAGGAAATCGCGGACATTATCCGGATAAAAGAAATCAAAACGTTTGATGAGTTGTTGGACCAATATGGCAGCGGACTCGGCTGCGATGTGTGTAAACCGGCGGTGGGTTCAATTCTGGCCTCTTTCTGGAACGACTATGTGTTGAAAAAGCCTCACATGGAACTGCAGGACACCAACGACATTTTCCTCGGGAACATGCAAAAAGACGGCACATATTCCGTGGTACCGCGAATTGCCGGGGGTGAGATCACGCCTGAAAAACTGATTGTACTCGGTGAGGTGGCGAGGGATTTTAAGCTTTACACCAAGATAACCGGGGGCCAGCGTGTCGATTTGTTTGGCGCTCAGCTCCACGAACTGCCGTTGATCTGGCAAAGGCTGGTCGATGCCGGCTTTGAAACCGGCCATGCCTACGGGAAGTCGGTGCGAACCGTGAAATCCTGTGTCGGCTCGACATGGTGCAGATATGGTGTTGATGACAGTGTCGGGTTCGCCATCAATATTGAGAACCGCTACAAGGGGCTCCGCTCTCCACACAAACTGAAGTTTGCTGTGTCTGGTTGTACCCGGGAATGTGCCGAAGCCCAGTCCAAAGATATCGGCATTATTGCGACGGAAAACGGCTGGAACCTCTATGTTTGCGGAAACGGTGGCATGCGCCCGCGACATGCCGACCTTTTTGCTTCAGACCTCGACAGGGAAACCCTTATCGCTTACATCGATCGCATACTGATGTTTTACATCCGGACTGCAGACCGATTGCAGCGTACATCAGTGTGGCTGGAAAACCTTGAAGGTGGCCTGGATTATCTGAGGGAAGTTGTTATTGAAGACAAACTGGGTTTGGCTGCTGAATTGGAAGCAGATATGGCAACCACGCTCGGGCGTTATCAATGTGAGTGGAAAACAACGCTCGAATCCCCTGAAAAACTTAAACGATTCAGCCACTTTATCAACAGTGAAAAAACAGATGAATCATTGGCTTATGTTGCTGAACGCGGACAGCGCCGCCCGGCCACTGAAGCTGAGCGCCGCCAGCAAGAACGTATTGACGTGGTTACGGTCGATTAATCAAGGCAACGACGATGGTGAGGAAAACGGATATGGAAACGTGGGAAACGGTCTGTCACCGAGAAGATCTGGTAGAAAATACCGGCGTCTGTGCGCTATTGGGTGATGAGCAGGTTGCTGTATTTTTGTGCGGCAGAAGCAATGCACTTTATGCGGTGAGTAATTATGATCCAATCGGTAAAGCAAATGTCATGTCCAGAGGCATGATTGGATCATTAGGGGACAAAACAGTGGTTGCATCGCCACTGTATAAACAACACTTTTGTTTGGAGACAGGAATATGCCTGGAAAACGAAACTGTGTCATTAAAAACCTATAAAATTAAAGTGAGCAACGACAGTATTAAAGTT
The DNA here is from genome assembly GCA_001310455.1 of Photobacterium sp. JCM 19050. GTDB lineage: Bacteria > Pseudomonadota > Gammaproteobacteria > Enterobacterales > Vibrionaceae > Parasalinivibrio. The sequence continues at coordinate 35,068 of BAXG01000017.1, forward strand.
GCATATTAAATATTTTTATTCAGTGAACCAAAAAGGAGCAGAAATTATTCTGCTCCTTTTTTTATGTCCGAATTCAGTGCGGTATTGCACCTTATTGATAGGGCAAAAATATGATTTTTAAGGGTAAATTATCAAATGCCAGGAAAAACAACACCTTGGCCATGTGGCACGGTATCTGCAATTAAATAAAGAGGTTAATGACAATCAAAAAAGGAATGTTTATGTCTGAAAAAGGAAGTTTCAATCTTTTTTCCTTTACCGGGAAAATGAAAATACTCCACTTGAGTTGGATGGCATTTTTTATCACCTTTGTTGTGTGGTTTAATTTTGCTCCACTATTACAATCTGTAAAGGAATCATTGGGACTCACTACAGCTGAAATAAAAACACTTTTGATCTTAAACGTTGCTTTTACAATTCCAGCTCGTGTACTTATCGGTATGCTGACCGATAAATTTGGCCCCCGTTTGGTATATTCCGGGTTGCTGGCTATCTGTTCTATTCCCTGTTTTGTTTTTGCGTTTGCCGAAGACTTTGTGCAGGCGGCGATTGCCCGTTTTGCGCTTGGCCTGATCGGTGCCGGTTTTGTTATCGGTATCCGCCTTGTTTCTGAGTGGTTCCCTCATAACGAACTGGGTACGGCCGAAGGTATCTATGGCGCTGGGGTAACTTTGGTTCCGCGGCTGCCGCATTTACCCTGCCAACCATTGCGGTGATGTTTGGTGGCGAAGACGGCTGGCGGTATGCCATGGCCATCACTGGTGTGATGAGCCTGTTGTTCTCAATGGTGTTCTATAAGAATGTGACTGACACACCCAAAGGGGCAACCTACTTCAAACCGAAAAATGTCGGGGCGATGGAGGTTACATCAGAGAAAGACTTTTACCTGCTGCTTATTATGAAATTGCCGATGTACGGCGCACTTGCTTTGCTGGCATGGAAACTCTCGCCATCCGGTATCGGTATGCTTTCAGACTCCATTGTGTATGGCATATATGCCTCGTTAACAGCACTGTATCTTTACGATGCTTCTCAAGTCTGGAAGGTGAACAAGCATGTGTTTAAAGAACCGGTTCCAGAGATCCACCGTTATAAATTTAAGCAGGTGGCTATTCTCAATGTGCTTTATTTTGCGACGTTCGGTTCTGAGCTTGCCGTCGTGTCTATGCTGCCCCTGTTCTTTTCTGAAACCTTTGAGTTGACGCCGGTTGTAGCGGGTATGGTGGCATCGGCTTATGCATTTATGAACCTTATGTCCCGCCCCGGCGGGGGATGGCTTTCTGACAAGTTTGGTCGTAAGTCTACGCTTCTGATTCTCACTGCCGGTCTCGCCCTGGGGTATTTCCTGATGGCACAGGTTAACAGTTCCTGGCCGGTGTGGCTGGCGGTTGTTGCAGCCATGGCGTGTTCGTTCTTCGTACAGTCAGGAGAGGGGGCGGTATTTGCTGCGGTTCCCCTTATCAAGCGTCGGATGACCGGCCAGATTGCAGGTATGACCGGTGCGTACGGAAATGTGGGTGCAGTGTGTTACCTCACCATTTTGTCGCTGGTGGACTACAGCACCTTTTTTATGGTGATTGCGGCCACCGCAGTGCTCGGTTTTGTCACTTTGGTGATGATGGAAGAGCCGTCCGGCCAGATCGCCGAGGTCAATGAAGATGGTACGGTAACCATGATTGATGTTGCCAACAGTTAACCTGTTTGCGAGCCGGAACAAGGGTCTGCCGTGTGCAGGCCCTTTACCTGCGGAGAACACCCAGTGAAAAATGTACTATCTCCCAATGCCGGGGCAACGGCGGGAACCAAGTTGCTGGCAGGCAGCTTCTCCCACACCGGGGTGCGGGAAACCAATCAGGATGCTCTGGCTGTCCGGGTACCGTCAAAAGCCACCGAACTGCGGGACAAAGGGGCTGTGGCGTGTATTGCTGACGGCGTAAGTTGCAGTGAGCATTCCGAGCAGGCGAGCTGGATAAGCGTGACCCAGTTCATAGAAGACTATTACAGTACGCCCTACACCTGGGGGGTAAAGCAGTCTGCATCCAGCGTACTGAAAGCACTCAATGATTGGTTGTACGCGCGCGGGCTGAACAATTCGCTGGTCCACAACAGTTTGGTGACGACTTTTTCCGTTGCCATACTCCGCTCCAACACGGCGCACCTTATTCACGTAGGTGACAGTCGAATTTACCGTTACCGTGACGGGAAAATAGAGGTGCTGACCAATGATCACCGACGTCACCGTTTTGCCGGCCAATACTTTCTGACCCGTGCGCTCGGTATGGACAGCCATTTGCAGGCGGATTACAGGCAGGTGTCATTGCAGGTAGGCGACACCCTGCTGCTGGTGACAGACGGGATATCGGATGTGTTGAACGAAACCCGGCTGGAAGCCATGTTGTCTATAGGCGCAGAGAGTGAGGATCTGCTGGCTCAGAGTATTGTGGAAGAGGCTCTGGTAGCCGGAAGTCAGGACAACTGCTCCTGCGTACTGGTGAAAGCAGAATCCCTCCCGATTTCAACCCTGGAGGAAACCCAAAAAGCACTGACAAGCCGAGTAATCCCGCCGGCTCTATCTGCGGGCAACCGGTTGGATCATTACGTTGTTCGGCGTGTGCTTTACTCTGGCAGTCGCAGCCATGTTTACCTGGCTTCCAGTGACCTGGATGGCCGCAATTATGTGCTCAAGGCACCGTCGCAAAACTTTGCCGAAGATTATGTCTACATCCAGGGATTTATCCGGGAAGGGTGGGTCGGCGAACAACTCCAGCATCCTTCAGTGATGCGTATCTACCCCGGCGCGGTTTCTTCCCCTTATCTTTACCATGTCTGTGAGTGGGTAGAAGGGATTTCGCTCCGTCAGTGGTTACATGACAACCCTATGCCTTCTCTGGAAAAGGTGCGTACACTTATCGGCGGGATTGTCCGTGCAGTGCGGGTATTCCAGCGTCTGGGGTTATACCACCGGGATTTGAAACCAGACAATGTGATGGTAGATGCCAGCCTGAATGTAAAATTGATTGATTTTGGCACCGTCCAGGTGAGCGACAGTGATAGTTGGACAAACCGGATAGCAGAAGAGGGACCGGTAGGCGATCTTGCTTACCTGGCACCTGAATGCTGGGAGGGAATGCCTGCGACAGTGCAATCTGAGCTGTATTCACTGGGAGTCATCGCCTATGAACTGCTGACTGGCAAATTGCCTTATGATCGCGGAGCAGGAACGAGAAAAGATGCCAGTTACCAATCGGCTATCCTTCACAGGGAAGACCTGCCTTTGTGGCTCGACTACACGCTGAAAAAGGCCTGTAACCCCAGGGATGATATGCGCTACCAAGCGTTATCTGAATTTGAATTGGCACTCTCAAAACCGGACGAAACTGTACTTCGTCAGGAAAAGACTGCGCCTTTGATAGAGCGCAATCCTCTGCGATTCTGGAAGATGTTGAGCGCTATTCTGGCTTTGTTGCTGATGTGTTCGTTGTTCGTTCAGATTGCCTGAGGGCAAGATTCTGTGACACTGCAAACTGTCGACCGGGCTAGGATTCAGGTGTCCAAGTTCAGTGTGCTTTCAGTCTCGCTGTGTTAACAGTGAGTTCTTTTGAAGCAAATACCCCAGCACCGTTTCCTCAATCATATCCCCCCGCTTTTTTATCCATTCGTCATTAATGTTGATATTAAATACTGCGCTCAGGGTGTAAGCGTTGGAAATGGGAAAATAACAAAGTGACGCAATGGTGATGTAGAACTCAACGGCGTTGACATCCCGGCGGAATATACCTTGTTCAACACCCTCGGCCAGTACCTTTTCGAGGCTGCCAAGGGTGGGAGACTGAATTTCATCCAGGTCACGGATGCCGGCGATGGTTGTGCCTTTGCGCAGGTTTTCAGTGTTGAGCATGGAAATAAACCAGGGTTTGGCCCAGAAATGCTCAAGGGTGAAATGGACCAGACGCCGGATAGCATCAACAGGAGAGAGGCTTTCCAGGTTGAGTTCCGATTCACCGGAACGAATCTGTACATAGGCTTCCCGCAGCGCCGCTGCATATAAGCCCTCTTTGTCACCAAAGTAGCTGTAAATCATCGGTTTGCTGGTATTAGATCTTGCTGCAATACTGTCGATCCGGGCGTCACCGTATCCAAGCTCCGAAAATTCGAGAAGCGCCGAATCAAGAATAGCCCTGCGTGTCCGTTCAGCGTTGCGTTTTCTTTTGGGTGGCTGTGAATTCAATGGATTGCAAACTCCCTTTTTACACTTTCGTTGCCGGTACAGTCTTTGATTTAACAGGCCTTGAGGTGATCCACCGGGTTTCTCACACCGCACAACCCATAGTGCCGGTTAGGGTCTTCATATTGCCACATGCCAACCCGGCAATAGCTTTCCTGCGAAAGACCTTGGTGGAGAAATTTGTTCAGCTCCGGAGACGACGCAATGTGCCGCCGGTGGCACTCAAAAAATGCTTCCAGCCTTGCAGTATACGCATTGCGATCTGTTTCCCACAGTCTTAACAGGTCACTGTGTGCCGCGGAAGATTTATCCCGCCGGGCAAGGGCTTCTTCCCGTGAGGACACCTTCCCAGCCCAGTGCTGGTATTGCTGTTCATCCCGGTCAGTTTCTTCACCGAAATAGATGCGCATATCGCCGGCTTCCGGCAACCCGTCTTCTCCCATGATGACCAGTACCTGACTCATATCGAGGTTAACAGCGCGGTGCATCGTCCACGGTGGGAACTGCACAAAGGTTCCCTCCGTAATCAGTACACGCCGGTACCCGTCTTTCAGATCGTGCAAATCAATTGCACCGCGGCCTTTCAACCCTAAATAGGCCTCTTCAGCAATACCGTGGACATGGGCACAGCCTGACCCAACAGAGTCTCCGGCGGCAATTTGGTCATAAATGTTAACGGTGGACAACCCTATGCCACCAATGAGCTTAACCATCTTGGTTTCTCCTTCAACTAACGTAAAAGCAGCTTTTTCCCGGTGGATTGCAAAAAACGGGTTACCGGTTTGAACCCAGCAAGCAATGTGATGACGCAAAGAATGATAAGAACGACACAGATAGGGCGCGAAAAATAGAACCACATGTCGCCATCATGAATAACCCAGGAGCGCCGGAAGCTCTTATCCAGAATATCTCCCAGAACAATCCCGAGAATCAGCGGAGCCATCGGGAGCCCGGCTTTTCTGAGGAAAAAGCCGGCGACACCGAAAACAAGCATGACTCCGACATCAAACACACTTTGCTGAATGGCAAAACTGCCAATCACACAAAGGGCAAAAACCACAGGCATCAGACGCTCGCGGGGTACGGACAATATGCGAATAAGAAACGGCGTAATTAACACTCCCAGAACCAGCATGGCCGTCGAAGCATCAGCATCATGATGACAATTTGAGAAATAAAGCTGGGGTTTTCAATCATGATCATCGGGCCGGGTTTGACGCCATGAAGTATCATCGCAGCCAGCAACACGGCAGATGGGGCTGAGCCGGGTAATCCCAGAGTCAGTACCGGAATTAGCGCTCCGGGTGCGGCGGCGCTGTTGCCGGTTTCCGCAGCGATCAGACCTTCAAGGGAGCCTTTACCGAATTTATCTTTTTCCCTGGAAGCGCGCCGAGCGGCTGCATAGGAGGCCCAGGCTCCAATATCTTCACCAACTCCCGGCACAATGCCCATGGACGTTCCTATGATTCCGGAGCGGTATACCGTTCGCTGGTAAAAGATGAGTTTACTGAAATCCGGCAGGGCATCTTTTAGTTTGTAGCTGCCTGCGGAAATTTCCGCTTTCGGCCGGGACATAACAGCCAGCACCTCAGAAAAGCCGAACGCACCCACCATCGCCGGGATAAGGTTAATCCCCCCTTGTAACTCGACGATGCCGAAGGTAAACCTCTCGGTCATGTAGAGTTTTTCCATGCCGACCATTGCCACTGAAAGCCCTAATATTCCCGCGAGCCACCCTTTCAGCGGGTCTTTGCTTGCTGTAAGCCGCCCGGAAATCAGGATACCGAACACAGCAAGCCACAGGTATTCGTGGGTCTGGAACTCCAATGCATAATCAGCGAGGTAGGGTGCAAGAACCGCGAGCATCAACAACCCGATAACCGTTCCCAAAAAGGAAGCAGTGGTTGCGGTGGACATCGCAGCGGCGGCATTCCCGGCTTTTGCCAGAGGATGACCGTCCAGCGTGGTTGCGGCATTTGCCGGTGTGCCGGGGATGTTCAGCAAAATGGCGCTCCGGCTGCCGCCATAAATTGCCCCCACATAAACGCACAGTAAGACGAGCAGCGCGGTTTGCGGCTGAAACTGGTAGGTCAGGGTGGTGAGGAGCGCGATTCCCATAGTGGCAGTCAGACCCGGCAACATCCCGATGGAAATACCGAGCAAGGTTGCTGCCAATGCCAGGCCGATATTACCTGCGTTCAGCAGCAGAGTCGCACTCACCATGTGTTGCTCCGCAATGTTACCCAACGTGCTGATGAATTCGTTCATGGGAACCCACTACGGCAGCGAAACGAGCAGAAGTTTCTCAAAAACAACGACAGTGACCGCCGTTGTCACCAGAGAAAACGCGGCTGCGGAGAGTAAAAGGCGAGCCGTGTTTTTCCTTTTATTCCATTCAAACAGAATGACAAAAAGAGCGATGAACAGAAAACACAGCACTTCAAACAGGTTTTCGCTGGCCCGGATGGAACTCAGGATAAACCCCAGAGCAAATAACGTGCAGAGAAGGCCGGCAGTTAATCCCTGAATTGCAAGCTGTCGCTCAGCCGTTTTGTCGCGGTCGAGGTCAACGTCGTTCATAAAGGGTTTTCTGAAAAACAGAATTACCGCCAGAATGAGATTAATCACACCAAGGATGACAGGCATGCGCCCCGGCTCACCACCTTTTTCTATATAGCTGATGGTTTCCGGGCCGGGCATATTCGCCCCTTCGTAAACAAAAAGGAGACCAATACAGGCGAACACAGCACAAAGTATACGGTCAGATTGTTTATTGGATTGTTGTTCCATACCACGCAACCTTCATCATCCTTGAATTTAGAGCGCTTACCATCAGAGCGGCGGAATGCCGACGGATTCTGGGGAAACCTTGGCTTTCCCGCCATCAAACAGTTGCCACGCCATTATCTGTGTCGCTTTGAAGCCGGTGTCGTAAGCCTGCTGGCCTGAAAATGGCGTCACAGCCAGGGATTTTGATTTGGCATATTCCGCAAGTCGGGGCGAGCTGGCGATTTTTTCAGTCCAGATTTGCTTCATGGTGTCTGATACTTCTTTGGGGATGTCGCTGGGTGCCCAGATACCAAATGCAACAAAGGTGGTGCTGATGTCCGGGTAGGCATGGTTGATAGAAGGAATGTCGCCCACACCGGGTACAGAGACGTCAGATGGCGTAAATGCAGCCAACGCCTTGATTTTCTTGGCTCGCAGCATGTCATATTGTTCTGCAATCAACTGGGTGGTGAGGGCGGTTTCTTTTGCCACGGTAGACAATACAGCGGCGTTTCCGCTGTCGTAGGTCACCATCTTGTAGTCGCCGCCAATGCCACCTTTAAGCATTTCAGCTGCCATCCCGCCGGATGAATTGATACCGCCGGTCGCAATGGTCACGTCACCGCTGTTGTTTTTCATCGCTTCGCTGACACTTTCAAGTGTCTGGAACGGTGAACCGGGATAGTTGATAGCACCATAAAATTGGAGACCGCGAGGTAAATATCCCAGTCTGAAAGTTTGGTATCCAGCGCGCCGGTTACCTCATAGGTCCCTAAATCCCAGACTGCTCCTGCTGTCCAGGTGTAGCCGTCATGAGGGGCATCCCAGGCGGCTTTGGTACCGACCGCGCCGGCACCACCCGGTTGGTTGACCACGATAACCTTCTGGTTCAGTGCGTTTTCCAGTTCGCCCTGTAAAACCCGGACCAGTTGGTCAGTAGACCCTCCGGCCCCCCAGGGCACAATGATTCGCACCGGTTTTTCCGGTTGCCATGCTGCGCTGGTAAATGAGGGAACAATCAAAGGCAATAAAGCCAGTGCCACAAAGAGGCTTTTTCCAAAAAAGTTGAATCTCATAATCAACTCTCCAGTGATGTGTTGGGTTATTCCTACATTAATTAATGCACCTGTTGGTGCCCGTTGGTTGGTTATGGTTGAGAAGCAACTGATTCAACAATGGATCGCCCCTCGCTCCACAATGGTTTTCATGATTTCGTCGCCACTTTTCTTCCACCAATGTTCAGCGGAAAAAATCTCTACTTCAGACAGGCCGGTGTAGCCAGACTGTTCAAGCATGTGCCGGATGTTGGGAATGTCGATGACGCCGTCGCCCATCATTCCCCGGTCGGAAAGCATGTCCCGGGTCGGAACCAGCCAATCGCAGATGTGAAAGGCCAGCAGCCTGTGGGCACCCGCCCGGGTAATCTGCTCAGCCAGTGTCGGGTCCCACCAGACGTGGTAGACATCAACGGCGACACCGATTCCGTCCCCAAGTGCATCGCAGATATCCAGCGCCTGGGAAAGCGTGTTGATACAAGCCCGGTCGGCGGCATACATCGGGTGGAGTGGCTCGATGGCGATGGGCATACCATGCTGCCGGGCATATTCAAGGGTTCTTGCCAACCCTTCGAACACGGTTTGTCTGGCCCGGTCAATATTCTTGCTCTCCGGTGCCAGGCCACCGACCACCATCACCAGGCAATTTGCCCCAATTTCTAATGCTTCATCTACCGCGCGGTAATTGCTGCCCATGACATTGTCGTTGAGTGAGTTTTCAGCCGTATACCAGCCGCCCCGGCAAAGCCCGGTCACCTCTAACCCGGCAGCTTTGATATGGCTGCACTTTTTGAAACGCCATATTGCTGAACATCTTTCCGCCAGGGTGCGATGCCGCCGAAACCATAACGTTCACAGGCATCAATGCACTTGCCAAGATCCCACTGGTTCCCCAGCGTGGCGGTGTTCAGTGACATTTGTCGGGGGATAAGACCAGTCTGCTGGCTTTGATTTTGACTTCGAGTGGGAAACGTCATACCGATACCCCCCGGCAGGCAAAGAATGCCCGTGCACGAGCCGCTACCAAATCCGGGTCATGGAAAAGCTTTGCGCTGTTTGCCAACTCGATAAGCTTTGCCAGGTGCAATGTGCTGCGTGCGCTTTCCATTCCGCCCAGCATGGTGAAGTGAGATTGGTGCCCGTTCAGGTAGGCCAGAAAAACCGTTCCTACTTTGTAAAACTGTGTCGGGTGACAAAATACGTGGCGGCTGAGTGGCACTGTCGGGTTTAACAGAGAATGGAAGGATGTTACATCCCCCTCAGCCAGGGCAGTTAATGCCTTTGAGGCAACGGGCGCTATTGAATCAAAAATACCGAGCAGCGCACCGGAGTGACCATTTTCATCCCCGGCAATTAACTCAGGATAATTGAAGTCATCGCCAGTCAGCATTTCTACTTCTGCCGGCAGGCGGTTCCTCAGAGCCACTTCCAGTGAAGCATCGAGCAGGGAGATCTTGATACCACTGATTTTATGCTTGTTAGCTTCAATAACCGCAAGGCAGTTTTCCATTGCAGTGAGCGTATCTTCGGCTCCCCAATACCCGGCGAGGGCAGGGTCAAATGCGTCACCCAGCCAGTGAAGGATGGCTGGTTGTTCCAGTGCGCCCAGCACGTCACTGTAAACATGAACATAATCATCCACCGATTTGGCATTGGCGGCCATAGCGCGTGATGCCATGAGCACCACCCGGCTTCCTGCGTGTTCGATGGCTTCGCACTGAAACCGGTAAGCGTCAACGATGTCTTTCATTGTCCGGGTTTTACCGGGGTCAAGGTGGTCGGTTCCGGCGCCGCTTATTACAGGGCAGCCCTCGCTCTTTGCCCATCTGGATGTTTGCTGGATAAGGGTCAGAGCATCCGGCCAGGTAAGCCCGGACCCCCGTTGGGCGGTATCCATAGCTTCTGCGATGCCAAACCCGTGCCGCCAGAGATGAGATCGGTAGGCGAGCGTTGCATCCCAGTCGATTTCGGCGCTGAGGGTAGGGGAGCAGTCTGCCAGCGGATCGGTCACAACATGCGCTGCCGCATACGCCGTCCGGTTCCAGTTGGTGTGTTGTGAGCAGTCGGGGAAAGGTGCGGGGCAGATCTCAACCGCTGTGGTTCCGCCAGACTCGTTCGGAAGTTGCAGAGTGGCCATTATTTGTCCTCCAGAACAGGCACGTCGAGCCAGCGTTTTTCCTGAGCGCTCTGGTATCCCAACTCGGCGAGTTGTACGCCCTTGGCTCCTTCCATAAACGAGTAATGCCAGGGGGTATCTTCAACAACATGGCGGATAAACTGCTCCCACTGGACTTTGAACCCGTTGTCAAAAGCTGCGTTGTCCGGTACTTCCACCCACTGCTTGTAATAATCAGTTTGGCTGGCTTCATCCGGATTCCAGACGGCTTTTGGTGTGGTGGCGTGAGACTGGCAGATACAGCGGTGCAGTCCGGCAATGGCAGAACCTTCTGTGCCGTCAACCTGAAACACGACGAGGTCATCGCGGTAAACCCTCGTACACCAGCTTGAGCTAATCTGCGCAAAGATATCGCCTTCAAGTTCAAACATGGCGTAAGCCGCATCGTCCGCAGTGGCGACGTAAGGCGAGCCGGATTCATCCCAGCGCTGTTTGAGGTGAGTGGCGGTGTAGCAGGAAACAGATTTAACCGGGGCGATGATGTTGTCGAGCACGTAGCGCCAGTGGCAGAGCATGTCAGAAACCATGCCGCCACCGTCTTCAGCCCGGTAATTCCAGCTGGGGCGTTGGGCTGGCTGAATGCTTCCGTCGAATACCCAGTACCCGAATTCACCCCGTACAGAGAGTATTTTCCCGAAAAAGCCCTGATCTCTGAGCCGTTTTAATTTGACCAAACCCGGCAGGTCGAGCTTGTCGTGGACAATGCCATTTTTAACGCCCTGGTTCTCGGCAAATGACGCGATATCAAGCGCTTCCGGCAGTGTCTCTGCGAGGGGTTTTTCGCAGTAAACGTGTTTCCCGCAAGTGATGGCTTTTCGAAGTAACGCCGGCCGCAGTTTTGTTGACGCGGCGTCGAAAAATATGACGTCGTCAGTTGTTGAGTGCTGCGTCTAAATCCGTCGTAAACCGGGATATCTCAAAGGTTTCTGCCAATTCGCGCAGCTTCGTTTCATTCCTGCCAACAATGATGATGTCCGGCACAACCCGGGAGCCGTCACTGAGCAACACGCCTCCCTGGTTTCGGATTGCAAGAACCGAACGGATAAGGTGCTGGTTTTTCCCCATCCGCCCTGTCACACCGTGCATGATTATTCCGATGGTTTTATTTTGCCCTTCCATGGCCAGACATCTCTCCAATAAGTTACCGAATAGTAGGTAACTTAGTTGGAAGGGCTAAATTTGTCGAAGTGGGGCAAGTCAACGTGTTTGGGGAATAACTCGCTGTTTTCTTGGGAAGTGTGATTTTTTACATTTTTGATTAGTTGGTGATTTGAGAGAGAAAAAAAGCGATTAATCAGATGATTATCATGAGGCACAAAAAAGTAGGAGATTTTTTCAGGGAATCTTTTTCTTTCTCTAAACCAAGAAACAATTCTCTTGGTCGATGCATGGGGAAATGAAACACGCACCTTATGGAAAAAAGTGAACAGAAACATTTCCCCACTGGGAAGAATTACCGATCCGCTTTGTGAATACGCCTTCATATCTGGCGGGGTTAATTAATTCATCCATCGGCAAAACTGCGGCACCCAGCTGAGGCTTGTAGTCGGTTGATGCGCGTAAGATTTTGGGTGGAAGAATGGTAAAGTCCTCTCCCAGGCTGGTCTGATTGCTGACTGCTTGCTGAATCTGGTTAATCAAGTCTGCGTGCAATGTCCCACCTATTACGATGGCATCCGGGGCGAAGGTACGGGCGATGACAAGAGAAAGCCATTGTATTTGCTCAATTGACCGGGCTACCCATTTTTTAACGGCAGGTGTTTCAAGGTGTTCTTGTGTCAGTTGATCGAGTCTTTTGATATCAACGCCTTCACTAACCAGGGTATCCAGCAGGTTTTGGCCTGAAGGTCTGGGTTTGGATTTGGGGAACAATCCGGAAAACTCTGCGGCAACCTGGCTGTGACCCAGGTACAGGCTCTGGTTGATGATGGCTGCACCACCAATCCCGTATGAAAGCCATATATAGCAGTAGTGTTTGTAAGATTTACAACTCCCGTAATAGAGCTCAGCAAGGCAAGCTGCCTTTGCGTCGTTAATATGAAAAACAGGGAATTCAAAGTATTTGGCTAAGTCATTGCGCAGGTCTATCGTCGGCCAGTCAGCGAATTGCTTAATTTTCATTGTCCGGCCCGGCGTATCAGTGTGCTGGCCAGGGTAACTTACGCCGCATCCCACGACTCGCGATATATCAACATTTGAATCTGTCAGTTGCTTGTGAATACTGGCACTGGCTTTTTCCATGATGGTGTGGAAATCGCGCTCCTCGATGGGGAAATGTTCTTCTGAAACAATGTTTCCTTCCAAATCAGCCAAGCAGGTAAACAGGTATCCGGGTCGAAGTACACCCCGGCCGTCAGCAAGCTTTCAGATTTGAGTTTTAGCAGTTTTGAGGGGAAGCCTTTTTGCCCTTTTTTTGAAGGATCAGGTATTTCTTCCAACACTCCGTGTTCAAGCAATTCGCTGGTAAGTCGGGTTATGGTGGCAGGTGTAACATTCAGTTCTTTGGTCAGGGTTGCACGGGTTTGCGGTCCGTTTCTTCGGACGTGAGCAACTATCCTGCGAACGTTTAATTTGTTGAAACTACTTACAACCATCCTATATCGCCACTCCATTTATACCCGTCGCGCGCATCATCTCACTCTGGAAACGTTAGTGAAATCGAAGTTCGGACAACTTTGATCAACGTCAAAAAAAACCAGATTGTTGCAGAAATGTTTCCGATATTAATTTACATAATGAAAAATAATAAATAACATCAAACTTATCAATAAGGGAACTATTATGAAAATAGTCGTGCAAGGGAGATGAAAAATGTTTTTTAACAAGAAGTTAGTAACAAAATGGTTATCCACTGCCGTGGTTGGGATTGCCTCTTTTGGTGCATATGCAGAAGAAGCGATCACCGTTTATACCGCTGCTCCCCAGAAATTTGTTGATGCGTTGGTGCCGAAGTTTGAAAAACAGACGGGTATCGATGTGCAGGTCATTAAGGCTGGTTCAGGGGAACTGTTGAACCGTCTGACGGCAGAAAGCGACAGCCCGGTTGCGGATGTTTTGTGGAGTGTTGACGGCACGGTTGTGGACTTCAACCCAACGCTGTTCAGCCCCTATAAATCAGTGCATGCCGACAACATTATTCCCGGGTTGGTAAAAAGTGAAATTTGGTCACCGTTTACCGCAGTGGTCATGGTATTTATTGTCAATGAAGCAAAGCTCAAAGGTGTACCGGTTCCGAAAAGTTGGGCAGATCTGGCCAAGCCTGAATACGCACAGCTGATTTCCTCTGCCCGTGCTGACCGTTCTGGCTCAGCGTTTATCCAATATGCGACTGTTCTTCAGGCGTTTTACTCGGAAGAGAAAGGCGCTGAAGTTTACAAAGGCATGCTGTCGAACTTCGTACTTTCCAACAGTTCAGGCGCTGTTCCACGTTTCGTGAATGACGGCGAATCACCAGTGGGTATTACCCTCGAAGATGCTGCTCTTCAATACAAAGAAGGGGGTGGCCCGGTAGAAATTGTTTACCCGTCTGAAGGTACTGCGCTGGCGCCGGATGCGATTGCCAAAGTAGCGGGTGGTCCGAATGGAGACGGTGCGGAAAAATTCATCGACTTCATCCTGTCAGAAGATGCGCAAAAGACCGTGGCTTCACTCGGCCGCCGGCCTGTGCGCAGTGACGTTGAATCAAATCACCTGCTTATTCCTCTTCCTGAGGTGCCAATTGTCGATTATGACTTCGAATGGGCAGCAGAAAACCGTTCACGTCTTGTCGAAACCTGGGCCGATCTGGTTCTGGATGTTCAGTAATTCGCTTTGAGTTGGTGGTTAACTGCTTCAGGTTAACCACCGCATTTTTTCGCCTGCAGGAAGAGGTATGAGCATGGCTGCCGTACAGATAAACGGAATTAGGAAACAATATGGTGATGTTGTTGCGTTATCAAACATCAATATTTCCATAGAGTCAGGTTCATTTTATACATTGCTTGGGCCGAGCGGGTGCGGGAAAACCACTCTGCTGCGGACCATTGCCGGGTTTCATCGCCAGAATTCCGGAACCATAGTTGTCGATTCTAAGTCCATCCAGGACGAGCCTGCGCACAAGCGCGATGTTGGCATGGTATTCCAGGATTATGCGGTATTCCCACATTTAAGTGTGGAAGACAACGTTGCGTTCGGTCTCAAACAACGCAAAGTTGCAAAAGATGAAATGAAAACGCGTGTAGAAGACGCTTTGAAAATGGTCCAACTTTCTGAGTTCGCCAAACGGATGCCACACGAACTCAGTGGTGGACAGCAACAACGGGTCGGGCTTGCTCGTGCCATTGTCATTAACCCAACAGTTTTGCTCATGGATGAGCCCCTCTCTAATCTGGATGCCAAACTCCGTGTTGACTTGCGTGCGGAGCTAAGAAAAATCCAGCAGAGAATGGGGATGACAACCGTATATGTGACCCATGACCAGGAAGAAGCTCTGGCCATGTCAGATACGGTATGCGTGATGTACAAGGGCATTATCCAGCAAGCCGGTCCTCCGTTCGAAATTTATAACCGCCCAGCCAATCGTTTTGTTGCCAATTTTGTGGGCGGGAATAATTTCCTGAAAACCAACAAACACAATGGTGTGGCAAAGCTGATCAGTGGCCGGAGTATTTGCAGTTACCCGGCGGGTGTCAGTGACTCGACAGGCATTGTTGCAGCGATACGTCCCGAAGCAATTTCAGTCAGGGTGTCTGCCTCAAGTGATGAACAAACGCTTTCTGTTGAAGTTAACGTTGATCAAATCAGCTTTATCGGACGTGAAATGGAAGTTCACGGCCACACCTCTGATGGTGAAGTCATCAAAGCGGTAACTCGCCCGGATGAAACCATCATGTCGCTGAAAGAAGGTGATAATGCCTTTATGGTCTTTGCGCGTGATGACATCTCTTTGTTTGAGGATTCTGAAACAGGAAGGAGGTTGTCATGACGGTATCCCGCACTGTGTCACCAAACCGGTTGTCTGACATGTTACCCAAATGGAACCAGCTCGATTTCTGGTCATTTGTTTCCATGGCGACGGTCGCCGTACTGTTTATATTGCTGATTTTGCCGATATTCAGTGTATTTGTGGTGAGCTTTTTTGATGCCAATACCGGCGCATTTACTCTGGATAATTACATTAAGGTCTTTACCAAGAATTACTATCTTAACGGACTGAAAAACTCGCTGTACGTGGGCTTCATGGGTACGCTTGGAGCCTGTTTGCTGGGTGTTCCGCTGGCGTTTTTTACCGCACGGTTCCACATTCTGGGTAAACAGTTCATTTCAACGCTGGCCATCCTGGTTCTCGTTGCACCGCCTTTTATCGGCGCGTATGCGTGGATCATGATGTTTGGTTCCAACGGATTTGTGACCAACTTCTTTGCCCAATTCGGGATTGAAACTCCGACGATCTACGGGGCGGGGGGCGTGATCTTGGTCTTCACCCTTAAGTTTTTCCCTTTTGTGTACCTGATGACACAAACCGCCCTCAAGTCAGTGAACAAGTCGTTTGAGGATGCGGCAGAAAACCTGGGATGTAATTCGCTGGAACGGTTTTTCAAGGTCACTCTGCCGTTGGTATTCCCGGCAGTCAGTACCGGCGCAATTATCTGTTTCGTTTTGTCTATTGCTGATTTTGGTACACCGGCAATTCTGGGGCGTGGATTCCGGACGTTGTCGACCATTGCGTATTCAGCTTATACCTCCGAGCTGGGTGGCAAACCTACTATGGCAGTAACCATCTCGTTGGTGATGATGGCGATATCCATGCTTGCGCTGCTGGCGCAAAGGAAGATTCTCGCCAAACGTCGCTATGCCAGTGCGTTAACCAATAAGCCGGTGGTCAGCAAGCTCAAAGGGATGCAAAACGTGCTGGCGCATGTTTTTGCTACGCAGTGGTTTTAATCGCCATGTTGCCGACGCTGGTGGTGGTATATACCTCGTTTTTGCAAACCAGTGGCCCGGTTTTCACCGGTGGTTTTGGCTTGCAAAGCTATGCCCGTGTGATAAGTGATGCGCCGGAAGCCATTATTAACAGCTTCTCCTTTGCGCTGATTGCAGTTGCGTTAATTGCGGTTTTCTCAGGGTTGATTTCTTATCTCATTGTCCGCCGTGATACAAAAACGTCCGGTATGATCGACCTGCTGATGATGGTCCCCTATCTTGTGCCAGGTGTTGTGATTGCGATTGGCTTTGTCACAACATTCCGTACCGGTCTTTTCGACCTGACAGGGACAGCGGCGATAATCGTCATGATTTATTTTATTCGTCGTCTTCCTTACGGCGTTCGTTCTACGACGACCAACCTCAGGCAAATAAAACCGTCTTTGGAAGAAGCAGCAATTAATTTGGGGGCAAACCCGTTAAAGGCATTTCTTACCGTGACTGTTCCCCTTATTTTGCCGGGGCTGATCGTAGGTTCGCTGATGAGTTTTATCACAGCAATCAATGAATTGTCGTCAACACTGATTTTGTATAACTCTGGCACTGTAACTATGCCAATTAAGATTTATATCTCAGTGTTGGATGGCGAATTTGGTATTGCCGCTGCGCTTTCAACCATTTTGCTGGTAAGTACGGGACTTTGTGTTTACACCGTTTTCCGTTTCTCTGATGACAGTGAATCATCTTTTGTTTAAACATTTTATTATTAGAAGACCAAATGAATATAAGTGCGTTTTCAAGGTCCAAATACCGTAATAATAAAACCTCGGGTGACGACGCAATGCTCGTCATCCCGGGGAGCATATTTGCGTTATTTGATGGGGCCACCGATCCTTTCGCTCACATAGAAAATATTGGGGAAAGCTCAGGCAGGTTTGCCTCGCATACTGTTGCTGCAATTTGTGCCGAACTGTTCAGTGACGCACGGATGAAAGAATCATCTGCTGAGTCAATTCTTAGGATTATTTCCAGCCGGTTTGCAAGTGCTGCGTCGAGCCAAGACTTTATTTTGGGTCCTTCGACCACGCTGGCAATCACAATATTCCTTGAGCAGGATGTGCGAATTATCAGTATTGGAGATACCGGTGTCCGGGTAAATGGGTCCGATATTTACTGTTACCATAAACCCATCGATTCGGTGACCACGACGGCAAGAGTTGCCATTTACCATTGCCTGAAAGACAGATATCAGGATCCGGATTTATTGGAAGACCATACCCGGCAACTTTCTTTTCTTGGCCTGGAGCGGGGAAGAAAAGATCAATTAATCAAAGATGCTGATGTTGAGGAAGTGCTGCGGCAAGTGTTTACACAACACAGCCTGTTGGCACCCCATGAAGATATCGAAAGATTGATTCTCCAGGGGATTGTCAGCCAGAAAACCTATGCCAACCGGGGAGAACATCCGCTGGGGTTCAGCACACTCAATGGCTCAGAGCCACTGATGGACGACGTCATTGATACAGTTATAAGCCTGGATTCGCTGAAGACGTTGGAGATATTTACCGACGGTTACCTAACATTGCCACAAGGAACGGCTATCAAGGATTGGGAGGAAGAATACTTTCACGTAGAGCAGGTTGATTTCGCAAAAGTGTCAACGTTTAAAAATGTGAAAGGTTCTACCTCCAGGGAATTTTTTGATGACCGATCGATTATTTCGTTAGAAATGCCGACTGGTTAACCCTTTTTTCTGCGTGAGCGTTTGGTCGTTGCGTCTCCCCCCTTTTGCAACGACCTTTTTTGTCAAACAGGCTACTGTTGGGTATGTCGGGTCAGGCCATTTAATCCCGTTGGTTGGCAGAACATCATGATACGTTTTCTGCTTTCCAGCCGGCTTTCACATGAGTCTGGGGGGGATGCTTGGCTGAGCTGCGCGCGGTTTACCGCAACAAAAGCCGGATGGCTCAACTGTGCTGCCAGATGTGGCAAAGACTCGCTGGTGAACTTGGCTTTCCCTTCAGAATAATACTGCGCTGAAAAAGGGCGCTTCCCAAGATAAAACAAGTCGCTGCTTTGCGCTTCCGGCTGCGTTTTCCAATCTGCCAAAAACTGTTTTTCCGCAGTTTTGCTGGTTACACCACTCATCAACGCCAATGCAATGGTTGCAATCAGGGCAGGGGTGACCAGGCCGATTCGGTAGATTTTTGTACCCAGTGGATTTTCCGTGTGATACGCAGCGAGTAACAATGCAAAAGCCGGCAGCCCGGGCATAACATAACTGGAAAGTATATTGCCTGCGAAGGTGAATAAAATAAGTGGCGCAATCATCCAGCACCACAGAAACCCAATGTAGCCGTTGGTACTGTATTCTGATTCTGCGCCCTGACGGAAGCGTCGAACCAATTGCCAGAAAAACAAAGGCGTCCAGGGCAGTGCGGCAAGTAAACCAAAAATCCAGATGGTGCCTCGCACTTCTTCATGGGCTGAGCCGTACAGGTCTCCTTCCCAGCCTCCCACAACGAATCGCATAAAATGCTCGCCGATGATGAAATAGTTCAGGAATCCCGGTGTTTTCCACTCGGCCAACAGGTACCAGGCAGGGTGACAGCGGCAAAAAGCAGGCTGCCTTTAACCCACGGCAATTTGCGGTGTAATACTTTCCAACGGCCCTCGCTGGCTGACCACAGCGTAATACTGATACCGGCGAGCACCAGCGTCAGTGGGCCTTTGGCAAGCATGCCAATTGCCAATCCAACAAAAAACAGATAACCACATAATCTGGAGCCGTTTTGCCAGGCAAGCCAGAAACCCATCATGCTGAGGGTGATTCCCAGCGTCAGGGCAGTATCTGTCATGACGGCACCGGATATAACAATAAACGCGGCGGTTGAACTCAGTATCGCAGCCGCCAGCAACGATTCGCTCCGGTTTCGGCCGGTTTGGGATGCAGTAACAAAGGTAAGAAATACAACGGCAGCCCCAACCAACAGATGCGGCGCACGAACGGCAAATTCGCTGTTACCCAACAACGTGATACCTCCGGCACTCAGCCAACTGAACAGTGGTGGTTTTCCCCAAAAGGGCACGTTGTAATCAAACATCGGGGTAACCCAGTTCCCGGTTTCAGCCATGATGCGGGCCATTTCACCGTAGCGGGCTTCCGTCGTATCCATAAGCGGATAAATGGCAAGAGACACCAACCGGATTAACAGGGAAATACTGATAACCAAAAGCGCCAGTTGGCAGAGCGACAGTGTCCTGAAAGAAAATGCAGAGCGACTCATAGAGATATCCGGAACCTTAATGGTGTCGTGATTGATTGAAGAAGGTGGAAGCCTTTTGCTGGAGACATCGCGGACAATGTAAAGCGGGCGTTGCTTGGCCTCTATAAACAGGCGGCCGATATACTCCCCCATCAAGCCAATGGAGAGTAACTGGATACTGCCGAGCAACAGGATCACCATCAGCATGGAAGGATAACCGGCAACGGGATCGCCCCAGATAAGGGTCTTGGCAAATACAACCGCCGCCATAACCAATGCAGAAATAGCCGTAATGACCCCTGCCGCAGTTGCCAGCCGGAGAGGACGGGTACTGAAGGAAGTGATCCCTTCAACGGCAAGGTTAACCAGCCGGGTGCAATTCCATTTTGTTGAACCTGCCAGCCTTGGATCCCGGTCAAATTGGAGCGTGATACGGCGAAAGCCCGGCCAGGCAAACAGCCCCTTCATAAAGCGTGTGCGTTCTGGCAGTTTACGAATCTCGTCCACCACCCGGCGATCAAGTAAGCGAAAATCGCCGACATTCTCCGGAATGGAAATGTCGCTGAGCCGATTTATCAGCTTGTAAAAAAGCCATGCTGTCCCGCGCTTAAACACACTTTCACCCTGACGGGTCCGGCGTTGCATGTCGACCACGTCGTAGCCGTCCTGCCATTGGGCAACCATGTCCGGGATCAGCTCAGGCGGGTCTTGTAGGTCGGCATCCAGCAGGATAACGGCTTGTCCCTTTGCGGCATCAAGGCCTGCGGTCATCGCCGCCTCTTTACCAAAATTACGGCTGAGATGAAGTGTTGAAACATGATGGTTGCTGGAGAGAAGCGTGTCAGCCAGGGCAGGGCTGTTGTCTGAACTGCCGTCATTGACATAAACGATTTCACAGGCTCGCCAAGTTGGTCCAATGCCAGGCATACCCGGTCGTGGCAGGCTTCCAGTACATTTTCTTCATTGAAAAACGGGATAACGACAGACAGCAAAGGCGTGTGCTGATGTCTGTCCAGCGTGCGGTTTGGCGGTGATTCTCCCCGGTTGGGCAAATAGCTGATAACCGTCATGTTTGTGTTCCTTTTTATGCGTTACCCGACAGTACTGAAGGGGGTGTCACAAAAAGGTCATCGACATTTTTTTTACCTTTCTCTATGCCACAATATGTCTTTCCATTGGATTGATTCTCAGCGCCGTCTGAAGGGTTGAAACCGTCCATTTCAGAGTCAGGGTTGGCCAATGCAGTCAATCAATAGGTAAAAGAAAACGTTGGGAGTTCAGGTATATGCGCATCTTGCTGGTTGAGGATCACCATGACATCGCGGGGATTATTTTTGACTATTTTGAATTAAAGGGCATGACGCTTGATCATGCGGCAAACGGTCCCCGCGGGCTGGAGCTGGGTATGGAGCAGCATTACGACCTGATAATTCTCGATATCATGTTGCCGAAAATGGATGGGCTGGAAGTCTGCCGGACGCTCCGGGCGCAGGGTGTAGACACACCAATCCTGATGCTGACTGCCATGGACGCCAGGAAGATGTGCTGAACGGGTTTGACGCAGGTGCTGATGATTATCTGGTTAAGCCGTTTGATCTCGAAATCCTGGAAGCCCGGGTCAAGGCACTGACCCGCCGCAGAAACGGAGAAGTATCTTCACGCGAACTGACTTTCGGCGAGCTTTCCCTTGATGTAACAACCCATACCGTTACCCGTAAATCCTGTAAATTTGCCCTGAACCCTTCCTTGTTCACCATACTTCGCCTCCTTATTAACCGGGCTCCCGGTGTCGTCACAAAGGAAGAGCTTATCGTTGCGCTCTGGGGTGATGATGAGCCCGAAGGCAATGTGCTTCGAAGCCACATGTATCAACTCAGAACCCTGATTGATAAACCGTTTGAGCACGGTTATTTACGTACGATTCCCAAGCATGGCTACCAACTGGTTCTGCCCCAGGAGGACAGCGTATGAAGCGGATAAAATCGGCAAAGCAGCTGACGTTTACATACTTCTCTGTTGTCGCGTTTGCCATCATCGTTATTCACTTTTCTGTGCTGGAATCCACAATTGAAAACCTTGAGAACTTTAATGCCCAGAACCGATTAGAGATGGCAGCTACGCAGTTACAGGAAGGTAATGACACCACAAGTGTTCAGACACTGGACAGCTATACCACCGCCTATATTGGCTTGGATGCCGTGCCTGAGGATGTGCCGGTGCCCGCGGAAATGCCGTGGAACCAAGCGGTTGAGGTCTATAAACGGAGCCGGGGAGGAGACAGAGTACTTCCTGATGAAAGTCTGGCTCACGACACCTGCCGGCAAGGAAGTGGCGTACATCGTCAACGTTGACCCAATTTTTGAGCGCAGTGAAGAGCAGGCGATACGCTCTCAATCCACCCAAATCTTTCTTTCCCTGTTCCTGCTTCTGATCAGTCTGTTTGTGGTGCTCCGTATTTCCGAGCGGCTCACTTCTCCCTTGTCAGCGCTGGCAGATCAGTTGCGCGGACGCAGCAAGGCGACATGACACCACTGGTATTGCCGCCAGCCGGTCAGACACAGGAAACCGTATATCTCACAGAAAGCCTCAACGCCTACCAACAGCAAATTGAGCAACTGGTGGAACGGGAGCGAGCTTTTAACCGGTTTGCCAGCCATGAGCTGCGAACGCCCTTGATGGTCATGAAAGGGGCTTTGACACTTTTGGGGCAATCTCAGGACCCTCAGTTTGTTGAGAAACAGCGCCAGCGAATGCTGACGGCGGTAAATGAAATGACTGAATACGTCGAGACATTACTTTCCCTTACCCGGAAGAACAGGCGCCGCAAGTTGCCTGGCAACTGGAAGAAGCGGATATCAGGCAGTTGGTAAAAGGGTTACGGCCACTGCTTGAAGGTAAAGAGGTCGACGTGTCGATTTCAGTCTCCGACAGTCCGAAGCTTGTCGCCTCACCGGGCGCGGTAAAAATCCTTTTGGGGAACCTTATTAAAAACGCATTTACGTATACCGAAGAAGGTGCTGTGGTCATTAACGTGGATACACAGCGCATAACCGTTTCTGATACCGGGGTGGGGTTTGATGATTCAACGCAGGCGTCGAAGGGTTACGGGTTGGGATTGCTGATCGCCAATGATATCTGCCGGAAATATGGCTGGACTCTGACTTTGGACTCTAACGGCCACGGTGGCTGCGATGCTGTACTTACCGGCTTTTAATCGGGCAGTTGCGAGGCTGGACGGAATACCCAGCGCTCAGCGAGAAAATAGTTACACAACAACCCTCCTGCGATACCCGGAACCATGGCGAGATAAGCCAGAGCTGAAGCACTGTCGGAAGATCTGCGGGCAGGAATTGGTCTGGTACAACGGTTGCCAAGAGCAGGGCATAAATACCCACATTGGGAATAAAGCCTGCGCAGGAAGCGGCCAGAAACTTCATCCATTGCTGGGTGCTGTTGCGTGTGTCTGCTTGGAGGAACGTAAGGTGACGGTTCAGCCACCAATTTGAAGAAGCAGCCACCCAAAAAGCAGCTATCCGTGCGGGAATGGCCGGGAGCCAATGGCTGAGAATAACCATCGTTAGGATATCAACGATAAAACCACTCAAGCCGACAACAGAAAAAAGCATAAAGGTTTTCAGTTTGCCCGAAGGGAAACAGCGTCGTTGATTCAGAGCCATAGGTGAGCGTTCGACCGAGAAAAACCGTGAATGTCTGACAATCTACAGCGGGCACCGTCGAAAAAATGTCAAACACCTGTCCCAATCATTTACTCATCCCACTCTTTTGCCCATTGATGGGTTTATTCAGGCGACTATTCGGCCACTTCTACCGGTTGCGTCCTTTCTTTTTAGCGCGATACATCGCTGCATCCACCGGGAAACCATGGCATGAATAAAGTCACCGGTTTTGTATTCGGTGACGCCAAAACTGGCACTTTTTTCGCCCAACGACGGGAAAAATAAACTGATGGATGACTTTACACAGGTTCTCTGCCAGTACCTTCGCACCATTGGCGGATGTTCCCGGGCAGATAATCATAAATTCCTCACCACCCATCGCCCGACGATATCTGTACGGCGGGTGTGTTCTGTCAGCAGGCCGGCAATTTCAACTAACACCCGGTCGCCGGCCTGGTGCCCATGTTCGTCGTTGACCATTTTAAAATCATCAAGGTCGAGCAGAATAATGCTGTAAACATAATCCATCCTCAGTGCCCGGTGGAATTCATCGGTCAGCACATCATCAAGCCGTTTACGGTTAAATATTCCGGTCAGGCTGTCTGTGACGGAGAGATTCAACAGCTTTTCATTCTGTTCGCTGAGTTTGGCGTTTTTGCTTTCCAGCTCGCTATTGAGGTTATCAATAAAGTGAAGCAAACGCTGGATAACGGTAGTGGGTGACGTCCTGTATTTGTCTTGCTGCTCCTCACTTGTGCTTTCTTTGTCCTGGAACTCTTGACGTGAATTCGGGCCTTCCCGAAACCCCACTGCAACAAAAGAGAGATTGCGCATTACCAAATCTTCGCCATTGATGTCGCAGATCTCCCCGATTGTATAAAAGCCAGATGTCGGTGCAATTTCAGCAAAGGGGCGCGTTTCTTTCTGGATGTCATCCATCATTGCGAAACGCCGGCAACCGCAGGAAAAGAGCATAATTCCATCAGGTTTGAAACCACGGAAACGGGTGGTGACTTCTTCAACCTGGTCTTTGATGGTTGTGGGATCGATAAACCCAAGTTGAAAGTGAGTGATGTCTTCAAAGTCACTGATGAAATGAAGGCCGTCACCGGGCGTCACCTTGACCGGAACCCGGGCAAGCATGGTGTTCCCCTTACCGACCAGCATCGGAAACCCGAGGGCGTTGGCAAAGAAGTCTTCATCATCATGGATATTGAGGTATTGGCGGTAAACGTTAAACGCCGGTTCATCATTGATGGTTCGAACCTCGCAGCCGGATGCATCAGTAATGGTCATCTCTTTGCTCATCGGACGCCAGCCGATAAAGGTTTCCTTGATAACCTCTAACTCGTCACCAATCAGTGCGATGGCAAGGATAGCGTTATCACTGATAACGTCATTGAGCATGACGAGATTCCGCGACATCGCATAGTCACCGGCACCACCGCCAATAATGTGATAGTTGACCGGCGTCTTTGAAAATGCGCGGCTGAATTGACTGGAGTCGAAGCTAAGCGGCGTGTTTATCATGATGACAGCTTTAGGGTTAAGGGCATCCAGTTTGTTGCGGAATGCCTCCCCGACCGCGTGTTCTTCACCTTCAGGGCAGTTGACCATCACGGTTTCAATCTCGGTATGGTCGAACAGCATGAAGGTGACAGTTGTGGCGTAAACAACCGTGTCCCCGTTGTCTATTTCGCCGCTTGTTGAACAGCCAACGACGGGAGTTCCCGGAAATTGTTCAGCAAGCAAAGAGGAATACGCCGGGAGTTGATGCTCTGCATTGTCACCGGCATAAATCAGGATCACCGAAGCATGACTTTGCTCAACCAAGACGGAAATGTCATCGTCGATGATAAAGTCTTTCAGCTCATCAATGTCAGCAACTGCCCGAGAAAGTTGTCTCATTCTGCTTTAATGCTCCGGTCTGCATTTCCTTACCAGCCGTGAAAAATGGCCTCTGGCGTTTTACTCAGATATATCGAGTGAGATGGCCTATCTCTGTCTAATTACTCAGAATTCAGATTCAAGCGTAGTCATGTGATCGAAGTGTTGCTTATTTTAAAATTATGAAACGCGATGCTGATCTTCTTGCCTGATAATACAGTCAAAAAAGGCTTGCCTTAGAATGAAAGATATGGATGGGAATTGCACGTTAGTGAACCAATCTCACAAAATTGCTACGGGTATTTCGTGTCGGGTTCCCACAAGAAATCCAATTGGATTGAGTTCGCCGGGGTTCCTGATACCTTTTATGGAGCGATATGTTTCATGGATGAAAATGAATGAGAAATAAAGGGTTCCGGGTGATCACCTGGAGCATTTTAGCTGCGATCATACTGGTTGCCAGTACCACGATGGTGCGAAATGTTGCGCAGAGCTGGATGCTGGAATCTGCACATCAGGCCGGTGAAGACCGGCTTCTATCCTACGTCAGTGATATCCGGCGGGTTCTGGCCCGCTTCAATGTCCTGCCTTACCTTACCCCGGCCCATCCCCAGATTAGCGCTCTACTGAACGGGGAAGCGGATGCCTACCTGCCAAGCCAGGAATTTCTAGCTCAAATGGATAAAGCTGCCAGCACCCAGGGGTGGTATGTATTCAACCGTGACGGCTGGCTGGTAGCGGCAAGCCGAGCCGCCGTTCCTTCGCCGGATGTGGTCGGTTCGCTGCTACGGAAAATCGCAGACAGTGGTGGCGAAGTGGTGTCCATGACAGATATCTCCGACCGGGATGTGTTCTACTACTTGGCTGCGCCGGTTTACCAGAAAATACCCTGACAGGGATTGCCGTCACCCGTTTTGATCTGTCACTGCTCGCTGAAACCTGGCTGGCCGCCAATGAGGACATTTTGTTGAGCAATGCATCCGGGCAGTTTTTCCTTTCCGCAAAAACCGAGTTTTTGATCGCCCAGTCACGGAATGAAATTCAGCGAGAGACGCTATCACTGGACAGCGGGTTCAGTGTGTCGCTGCTGTCGGTAACAGGCCGGGGAATGTCCGAGGAATATCTGGAGCAGACCGTATTGTTGGATGACGTGCAGTGGCGGGTTCACTTCCTGACGCCGCTGGATGGCCTAAATACCAACGTCAACGGTATCGCGTTTACCGGGTTTGTTGTCTCCCTTGCCCTGATAGCTCTGGTTCTTTATCTGTTGGAGCGCCGGAAAACCCTCAAGTCCCGCGAGGCGCTGCAGGCGACGGTGGCCAACTCTGAACGCCGCCTCCGTCAGATGATTTCCAGTACCAATGTCGGTTTGGTGCTGCTTGATGCTGATGGCAAAGCGCAGTTTTTCAATCCCACCGCTCAGCGTTACTTCAGCCTGCCGGATGCGCTTTCTACGGGATTGCCTCTGTGGCAGTTGTTTGATACCTCCGGCGGGAACAGCACGGTACGCCGTCTTCTTGAAGATCTGTCCCACAATCCGGGTTTGCTGGAACTTACCGGTGTGGAAGCTATGGCATTGCGTACTGATGGTTCTCGGTTTCCGGTACTGTTTTCTATGACAGAACTACCTTCCCACCAAGGTATGGGCTACCTGGTGACGGTTATTGATATCAGCAAGAGGAAAAAGGCGGAAAATGCGCTGAGAGACCTTAATGCAGAACTTGAAAAACGCGTCGCCGAGCGGACGGCTGAACTGGAGTCTGCCCGGGAGGAGTTAATAGAGCAGCAGAAACTGGCTGCGATGGGCCGGATGTCCAGCGCCATTACCCATGAGCTCAACCAGCCGCTGACCGGGTTGAAAACCTTGCTTTCCAGCAGCAGCCTTCTTATAGAGCGCGGGCAGTTTGATACCCTGCTGGCCAATATGGCGCTGGTGGACAGCCTGATTGACCGCATGGCGATGATGACGACCCAACTTAAAACCTTTGCCTTTAACCGCCCAAGTGAACTCAAGCCTGTCGCTATCAAGCCGGTGCTGGATAACTTGCTGATGCTTCATCAGGCACGTATCGAAACCCGGTTGCTTTCGGTTGATATACCTGAAAACGTCCCATACGTTCTTGGGGAAAAACAGCGTGTAGAGCAGGCGATTGGTAACCTTCTGGTAAACGCATTGGATGCCACGGAGAGCGTGCCTGACGGGGAGATTGAAGTGACGATACAACTGACGGATTCCGGGCGTGTCAATCTGGCTGTGTCGGACAATGGATCGGGAATGGATGAAGAGAGCCTTGCCCGGGTTTTTGAGCCTTTTTTTACAACGAAGAAGATGGGGGAAGGGTTGGGACTGGGACTTGCGATTACCGCCAACAGTATGCGGGATATGGGAGGGCGGGTGACAGCTGAAAACAGGCTGGGAAGCAACAATAAAAATGGCCGGGGAATGACGTTTACCCTGTCATTCTTACCGGCCGAAAATGGCGGGTGTTGAAGAAATAGCGAAAAAACGAAATAAAAAACCTTATACAGAGGCCTGAGCATTATTGGTGCGGGTGAATGTACGGTTGGTCATTACCACAAGCACAATGAAAACCACCGCACACGCCGCCCGGACAACCAGAGGCATATCAGGCCACAGGAGACCTGTGCCCAGTGCGACAACCATCACCCTCAACAACGGATTGAGCGGCGCTTCCAGATACCCTTCAATACCGGCAATCAGTGCCCAGGTACCCAAAATCGCAAAAGCCCCTGTGGTCATCACATCAATCATGTTGCCGCTGACAAGCGGTGTGTACGCCATCAGCAATGGCACCAGATAAAGTCCCTTGGCAATTTTCCAGGCGGTAAAGCCGGTTTTCATTGGCGGTGTCCGGGCAATAGTGGCGGCAGCAAATGCGGTCAGGCACACAGGAGGTGTGACATTGCTGTCCTGAGAGAGCCAGAAAATAATCAGGTGGGCGGAAAGCAGTGCGAGAGCGACTTTTTCCAGCCCAAGTCCCTGTTCCAGCAAAGTTGACATAAAGTCCGCAGGCACCATGGCGAGCAGTGCCAGTGCGCTTTGTTCTGACATGGGTTTGGTTAATGCGTCGAGCTGGTCCGGTGCGGCAAGCATAAAGATAGCCCGGGCCTGTTCCGGCAATTGCCCGTTCATCAGGAGTTCAACCAATTCCTGCTCGGCAATCAGACTGTATATCGCAGGCGCAGAAAGTACCCAGAACAATATAGGACGCCGTAACCGGCAGTCCCATTCCCAGCACCAGTGAAGCAATGGCGACCAGTACCAGCATGATGATCAAGTTGCCGTCAGACCAGCCGTTAATCATCAGTGAGAAGGTATTGCCGATGCCGGTGGTGCTGATCACGTTAACCACTAAACCAATCCCGGTAAGCAGTACCGCGGTGGTTGCCATATTGCGGGATCCTGTGCCAGGGCGTCGATAATCTCACGCGGCCCCATTTTATTCGGCGAAAGCCACGAGGCGATAACCACGGAGATAATGGATAACCCGGCGGCGTAGGTCGGGGTGAAACCGGCAATCAGCAGCGAGACCAATACGGCCAAAGGAATAAGGTAATGCCAGCCGGATTTTAGGACCTTCAAAACCGGCTCAGACTCTACAGTGACTTTGTGGACACCGGAACGCTTAGCTTCAATCCGGACGAAAAACGCGACGGAGAGGAAGTAAATCAGAGCCGGCACAAAGGATACGGCAATGATCTCGACATAAGGAATCTGGGTGTAGGACGCCATGATAAAGGCACCGGCACCCATCACCGGGGGCATCAACTGCCCGCCGGTTGATGCAGCAGCTTCCACACCGGCGGCAAAGCGGGCTGGGAAGCCGGCTTTTTTCATTAACGGAATGGTAATTACTCCGGTGGAAACCGTGTTTGCCACGCTGGAGCCAGATACAGAGCCCATCAGGCCAGAACCGAGCACGGCGACAAAACCGGGCCCGCCGATGATTTTTCCTGCCACAGCGCGGGAGACGTTGATAATGAAATCACCTGCCCCGGATTTCACCAGAAATGCCCCGAACAGGATAAACATAAACACATAACTCCAGGAGATTCGGGATATGGGGCCGAACATGCCTTCGGAGCTGTAAAAACTGCGGTAGAGCATGGTTTCAAAGGAAAGCCCGGGGAAAGAAAATACCCCGTCGATCCAGCTTCCCCATACGGTGACATAAGTGAGGGAGATGACAATCAACACTGGGATAAACCACCCCATAGTGCGGCGGATCAGCTCAAGCACAATCAGGATTGCCAGAATGGAAAATACCCAGTCACTGGCAACAAAAGTCACACCCCTTTCGTACAACGCATCTTCTGCCAGCGGGATATAAACCAGGCATGCGACAGCGGTTAGACCGATTGCGACGTCAAACCACAATGCTGCTTTGTTGTTTGCCAGGGAACGCGCCGCCGGGTAGGTCAGCACACACATCAATGAGAACCCGGCAAAGTGGGTGGCAGAAATCCACAGCTCCGGCAGGGTAGCAAGGGTGTTAAACCAAATATGCATCACTGCCAGTGCAACACCAATAAAAGTGACGGCCTTTGACAGAAGCGGGTACTGGTTGCGCTGCAGCAGTTCAAACTGGGATAAATCGGCTGAATCCAGCTTTTCTGTGTCTGGCTTAATATCTGGCCTGGTTTCTGACATGACAGCTCCAAAACAACGTGTGTCAAGGACATCCGGGTAGATGTCGGATTTTTTGATTGTTATGGCAGCCGGCCTGAATCAGGCCGGCTGAAGGGGTTGCCTTACAGCTTGGAAACTTGCAGGCAAAAAGTGGGATTACTCGGCAATCAGGTGAGCCGGAATATCCAGACCCTGTTCCTTGTAGTAGCGGGCTGCACCCGGGTGAAGGGGAACCGGCAGACCGGCAATGGCTTTTTCCAGTGCCATGGCTTTGGTTGCTTTGTGGATCCCGTTCAGGAATGGCAGGTTTTCATAAATGGTTTTGGTCAGCATGTAGACGTCATCGTCGCTGATGTCGTGGCGAACGGCCAGGAAGTTCGGCTGTGCGATAGTAGATACATCTTTGGTCTGGCCGGGATAGGTATTGGCGGGAATCACAAAGCGGGTCCACAGTTTGTAACCGTTGTTTGCCTGCGCCATCTGCTCATCAGTAAAGGAAAGCAGAGTGATGTCTTCGCCCATTGCTGCAAAGGCACGGGTGACTGCACTGACAGGCACACCTGCCGGTGTGTTCATGCCTTCAATGGCACCGTTTTGTAGGGCATCAGCACTTGCGCCGTACCCCTGGAATGCCAGGTTAAAGTCATCCGGATTAACACCCAGGCCTCCCATGATGTGGCGGCCGGAACCCTCGGTGCCGGAATTTTTCTTACCGATAGAGAACTTCTTGCCTTCCAGGTTGTTGAGATCTGACACATTGCCTGACTTCGCCAGATCCGACTTCACGACAAAGTGCTCAACGTTTTGCCACAGCATGGATACAGAGCGCAGATTTTTCTGCGGGCCGGACTGTTTCACCTTGCCTTCGCCGCTCCAGGCCCATGCACCGTACAGCCCTTGCATGATGGCGAATTGGGCCTGGTTTTCACGCAGGAGTTTTACGTTTTCACCAGACCCGGCAGAGCTTATCGCAGAGAGTGAAAACTTATGCTTGGGTTCGAGTTTCACTTTACTCAGTGTTGCCAGTGCAACACCCACCGGGTAGTAGGTGCCGCCGGTTGATGCCGTCGCCAGGATATAGCTGCGGTTTTCAGCGGCGGTTGCCATGCCGGTCGCTGAGGCAAAAAGCGCAGAGGCCAGCATTACGCGCTTAAACAGGCTTTTCGTTTTCATCATTGTCTCCTTGGCAGGTACGAGTTATGTCGCTTTCCATAAATAACACTTTGGTTACATTCAAACCTTGCAGTCGAACTTGATTAGCACGTAACGTGCCATTATTTATCTTATTGAAATATATAATTTTAATGATATTTGAGGGGTTTGGTGAGCAGGATTTTGCTTATCCGGGAAAATCCGGATAAGCAAAATTTTGCC
This sequence comes from Photobacterium sp. JCM 19050, assembly GCA_001310455.1. Lineage (GTDB taxonomy): Bacteria > Pseudomonadota > Gammaproteobacteria > Enterobacterales > Vibrionaceae > Parasalinivibrio. The sequence goes on from BAXG01000017.1 coordinate 66,049, forward strand.
GATGGAAGCGTAAGGAGATGACGACGTTGATGCCGAAAATACGGGCGTTTTTCCAGGGTGGTGTATGAGATCCCGTTTTTCGCCGAATTCAATCGGCAAGATCTTGCTTATTGGGCTTGCCGCACTTTCTCCCGCCGGTCAGGTGTAATCGTTACGGTTAAGGCCGTGTTTTTGCATCTTCTGGTTAAGGGTCCGGCGCGGCAGGTCAAGTTCATCCATGATTGCCTGAATATGACCTTTGTGGCGGGTAAGTGCTTCCTGCAAAATCTGACGCTCTACATTTTGGATCTGGATGGCAAGAGGCAGACGCCTTTGGCTGGGAGAGGCAATGCTGTCCGGCCCAGTCGCCAGAATTTCGCCTACAGAAACATTGTTCTCCAAGGCAAACCGGGTTGCGATGTTCCTGAGCTCCCGGACATTACCCGGCCAGTGATAGGCAAGCAGGGTTTCCTGGTCGTTGGCGCTGGCCGACCGGTCCGGGTTTTGTTCCCGCACAAAATGGTCGAACAAAAGCAGGATATCCTCACCCCGTTCCCGAAGGGCGGGATATAGAGCTGAGATACGTTGAGCCGGTAAAAAAGGTCCTGACGAAACGAAATGTGATCTTTAAGATCTTCCTTGGCGGCGGCAATACAGCGGATATCAATCTGAATCTGTTGGTTGGCACCGACCCGCTCAACCGTGTGTTCCTGCAAAGCGCGCAGCACCTTGATTTGCATGCTGACCGGCATACTTTCAATTTCATCCAGAAAGACACTGCCTCTGTTCGCGTGTTCCAGTTTACCGATTCGCCGCTTTGCCGCTCCGGTAAACGCACCGGCTTCATGGCCGAACAGTTCGCTTTCAAACAAGTTTTCGGGAATGGCTGCGCAGTTAATGGCAACAAATTCTGCTTTGTTGCGGCTGCTGTATCGGTGAAGGCTTTGAGCCACCAATTCCTTACCGCTCCCGGTCTCGCCGTAAATAATGACATTGGTGTCCATGTCTGCGACTTTGAGTATCTGGTCACGCAGGCGACGGATAGCGGGGCTTTGGCCGACAAGCTGTTTTTCCAGCCCTTCAAGCTGGCTGAGGTAGTGCTGCCGCTCGGTTTGATCTTCGCTTTGACGGCGGACCAGCAAGGCATTCTCAACGGTCTCGTTCAGGCGCTTCGGATCAAAGGGCTTTTCAATGAAATCGAAAGCACCCAACCGAAGGGCTTTGACCGCCATGTCGATATCACCGTGACCGGTAATCAGGATAACCGGCAAATCAGGAATGACCTGCTGCATCTCTTGCAGCAGCAACACGCCATCGTGATCACCCAGTTTGACATCGCTGATAACGATGCCGGAAAAATCCGGGGTAAGGGCATCCAAGGCGGCAAACCCGGTCTCACAACTGGTTACATTGAATCCGGCCAGTTCCAGCCATTGCGCTGTCGCCTGACGCACTATGGCATCATCTTCCACCAACAGCACATCACCGCGTGTTTGCTCGCTCATCCTTTGCCTTTTGATTTCCGGTTCTTTTTCCTATTTCAGCGCTACAGGATGCACTTTGGCAAGTGCAATTTTCCAACTTGCGGGGTCGGTGTATGGATTGGGAAAGTCGTGGATTAAAACAGAGAAGAAAGAAATCTGAAATAAATACGAAATAGGGTGTGTTAATTTTAAAACTTTTGTCTCTGCCAGGTTATAAAAATCAGTTCTGGTAAACAACGCTAAATAAAGAAGCCGGTAACTAAACAATCACAGCGATGAAATATAAGGCTTCAATACTGCATAGCGTGATTTGACAATAATTAATCCTGTTTATTTTTCTGAAATATATCGAGTGTCGTTCAGAAAAATAGGCAATATTACACTGGGTGGTAAAAAACGTGTTCGATTTAGGCTTGGAGGAATTGTTTATCGTTTCTCTGTTGGCATTTCTGATTATTGGACCAAAAGATTTACCCAAGTTTTTTGAAATTTTCAGAAAGATAAGCAGCAAACTCCGAAAGCTCTACCAGTTTACCAAAGGCGGGATTGCGCAGTTGGAGCGTGAAGTTTCGCAGTCTGACGGCAATCAGGCCAAACCTACATGGGAGAAATGGTTGCCCGATGAATTGCGTCATCTGCCCGATGATTTTGCCCCCGGTTCCTGCTCACCTGATTATCACCAGCAACGTAAAAGTGACGTGGAAGCAGTTCGCACCCGATATCACGAGCAAAATACAAATTCTGCTAACCCCGGTCCTGAAAACAATGAAAACAATGAAAACAATGAAAACAATGAGGACAATGGGGGACAGCGTTCATGAGCCGGGAATCCTCCAAAAGCCCGGAGCTCGAAGCGTCAAGGGCGCCGCTGCTGAACCATTTGCTGGAAATACGCCGCAGGTTGATGCTCTGTTTTCTGTTTTTCATTGTGGTTTTTATTGTTGCTTATACCTATTCGGCAGAAGTTTATCAGTATTTAACCGCCCCATTGGTGGATGTGTTTGGTGAAGACAGCGGCCGGAGAATGATTTACACCGGGTTGCATGAGGCCTTTTTTACCTATATGAAACTGGCCTTTTTCACAGCCATGTTTGCCAGTTTGCCGTTGTTGCTTATACAGCTTTGGTGCTTCATTGCCCCCGGGCTCTACCGCAGTGAGAGGAAGGCTTACTCCCCGGTATTTCTGGTGACACCGGTGCTCTTTGTTGCCGGGGCCGGGTTGGCGTTTTATGTGGTGATGCCTCTGGCGTGGGAATTTTTCATCTCGTTCGAGATGCCGCAGCAATCGGGAGAAGCATTAAAAGTTGAGCTTGAGGCAAGGGTCAGCGAATACCTGAATTTGGTCATCAAAATGTTGCTTGCATTTGGCCTCAGTTTTGAACTGCCAGTGCTCTTCTACGTGATGGCGAAAGTGGGTGTGTTATCCGTGGAAGATCTTATTCAATACCGAAAACATGCCATAGTCATTATATTTCTTATTGCTGCATTTGTTACGCCGCCGGATATTATTTCTCAATTTTCATTGGGCATTCCGTTGGTGTTGCTGTATGAAATTTCGATATTTATATTGAAAAGAATGAACCGGGAATTTAATGAAAGACAGCTTGTTGAGTAATAAAAAGAGTAAATCAAGCAACGTCAGAAAATAATGGAATTCTAAATAAATAAGATTCCCTCACTTAATGGGGAAGGGTGTTTTATGCCCATTGTTTGTCAATCAGAACTATCAACCTGGAATTGTCTTAAAAGGAATGATCATGAGCAACGAAATAAATGCACTGTTGCCTGACAACGGTGAGGAAATCAAACCGACGTTTAACCGTCGTGAAGTGTTGAAAGGTACCTCAATTGCTGCCGCCAGTGCCGCATTTGCTGCGATTTCAACTCAGGCAAGGGCAGCCAGCCTGCCATACACGGACACCTACGGTCCGCTGGCTCCGGTTGCTGACCAGGCAACCGGCCTTTTCCTGTTGTCACTGCCTGAAGGCTTTACCTACACCAGCTTTGGCTGGACCGGGCAAACCCAGGCAGACGGTTTACCAACGCCAACAGACCATGACGGCATGGCTGTAGTGGCATCAAAAGGTAATGTTGTTGCCTGGTGCGTAACCATGAGCTGTCACAGGGTGAAAGCTCAAAGTGTTCTCCACGCAGCGGTCGCGGTATCTACAATGCTTCCCAGTATGGCGGCACAACCAACCTGATGTTTGATGTGGTCAATGGCCGCTTCCTCTCTTCTTACAACAGCCTTGGCGGCACCATCCGCAACTGTGCAGGTGGCCCGACACCTTGGGGTACCTGGCTGTCATGCGAAGAAACATTTAACACCTGGGGACAGGGCCCGGATGGCTTCAACCACGGCTACGTTTTCGAAGTGCCGGGATTTGGCCTTTCAGACGGTCAGCCAATCCGCGAAATGGGCCGTTTCTACCATGAGGCGGCGGCTGTTGATCCGGCAACCGGTTACGTTTACCAGACGGAAGACCGCGGCGCATCGGCATTCTACAAGTTTGTCCCTTCCGGCCAATGGGGCGACCTGAAATCCGGCGGTACTCTCTATGCGATGGTACTGAATGAGACCGACCGCCTGGATACCCGCGGCGGTCAGGTGGAAGGCACAGTCTGGACGGTTACCTGGCAGGAAGTGGCTGACCCTGATGCGGTCAACGAAAGCTGCTACAACCAGGCGTTCAAGGCAGCGACATTTGAGCGCGGTGAAGGCTGTTGGTATGACGACGGCAAGATTTATTTCTGCTCAACGTCTGGTGGCGCTGCGTCTCTGGGTCAGATCTTCTGTTACGACCCGCGCAAAGAAACCGTGACCATCCTTTTCGAATCGACTTCCAGTGATGAAGTTAACGGCCCTGACAATATTGCAGTCAGCCCGCGTGGCAACATCCTGATGTGTGAGGATGGCAGTTCCAATCCAAAGCGCCTTGTCGCTTGACGCAGGCAGGAAACACCTTTGTTTTCGCGAGAACAACATTGCGCTCGATCAGGGTGATCTCAGCACCATTGACGCGGTTTACCCGGGTACCAAAACCAACTTCTGGGATCGCGTCGGTGAGAGCACGGACGGCTCAGCCCGTCGCAGCTTTACCAGCCGTGAGTGGGCGGGAGCCTGCTTCTATGGACGTTGGTTGTTCGTCAATATTCAGTCTCCCGGCGTCACTTTTGCCATCACCGGCCCTTGGGAAAAGGGTGCGTTGTAAGCCGGATTAACAAGGAGGAAAACATGAGCATATTAAAGGCAGCCTTTGCCGGCATTCTGCTTTGTTTCAGCGCATTTTCTCAGGCGGGCATCATCCCGCTTGGTGGTGCAGGGACATTCAGCGGTTCTGTCACCGGTGACAGTGGCTGGGCGTTGGAAAACCCGCAGGGCGTGGACTTTTGGACTTTCGATGTGAAGTATGAAACCGAGCTTTCAGCGTCGGCGACAAGTGCCCTTATTGCTATGGGTGTCAGCCTGTTTGAGGGTACGGTGACTAACCCGAACCTGCCAAGTTTCAGCAATAATGCGGATTTTACCGACCTGTTTGGCAACCTTACTTATATCGCGAGCTCGTCTGCTGTACCGGGGTTGGGGGGCAGCATTGCCAACATTTTGCTGGCACCGGGTGCGTACACTCTGATTACAGGCGGAAATAATGGTGGGTTTGGTTTTGACTTCACTGCTTATAACTACCAGTTGGATCTGGCGCTGACGACCATCTCGGAGCCACCGCTTCTTGCTATCTTTCTGGCGGGCGCAACCGGCCTGGTTGCCAGCCGCCGTAGAAAAGTGAAATAACCCTGTCCTTTCAGCGGCCTGCGGGCCGCTTTTTTACTCCCACTTGTTTCCCGGAGGCTTGTAGGCGGCCAGTTTGTCAACCAATGCTTCCGGTGAATCAGCCAGCACCAACATGTCAGCCATTTCCGCTTTCAGGAACCCTGCTTCAACCATGTTATTGACCATACCAAGCAGAGGCTCCCAGTAGCCATCAGTGTTATAAAATGCACAAGGCTTGTTGTGGTAGCCAAGCTGTGCCCAGGTCCAGGCTTCAAATATTTCTTCCAGCGTCCCCGCCCCACCGGGCAGGGCGACAAATGCATCAGCCAGGTCAGCCATTTTTGCTTTTCGCTCGTGCATGTCGCTGACGACAAAAAGCTCAGTCACGCCGGTATGCGCCAACTCTTTTTCTTTCAGGCGTTCAGGAATAACCCCATACACTTTCCCGCCGTGTGCCATGGCTGCATCAGCAACGGTTCCCATCAGGCCAACCTTGCCGCCACCGTAAACGACATCTATGCCGTTTTGGGCGAGGTACTTTCCGAGTTTTCGCGTTTCTTCAACATACTCAGGATGGTTACCGCTACTGGCACCACAAAAAATGGCAATTTTCATTTCAGCTTCCCGCAAGACAATCCAATCGCTTTAAGCTAAGCCATTCTTTGCTCTGCGGCAATGAACTAAAGTGCTGACTCGATCAGGTTGGTGATTTTGCTGTCAGTTGGAGACGTGCTGCTGGAGAACACCGCCAGCGGTACACCGTTACGGTCGACGACATACTTGAAGAAATTCCAGCGTGGGGCGACACCGGTTGATGCCTTCAGGGCTTTAAACACCGGATTGCTGCCTTCTCCTTTGATGCTGGACCGGCTCATCATCGGAAAGGTAACGCCGTAGTCCAGATAGCAGACTTTGGCTGTGTTGGCCTCGCTTCCCCTGTCCTGCCGGAAGTCATTGGAGGGAAATCCGATAACCGTAAAGCCCCGGTCTTTGTAGGTGTTGTAAAGGGTTTCCAGCCCGGAGAGCTGCGGGGTGAAGCCACACTGGCTGGCGGTGTTGACGATAAGCAAGACGTTGCCCTGGAACGCTTCACAAAGGCTCACGGTTTCGACCGAGTTCAGTTTTGTCTGGGAATGGTTGAGAAGCGCCGGGCATTCTTTTGCAGATGCTGTGAAGGGCACTGTAGAAACCACTGCAAGCAGAAGTAGCGGCAACATAAGTTTTGCTGAAATCATGAGTAATCCTCGGTTTTATCGGGTACCCATTGGGTTACGCGTGTCGGCTCAGTCTGGCTCATTCCGTTGCGTTTTGCTGTTACATACATGGATCAAAAAAGCGGCCATGATGGCCGCCTACGGGTACTTGTTTAACCTGTCAGTGATCGGTCCGGTTTTTTTCATTACTTTGAATCAGGTCAGAAAGCTCGTCGGCAGCTTTACGCATCTCGCCGATATGGTCCATCAGGTGGGCGGCGGACTTTCGTGTAACCGGTGCATGACAGAACAGGCAGGCGAACAGCTTGCCGTTACTGTTCTTTATCGGCACAGCAATCGCAGACATGCCATCGACAAATTCTTCATTATCAATACCAATTTGCGTCTGTTTGATAGAGAGCAACTGCTCTTCCAACGCGTTAGGTTCAGTAACGGTATTCTTGCTCAATTGCTCAAGCGGCAGGTTTTTCAAGATTGCACGGCGGCGGGCATCGGGCAGGGTACTCAGGTAGAGCTTTCCACTTGCCGTGCACCAAACCGGTGTCCGGCTGCCAATAGGAAGGTGAACGCGCAGCGGCCAGTTGGCCTCAATACGGTCGTAGTAAATCATTTCAGTACCATCCGGGATGGCGATACCACAGGTTTCACCTATTTCGTTTGACAGACGTTCAAGAATCGCGCGGCGCAGCGCCTTATACCGGCTGGAGTACAACACACCTAAGGCAACATTATGGAAGCGGTCGCCGGGAACCAGGTTGCCTCGCATGTTGGTGTATAGCCACCCTTCTTCCTGGAGGGTGTTAACCAAACGGTGAGCGGTTGGTTTCGGAATATCCAGAAGATGGCCCAAATCGGTGGGTGACATTGGCTGCTCGCAGTTGGATACAGCTTCGAGAATTTCCAGAACGCGGATGATGGAGGATCCTTTCTCGCGCTTATTATCTGTCATAGTGTGTTTGCTTTCCGTATTTGTTACGCCCCAAAAGCCGGGCAGAATATACCGACTGATACCAAGCCGAATCACAAAGGAATGAATTCTGTTGGTATAAGGACGTGCCTGTCATGGTTTTAACCCACTCAACACGTCCTTGTATATTCTGCCCTATTTTACTCAAATGGGGATCATTTCATGGTCGGCATTGAGAATTCAGCCTGCATTTGGCTGGATTCAGGCCAACGGGAAGTGACGGTCTTCATGCGAGTGAAGAAACGTACGCCATCCGGTCCGTGCATATTGAGCGGACCGAACGCTGAACGCTTCCAGCCACCGAAGCAGTGGAACGCCATCGGTACAGGGATTGGCACATTTACACCGACCATACCGACTTTCACTTTTTCCTGGTACTGGCGGGCAGCGCGGCCACTTTGGGTAAAGATAGCGGTCCCGTTGCCGAACTCATGGTCGTTGGCAAGGCGAATGGCTTCTTCCAGATTATTGACACGTACCACGCTCAGAACCGGGCCGAAAATTTCCTCGTTGTAGATACGCATGTCTGTGGTGACGTTGTCGAACAGTGTAGGGCCAACGAAATAGCCGTTTTCATGCCCAGCGACTTTGAGGTCACGGCCATCAACAACCAGCGTTGCACCTTCGCTGACGCCCTGGTCGATATACCCGAGCACTTTTTCGCGGTGTACACCACTGATAAGCGGGCCCATGTCCGGTTCCACTTCCTGACCGATACCCGGGCCGACTTTCAGTGATTTCGCTGCATCTGTCAGGCGGGATACGATTTTGTCTGCGGTTTCGTCACCGACACAGACTGCCACTGAAATTGCCATACAACGTTCACCGGCTGAACCGTATGCTGCACCCATCAGAGCGTTTACCACCTGATCCGGGTCGGCATCTGGCATTGCGACCAGGTGATTTTTCGCACCGCCCAGTGCCTGGCAACGTTTGCCGTTCTGGGAAGCGGTCGAATAGATATACTCCGCAATCGGGGTCGAACCGACAAAGCTGACAGCTTCAATGGCCGGGTGCGAGAGCAGGACATCAACAGACGTTTTGTCACCGTTGACGACATTAAAAACGCCTTCAGGCAAGCCAGCTTCTTGCAACAGGTTTGCCAAAAACATTGCCGGAGCCGGGTTCTTTTCAGATGGCTTGAGGACAAAGGTGTTGCCGCAGGCAAGTGCAATCGGGAACATCCACATTGGCACCATGACAGGGAAGTTGAACGGCGTAATACCGGCACACACACCAACCGGCTGCATCATGGAGTGGGAGTCTACACCTCGGCCAACGTTAAGCGAGTGCTCCCCTTTTTGGGCGTGCGGGATACCGCAGGCAAATTCCACCACCTCGAGACCACGGGTGATTTCGCCCTGGGCATCAGAAAACACCTTGCCGTGCTGGCGAACGATGAGCTCTGCCAGTTCATTGCGGTTTTCCTCAACCAGTGCCTTGAATTTAAACAGCACGCGAGCCCTGACAACAGCCGGGGTCGCTGACCAGCCTTCCAGCGCGTTGGCAGCAGCTTCAACTGCAGCAACGGTGGTGGCTTCTGATGACAGCTCAACATCTGCGATCTGTGCGCCTTCCGCCGGGTTAAACACAGGTGCAAGGCGGGCGTTGTCATCGAACACGACGGCGTTATTTATAAAGTTGCCAATGCGTTCCATATCTTGAATCTCCTTTTGTTTTGGCTTCTTTGTAATATTTATAAAGTGCTGTTAAGACCACACTTGGTGGTAGAGGGATACCAGGGTTTCCTGGTCCGGAACCCTTGGGTTGTTGCCCGGTGAGCCGGAAGCAATCGCCTGGCTCGCCATGGTGTCGCAAAGCTCAAAATACCGGGCTTTGTCGATACCGAATTCTGACATGGAAGGGACGTTCAGCTCCTGGTTGATGGCCTGCAACTCCAGGACAAGCTTCTGGCACGCCACATCGTCATTGGTGTCCTGGCTTACAACGCCCATTGCGCGGGCACATTCGGCGTAGCGTACTGTTGCCTCTGGAATTGAAAATGCAGTGACATGCGGGAGCAGCATGGCGTTGGAAAGCCCGTGGGGTACATGGAAAAAAGCGCCGATTGGGCGGCTCATGCCGTGAACGAGTGCAACAGAAGCGGCTGAAAATGCCATACCGGCCAGTGTGGAACCCAGCATCATGGCCTCGCGCGCCGCTTTGTCGTCTGGCGTGTGGTAAACCTTGCGCAGGTTGGGGGCGATAAGCCTCATTGCTGACAGGGCCTGGCAATCACTGAACGGGTTGGCCTTGCGGCTGACGTACGCTTCAATGGCATGGGTCAGGGCGTCGATACCGGTATCGGCCGTAACACGAGGAGGTACGCTGAGCGTCAGAGTGAAGTCAATGATGGCTGCCTGAGGCATAAAACCAAGACCGACGCACAGCATTTTCTCGTCCACTTTGTCATCGGTAATGATGGTAAAGCGCGTCACTTCAGATCCGGTGCCCGCGGTGGTAGGAATAGCAACGATAGGAACGCCGCTTTCTGACACATCGCGCGGAAACTTGTAGTCGCGCATGTTTCCGCCAAATTTACCGAGAATACCGATAGCCTTGGCGGAATCGATTGGGCTGCCGCCGCCAAGTGCGATGATTGAATCGAAATTGCCTGCCCGGAATGCTTCTACACCGGCAATGATTGAAGACTCCGTAGGCTCCGGCACGGTATCTGAAAAAACGGCGTAACTGATGCCGGCTTCCTCCAAAACAGCTCCAATGCGGGCAGCGTAGCCCAAGTCGACCATCACTTTATCTGTAATAATCAGTGGCGAGTTGCATCCCAGCCTGGCGAGAATTGTGGCTACTTGTGCACTGGCTCCTTCACCGATCTCCATCACTCGGGGGAGTTGTACGTGATTACTCATTGCGTGTTCCCTTCTATTTGTCGTGTTGCTGTCCCCCTGTCTGGGTGGCAGCCATTCATCTGAGTTTTATTTCTTAAAATGATACTTTGGGTCTCGTTTATACAGATATTAGGCAGAGTTTAAACGATATATCAAGTTTAAATGAGACATTGGGTATCAATATATAAAATTAATATTGTCTCTAAATTGTCACACACACGCCTCTGATCACATTTTTAACAACTCGGTCACAATGTGGTGTCGAGAAAATCTTCACCGCTTACATTTCGAAAATTTCTTTTAAAAACAGCGTTTGCAAATCATGGCATTGTTGCTCAAATGTTAATCAATTAGGCTTATGTGTAGATTTATTGAGACTTTTAGTATTGATTTTGCTTTGACAGATGTGATGTTGGATGATTACTCTTTCAACAGCTGAAATATATTTCACCAACACGTAACAAACTTCATGGGGTGATGTATTTTGCTAAACCAATCATGGTGGCCATACAGGGCAGGCTGCCAATTACAAGAACGTAGACCGCTTATCGAAAACAAGGAGAGTGGGATGAAAATGCAATTTCAGTTAAACCCTACGTTAAAGCGCGTTGTCGGTATTGCAGCACTGTCAGTTGCATCGCTGCTTACAACAACCGGTACAGCAAGTGCGGAGGGTGATGCACCATTCCGTTGTAAGCCGGGTGAAACCTATTACATGAATGTCATGGTAAGTGGGGTTGAGTACTGGTTCCCTGTATACGAGATGATGAAGCAAGCTGCTCAGTCCATGGGTTGTAAGACCGTTTATACCGGTACCCCAGAATATGACGTGAACAAGCAGTTGGCCTCTTTTGAGCAGGTGCTGGCGAAAAAGCCGGCGGGTATCCTGCTTCACCCTATGAACCAGACCCATTTATTGAGCCAATCAACCGCGCAGCAGAGATGGGTATCCCAGTTGTGACGTTCGCAGCGGATTCACCAAACAGTAAGCGTGTTTCCTTTATTACCTCTGATAACTACCAGGAAGGTAAGTACGCAGCTGATGCAGTGGCAGAAGCGATGGGTGGAAAAGGCGAATATGCAGTACTGGAAAACCCCGGTCAGGACAACCACGACCGCCGTATCTCTGCCTTTATCGACCGCATGAAGGAAAAGTGGCCTGATATGAAGCTCGCTTCCCGCGCAGCAAGTAACCAGGATCCAACCAAAGCCTACAACGCAGTAATGACCATGGCACAGGCTCACCCGAACCTGGGTGCGGTATTTATGCCGGAAGCTAACTCAGCACTGGGTGCGGCGCAGGCAGCAAAAGAGCTGGGCGGCAAGATCAAGGTAATGAACGCAGACGTGAATGCCAAGATCCTCGACATGATCAAGTCTGGTGAAGTGTTCGGTGCGGTTAACCCTAACCAGGGTATGCAGGGCTACATGGGCATGATGATGCTCTACATGGCGAAGCATTCTGACCTTATCGACCCGATGAACGACTACAAGCGTTCTGGCTATAACCCAATGGGTATCCCATTCGTTGACAACGGTTTTGCCATTGTCACCAAAGAGAATGCTGATGACTTCTACTGGGACAAGTACCTGGAGAAGCGTGGCACCAAAGGTATCAATGAGTAAGCGGTACCTATTTAGATAGACCTTGCTTTTTGACGGGGCGCCCTCCGCCTAAATAGGTGCAGGCGCGAGGGTTAGCCCCCTTTTTGAATTACCCTGCCGGGAATACCCGGATTGTGAAACGGCAATTAGCCCAGGAGCTGAACGTGCAAACTACGACACCGGTTCTTGAAATTAAAAACGTGCGAAAGACCTTCGGTTCCACTGTCGCGCTGTCTGACGTGAGCTTTACCCTCATGCCGGGTGAGATTCATGCGCTGGCGGGTGAGAACGGGGCGGGAAAATCCACCCTGATGAAGATCATCGACGGCATTTACCAGCCGGACAGCGGTGACATTCTCATTGAGGGCAAGAAAACAAAAATCGCCGGACCACTTGAAGCACAAAAACTTGGAATCGGATTTGTTCATCAGGAAATTGCCCTTTGCCCGGATTTGAGCGTGGCGGAAAACATCCTGATGGCGAAAACCAACTCATCAAATGCGTTCTTTATGGATTTCAAATCCCTCTATAAAGAAGCAGAAGCAGCCATCAAGCAACTGGCTGACATAGACCCCAAATCCCGTTTGGATGAATTGAGCATCTCCAACCAGCAGCTGGTGGAAATTGCCAAGGCGCTGACACAGGACTGCAAAATCCTGATTCTTGATGAGCCGACGGCAGCGCTGACAGAGAACGAAGCGCAGATTCTGTTCCGCATCATGCAGGAGCTGAAAGCCAAAGGGATAAGCATTATCTACATCAGCCACCGGATGGTGGAGGTGTTCGAGCAGTGTGACCGTGTGACGGTGTTCCGCGACGGTAAGCTGATTACTACTGAGGTGGTAAAGGAAACCACCCCGGACCAGGTGGTTAACCACCTGGTTGGACGGAAACTGACAGACCTCTACCCGGATAAATTTGCCGGGGACATTGAAAATAACCCGGTATTGCTGTCGGTGAGAGGGATGACTGACGGCAGTCGTTTCCGCGATGTCAGTTTTGATGTCCATGAAGGCGAAATTTTTGGTATCGCCGGCCTGATTGGCGCCGGGCGTTCAGAGGTTGTTAAGGCGATCTGCGGTCTCCAGAAACGGAGCGGGGGAGAGATTGCCTACAAGGGAGACCCGGTTGCCATTGCCAGTTACCAGGATGGTATCGCTAACGGCATTGTGTATCTGTCTGAAGACCGCAAGGAAAACGGTGTTTTTCTGGAGCTGTCTATTGCGTCAAACGTCTCGGCACTTAACCCGGAGCAGGTGTCTGCCAATGGCCTGATTAACCGCGTAGCGGAGAACGAACAGGCGCAAACACTGACCGATGAGCTGAACCTCAAGTCAGCGGGTATGGATGCCCCGGTTTCTTCACTCAGTGGTGGTAACCAGCAAAAAGTAGCGATAGCCAAAATGCTCTCCATCAACCCGAAGGTGATCATCATGGATGAGCCGACCCGGGGGATTGATGTCGGGGCGAAATCTGAAATTCACAAAATGATTCGGGATCTGGCAAACAAGGGGGTATGCGTGATTGTGATTTCCTCCGAACTGCCGGAGGTCATAGGTCTGAGCGACCGGGTCATGGTGATGTGCGAATCCGAGTGCGCGGGCATCCTGCGCGGACAGGACATCACGGAAGAAAACATCATGCATCTCGCTTCAGGTGTCGACAAACACCGAGCAGCAGTGAACCAATGATTCGAAAAATGGAGAGACAAATGAGCAACGACGTTCTTACGGATAAAGGACCGAACAGCGAATCAAAGAGCATGCTCGGCAATCTGTTTTCCCGCACCAAGAATATGCGTGAATTCACCCTTATCCTTATCATCCTTGGTCTGTTTGTGACCATGAGTTTTGCCTCGCCCTACTTCCTTACGTGGGCGAACATGAAAGCCATGCTTTTGTCGTTTTCGACAGAGGGCATTGTGGTTGTCGGTATGACACTGCTGATTATCGTCGGGGGGATAGACCTCTCGGTCGGGGCAGTAATGTGTCTGGCGATGGTCTTTGCTGCCAAGCTGTTTATCGTGGGAATGGACCCTGGCTTGCCAGCCTGGCGTCTATCATCATGTGCGGCGGTATTGGCTACCTGATGGGCTTGTGCGTCACCAAAATTGGCCTGCACCACTTTATTGTCACCCTGGCGTTTATGGGGCTGGCAAGGGGCTTGAGCATGATCATCACTCAGGGCACGCCTATTTCACTGTTTTCCCTGCCGCCGGAATTTAAGTTCATTGGCCAGGGCACCCTCTACGGCGTTCCGTTCTCGATCATTATCTTCTTTGTGGTGGTGGTGATTTCTGACTACCTGCTGAGAAACGCAACCGCTTTTCGCAAGGTGTTCTATACCGGCAGTAACGAAAAAGCGGCGGAGTATTCCGGTGTACGCACTGACAAAGTAAAGCTCTGGGTAACGGTAATGTGTTCTGCGCTGTGTGGCCTGGGCGGCATCATTTATATGTCCAAGTTCGGTGCGGCAACCCCTAACTTCGGTGTCGGGCTGGAACTCAACATCATTGCTGCGGCAGTTATCGGTGGCGCCAGCTTTAACGGCGGACAGGGGTCAGTGTTTGGTGCCATTTTAGGTATCGCCCTGCTGAGCGTCGTGTCCAGCTCCCTGATCCTTCTCGATGTTTCGGTCTATTGGCAGGACTTTATTAAAGGCTTGATCCTTCTGGGGGCGGTAGCGCTTGACCACATTCTTAACCGCAAACCTAGCTGAGCATAATTAGAAATAAGGAGTCTCTGTGGCTTTCAATAATCACAACACAAAAAGCGTCGACAGGCTGACCCGAAAAGTTCTGACCATGCATTTTCTCGAAAATGTCAGTCAGTCGGACATCTCCAAGGAGCTGTCACTGTCCCCGGCAAAGGTGAACCGGATTATCCGGAGCGCATGGGATGAAGGGCTGGTGGAAATCAGCCTCAATATCGGCGGTGCGGATGCGGCAGAAAGCGAGCAACGTCTGGTGACGGAGAGCTCGCTTCACGAGGCGATTCTCTCACCGTCTGTTTCGAGTGACCCGGTGGTCAACTTCCGCCTGGTGGCAGAAACAGCGGCAGACTACCTGCTTGACAGACTGCGGGACGGCGACGTGATTTGTGTCAGTGGCGGAAAGGCGATTTCCGCGCTGGTTGAAGTGATTAAGCCAAAACGAAGCTACAACGTGACGGTTGTACCGGCAACCGGTGGGGTACAGGGCAAGTTCTTTACTGACGTAAACCACCTTGCCTACACCCTGGCAGAAAAGCTGGGCGGACGCTCCATGCAGTTGCATGCGCCGCTGTTTGCCGACAGCCGCGAAGACAGAGACATCCTGCTGGAAATGCGCGCCTGTAAAGAGGTGTTAGAACTGGCGCGCACCGCAGATATCGCGCTGGTTGGCATCGGTGCGGTTGCCAAAGGATCTGAGAGTTACTTTGATCTCCGGCCGATGAGTGATGAAGAGCGTAACAAAGTTATAGCGTCGGACTGTGAAGGGGAAATGCTGGCACACCTGATAAACCGGCGCGGAGAATCTAGTGTCAGCAGCCTGGATGACAAATTGGTTGGCCTGACGCTGGATGAGCTGAGGAAAATTCCGCTCCGGGTCGGGATTGCAGCAAGTAAAGACAAGATCCTGCCGGTTCGCTCTGTGTTGAATGGCGGGATGATTACCACCCTGGTGTCTGACGAAGCCACGGCCACCTCGGTGCTTGAAATATTAAAGGACTAAAACGATGAAAAAACGCACGTTAGGCAGTACGGATATTCAAACGTCAGTTATCGGCCTGGGTACCTGGGCAATGGGTGGCTGGATGTGGGGCGGCACCGATGAAGAAAAGGCGGTTGCAGCCATTCGTGAATCCCTGGATCAGGGCGTGACACTGGTAGATACCGCCCCGGCATACGGTCTTGGCCGCTCCGAGCGCTTGGTCGGTGAAGCGATCAAAGGACGCCGTGAAGAAGTGGTTCTGGCAACCAAGTGCGGCCTTGCCTGGCACACGACGTCCGGGAACCACTTTTTTGAGGAAGAAGGTGAGCAGGTCCATCGCTACCTGGGGGCAGATTCCATCCGTTATGAAGTTGAGCAGAGCCTGAAACGCCTGCAGACAGATTATATCGACCTCTATATCACGCACTGGCAAGACCCGACAACGCCGATTGCAGAAACCATGAGCGCACTGATGAACCTCAAAGAACAGGGAATCATCAAAGCCATTGGTATCAGCAACGCGTCTTTGGAAGAACTCAAGGAATACCAACGCCACGGTACGGTCGATGCTATCCAGGAAAAATACAACATGGTTGATCGCTCACTGGAAGCGGAATTGCTCCCCCATGCGATAGAAACCGGGGTGTCGTGCCTGAGTTACTCATCGCTGGCGCTTGGCCTGCTTTCTGGAAAGATCACCGCCGAGACCCAGTTCAACGGTGATGATCTGCGCATCAACGACCCGCTGTTCTCTCTGGAAAACCGTGCCATCGTCCAACAGTTTTGCGAAGAGATTGCACCGGTTGCCAATAAGCTGGGTGTGACTATTGCCCAGTTGGTTATTGCATGGACGGTGCAACAACCGGGTGTCACTTATTCGTTGTGCGGTGCACGTAACCCGCAACAGGCTGCGGAAAATGCTGTGGCAGGCAACGTTGAGCTTAATGACACAGACCTTGCAACTGTCACCGCCGCTGTTAACTCGCGCCTTAGCCAGCTTCAAGCCGGTTAATGGATCCAGACAACTCAAGGAGTGGCTTATGCAAAAGGGAACGGGCAATCACACCCTTGAGGGGGCAGGGTTCCAGCGCGCACTGAATGGTATTGAAGACGGCGAGGTGTTTGATGCCGTGGTCATCGGTGGCGGTATCAACGGTATCGCCACCTACCGGGAGCTGTCCCTGCAAGGGCTGAACGTTTTACTGGTCGAAAGGGACGACTTTTGCAGTAAAGCGAGCGCGGCACCTTCAAGGATGATTCACGGCGGGTTGCGCTATTTGGAAAACGCGGAGTTTGACCTCGTTAAAGAGTCGCTGTTTGAGCGAAACCGGCTTTTGGAAAATGCGCCTCACTACGTGCGCCCGCTGGAAACCCATATCCCGTTGTATTCCTGGACGGCAGGTTTACTGTCTGCCGGTTTGCGCTTTTTCGGGTTGAACCAGAAAACATCAGACCGCGGCGCATTGGTTGTTAAAACCGGGCTTGCGATTTATGACTTCTTTACCCGGCGTGACCAGATTATGCCGAAACACAGCCTGTACAGCTTCCGCCAGACCCGCCGCCGCTGGCCGGGTTACGCCGGGGCGGTAAAGTGCAGCGCCAGTTATTACGACGCATGGATCAGCGCACCCGAAAGGTTGGCTATTGAACTCATCCAGGATGGGGAACAGAACCAGAGTAAACCGCATGCGCTGAATTACACCCACGCTGATATCGGCAATGGCAGCAAGATCGTGCTGACAGACAGAATTACCGGTGAGAAGAAGTCAGTCGTCAGCAGCCACATTGTCAATGCCACCGGTGCGTGGATTGACCTTACCAACGAAGGTGTGAGCCTGGCCTCCCGGTATATCGGTGGCACCAAAGGCTCGCACATTATCGTGGATAACCCGGCGATGGTTAAGGCGCTTGATGGTGCCATGGTGTACTACGAAAACGCAGAAAACCGAGTCTGCATTATGTTCCCCTACCTGGGAAAAGTGTTGATTGGCTCAACGGATATTCCGATATCGGATCCGGATTCTGTCATCTGCACCCAGGAAGAGGTGGATTACATCCTGACTTCGGTGAAACACATCTTCCCGGATGTAGAAATACGAGAGGAAGACATTTGCTACCGGTTCAGTGGTGTTCGCCCTTTGGGCACGGCGAACACGGCGTCGACCGGGCAAATCCCCCGCAGCCATGCCCTCAAGGTGGACGAGTTGGTAGGCGGTGAAACCTTGTCGATTTACTCCATGGTTGGCGGGAAATGGACAACCTTCCGGGGCTTTGCTGAACAGACATGCGACACCGTACTGGAGGCGCTTTCCAAGCCTCGGTTAGTGTCGACAAAAGACAGAAGAATTGGTGGTGGCAAGGCGTATCCGCTGGGTAAAACTGCCCTGGATATTTACCTGAAAAACCTCCGGGGTGAATACCGGATTTCTGCCGAACGGGCGGCCACATTGCTTTCGCGATATGGCACAGCTTGTGAGGCAGTGCTGGACTTCATTCAGGCAGGCGAGGATACGTTCTTGTCATCCCTTCCCGAATACAGTGTCCGAGAACTGACATACCTGGCAAAAACCGAGTATGTGTTCAAGCCGCTGGATTTGATACAACGCCGCAGCACCATTGCCATTGAAGGCAAGGTGAGCCCGGCAGTGTTGGCAGAAACAACCCGGCTACTCGCTGAATTGCATGGCTGGAATGAAGCCCGAACTGCCGAAGAATACAAAGAGGCAGCAGAATCACTCAATCACCACAACGGATATGACATTGACCCGGCCGGTCTGTTTGGCTGGGAGCATATTGATAACTCAGGGAAAGTACTATGCATGTAGAAAGCAGTGCTCAGAATACCGGGAAGGTATTCCAGAGCAAAAAAGTGCGCATGAACCGCCTGTTTAACAACGGTAAGTGCCTGGATGTTGCCATTGACCATGGCGTTTGCAATGAACCGTCGTTCCTTGACGGGCTGGAGAATATGCCGGCGGTGGTGGACCAGCTTATTAAAGCCGGCCCGGACGCCATCCAGATGACCTATGGTCAGGCGGATATTTTGCAGGAAGTGAATGGCAAAAATAAGCTGCGTTGGTCATGCGCATAGACCTTGGCAACCCTTACAACGCAGAGCGTCACCGTGTGATGTGGGCGTTGTTGCAAAACCATAGCGACCCGGTTTTGCAGGCAGTGCAGATGGATGCCGCCTGTGTGGTGGTCAACCTCTTTATGCTGCCTGATGAGCCGGATCTTTTCCGCCAGTGTGTTGAAAATATCAGCCGGGTAAAACTGGACTGCGAAAAGTACGGTATGCCGCTGATGATTGAACCTCTGGTGATGCACCTAACGATGGCCGTGGCGGCTACATGGTGGATGGTGACTGCGAAAAAATTGTCACGCTGGTACGGACGGCAAGAGAGCTTGGAGCTGACATCATCAAAGCTGACCCGACTGCCAATGCGGATGATTTCCACAAAGTTGTCGAAGCTGCGCGCTGTCCGGTTTTGGTACGCGGTGGTGGTAAAGATGACATTGAAAGTGTGTTTTCCAAAGCGCGCGCTCTGTTAGACCAAGGAGCCGTTGGCATGGTTTATGGACGTAACATCTATCAACACCCGAACCCGGGCAAAATCGTGTCAGCCTTTATGGCGATGATTCACGACAATGCCTCTGTCGCTGATGCGATGGGAATCTACCAAGGTTAAGGACAACAGCTATGGGTACAAAGTACGTTCTCGGGATTGATTGCGGGAATACGGCGGTGAAGGCGGCTGTATTTGATTGCCACGGGCAGGAAATTGGCTCCCGCGCTGAGCGGGTTGAAACGCGATTTCCACAGCCCGGCCATTCTGAAACTGACATGATTGGTCTTTGGCACAAGTGCGCGTCGGTCGTTGCCGCTGCATTGACCGAGCTGAACATTCCCCCTGAGGACGTACTTGCCGTTGGTGTGAGTGGCCACGGCAACGGCGCTTACCTGCTTGATAACAACCGCGAGCCTTTACGCGCTATCCAGTCTTTGGACAGCCGCGCAGAGGCGCAGGTTAACCAAGACAAATTGAGCCCGGATTACCCGCGGCTCAGCGAATTGAATCGGCAGGGTGTATGGCCGTCCCAGACTGCCACCTTGCTGAAATGGCTCAAGCACAACGAGCCGGAAACCTACGGCAACATTGGTGTGGTGCTGTTTTGCAAGGACTATATCAATTTCTGCCTGACCGGGGAGTGCCACACGGAGTATGGCGATCTCAGTGCGTCCGGCCTATATGACTACACGCGCGGTGAAGTCAGTGAGGAGTTACTGGCGCTTCTGGGTATCGAAGAGATGCAAAGCCGTATTCCGCTGACGCTTTGGAGTGAAAACACGGTTGGTCATGTTACCAAATCCGCGTCTGAACAGACCCGCTTACCAGAAGGCACGCCGGTTGTTGCCGGTTTTTTCGACGTGATCGCCAGCGCAGTGGGAAGCGGGGTATGGGATACCGCCGAAGCCTCGTTGATAACCGGAACCTGGAGCATCAACCAGGTGGTTACAGACTCAATTCCGCACCCGGATATTTTTATGTCCAGCGTGTTTCCCGGTAGTCGTTATATGGCGATGGAAAACAGCGCCACATCAGCCTCAAACCTTGAATGGTTCGTCTGTGAATTCTTTGCGCCGGAAAAGCAGGTAGCGCAGAGCCTCGGGAAATCCGTTTTCGAGTTTTGTAACAGTGCGGTTGAAAACGTCAAACTGGCGGAAAACCTGCCGCTGTTCCATCCCTATCTCTATGGTTCAAGTGACCTTGCATCCGCCGGAGCGAACTTCTTTGGCTTGGCTGGCTGGCATACCAAGTCAGACCTTCTCTACGCCGTCTATGAAGGCATTGTGTTCGGTCATATGGAACATTTCTTGAAACTGAACAAAGCCGGGTTGCATTTCGATAATGCCGTTTTAAGTGGCGGTGGTGCCAGGAGTGAATTCTGGTGCCAGTTATTTGCCGATGTTTTAGATATCCGTATTGCTGTCACACCTTGTGGGGAAACCGGTGCAAGAGGTGCAGCAATGGCGGCTGCATACGCCGGGGGGGTGTACGAAACCTTTCAGGATGCCGTACGGAATATGAGCGGGGATTACCGTTATTTCTATCCGGACAAAGATAAACAAGCCATTCTGAAAGCCCGCTTTGCGCGTTATCAGGCTGTCAGCGCGTTTATAAACAGTGGCATTTAGTTTCGACGAAACAATCAGCAAGGGAGGGTTCACTTACTCAAATTGCAATGCAATACGGACATCAAAATAAAATGACACCTATTCGATAACGAAAATAATAAATTCCTGAGAGCGCTTCTCTCAACTACAACGTTTGTTCCAAGGAAATATACGTCGGCTGTCGCTGAGGGTTTTTTGCACCTTTGTTTGTGCCAGTTGGCTGTATTAAAGGATTGAGTTACAGGAGGCAATGTCCTGACCAGGGGGGATGTTGTTGCAGTACATCACTCAATGAGGATAACGATATGGAACACAGTTTTGTCCGCCGATTTAAACAACGGCGGATCATTCCTCTGATAGCAAGTGCCCTGACATGTACGTTAGGAGCAGGTGGGACAATGGCTGCACAGGGCCCGGGATTGGGCAATTTGCAGTATTCATCATCGGAAGTATTTACCCAGGTTTCGACACCGTCGGTGGATGATACCACCGGGCTTCTTCCTCCCGATTATCCCGGACGGAAGCATTTTGGTGTAAACGTCATGACCATGTTAAACGGTTATATGATTGGCGTATTTGCACCGGACAGTGGGGGTGGGCCGGGCGGCTGGATAGCCCTGGATGCCTCCAATCCGCGTAACCTCCAGCTCATTAAGATGGTTTATGAGCCGGATACCAGTAATGCCCACCGTACCGGCGACGGCCTCAGAACTGCAGAGTTTCGCGAACCGCACTCGTTTGGGTTGGGCGAAAACAATCACATTGCCATCCAGACCGGTAAGGGCATCGAAATCTGGGACTGGTCAGATGTAAACAACCCTGTTCAGGTCAGCAAACTCGCCATTTCCGGGGTGAATTTCGGAGACTATAACAACGTTTCCTGGCAGTTGTTCTGGCAGGCCCCTTACCTTTATGTCTCTCGCGGTAACGCAGGGCTGACTATCGTCAACACCTCTGATGTCAGTAACCCTTATGTAGAAAAAACTATCCCAACCAGCCAGTTGGGCGGCTTCAATGTCGGGCCGGTTTTTGCTTTGGGTAACGAGCTATTCCTCTCCAGTATGGAAACGACAGCGGGGTTTTCGATCCTTAATATCGATGATCCGTTAACGCCGCTGTTGGTGAAAACCGTTTCCCGCCTGCCAGAGCGCTATTACTCCTCATGTTGGGACGGAACCAAAGCTTATTTCGGTGCACGTTCTGCCGGGGACAACCTGCGCGTTTATGACACCACAACCAACCCAATGACGCTGCTCAGTGACAGCGAAAGCGGGTTTGTAAACCTTTACTGTAACGTCCAGGATGACAAGCTGTTCCTGGGTAACCAGGACGATATTTCAGTTCTCGATGTGAGTGATCTGAACAACATTTCGATTGATGGGACAGGTTCGCTCGATGCAACGGGTTCAGATACCGACCACGGACAGGTCTTTGCCTTTGGTAATATGGTATGGGTGGGGAATGACCACGGCAGCGGCAGTGGCCTGATTGCCCGCCAGGCGGCACCGGATAATACGCCGCCAGAGGTTGTCCGTACCATGCCTGCCAGTGCAGCTACCAACCAGGCAAGAACGTCTCGTGTTGGTGTGGCATTGTCAGACAGCGTGTTGATGGAATCTGTGAACAGCAATACGTTCACGGTAACCAAAATCGGTAGTTCAACCCCCGTCAGCGGTACCTACAGCGTGAATTTGGCTTTGTCCATTTCACACCGGATTCCCAGTTTGACGCAGACGGTATTTACACTGTCACACTGAGCGGAATCGAGGACTTTGCCGGGAATGCAATGCCGGCGTACTCCTGGTCATTTTCAACCGGTGATACCGCCGGGCATTCCGTTTCTTCAAGCGTTCCGAATACGGTGCAGGTGGGTTCCAGCTTTGGGGTTTCAGCCTCAGCCAGCCCGATTAATAACGGAACCATTGAGTATTCCTGGGACTTTGGTGACGGCAGCGAACCCACTGCGTTCAGTACCAACGGTTCAGCCAGTCATACCTACACAGCACCGGGCCACTGGACGCCAATCGTCACGATTCGGGAATCCGGGTTCAAGACAACTCAGCCATCTGATGTCACGGCCCATTATCCGGTCACATCCACAGCGCCGGTATCAGCCTCATCGATTGTGGTTGCGGGTTCGCGGGTAGTGTCAGTGAATGAGGACAACGACACGGTCACGGCGATTTCTGCCAATGCGCCTTATGGCAAACTTTGGGAAACCAAAGTGGCTGAGCGCCCGCGTACTGTTGCCGTTGCACCAAACGGGAACCTTTGGGTAACAGCACAGGATGGCGATGTCATCTCTGTACTTTCTCCGACAGGTAGCCGGTTGTCAGATATTCCGTTGCCGAGAGCGTCTCAACCTTACGGTGTCGCATTTCCACCAAACGGTGAAGCGGCATACGTAACACTCCAGGCGACCGGTGAGTTACTGATGCTCGACCCGGTAAATGGCGATATTTGGGATAGGGTCACCGTCGGACATTCTGCCAGGGGTATTGCGATTGATGCAGATTCCGATGTCGCACTGGTGACACGTTTTATTTCCCCGCAGACCCATGCTGAGGTTATCGAGGTCGATATCGGCAGCATGACAATCAATGACACCATTAACCTTGCGAAAGACACCACCACGATTGACGGGCCAGACCGGAGCCGGGGTGTGCCGAACTACCTGAACTCGGTCACGATCTCGCCGGATGGGCGTACCGCCTGGGTTCCGTCAAATAAAACCAATGTTGATCGCGGTGCCTTTAATGAAAACCAGCCCATTACGTTTGAAACCACGGTAAGGGCTATCCTGTCTCAAATCGATCTGCAAACCGGTCAGGAAATTCCGGCTAACCAGCTTGATATGGATAACCGGGCACAACCGAAAGCGGTGGCCTTCAGCGCCTTGGGTGATTACACCTATACAGCCATTGAAGGACAGAACAGCGTTGAAATTCGTGATGCTTACAGCCGCAACCGGGTAAATGAGCTGGTGGAGGTAGGGCAGGCCCCGATTGGCCTTGCACGTGCCGGCGACAAACTGTTTGTACACGGTTTCCTGTCTCGCAGCATCTCAGTGTTCGACGTGTCTGACTTTGAGCAAAACGGCGGTGACATCCAGCGCCTTGCTGAAACGTCTACAGTCGCCAATGAAAAACTGCACCCCCGGGTGCTGGCCGGTAAGCAAATCTTCCACAACGCAGCCGATGCCCGCATGACTCAGGATGGTTACCTGTCTTGTGCCAGCTGTCACGCCGGAGGCGATTCTGACGGCCGGGTATGGGACTTTACTGACCGTGGCGAAGGCCTGCGTAATACCATAGCGCTGCTGGGCCGTGCCGGTATGGGTAACGGACGAGTCCACTGGACAGCGAACTTTGATGAAATCCAAGACTTTGAAAACGATATCCGCTTTGGTTTTGGCGGTCGCGGCTTCATCCCTGATCCGCTGTTTGATTATGTCAAAGATCCTCTTGGTAATCCTAAAGCCGGTATTAGTGATGATCTGGATAACCTCTCGTTCTACGTATCGAGCCTGACGGAATACCCGCGCAGCCCGAAACGTAACCAGAACGGCACGCTGACTTCAGACGCGCAGGCCGGTGCTGCTCTGTTTACCCAGAAAGGGTGTGCAGGTTGTCACTCCGGCGATTTCTACACGGATACCTTGCGCCACGATGTCGGCACCATCCAGTCCTCCTCCGGCCAGGGAATTTCCCAGCCGCTGGGTGGTGTTGGCTTTGACACGCCAACCCTGATTGGATTGGTAGATTCTGCGCCGTATTTCCATAACGGACAGGCAGCAACCCTGGATGACGTTCTTCAGACCGGTTCCCAGCACACCGTCAGCAGCGCAACCGAACGCGCCCAGCTGGTGGCTTATCTGGAACAAATCGAATATGAAGGGCCTGAAATTGTTGCTCCAGCACCCCCTCCGGCGCCGTCATATGATTACCTGAGCGACCTGGCTGAAGTCTCCTCAACCAACCAGTGGGGACCGATTGAGAAAGACCAGAGCAATGGTGAGCAAGGTGCGGGCGACGGTTCGACCATTCGTATTGACGGTACCAGCTATGAAAAAGGCTTGGGTGTCCATGCGTATTCCGAAGTGGTGTACAGCCTGACCGGGAAAGATTACGACCAGTTCAGTGCCATTATTGGTGTGGATGATGAGACTGGTGATTCTGGCTCGGTTGTGTTTGAGGTCTATGTTGACGATGTTCTCAGTTACCAGAGCAGCGTTTTGCGTGGCAATGGTCCAGCGGATGCGGTTATCTTACCGCTCACATCGGCTAACAGCGAACTCAAGCTTGTAGTGAAAGACGGTGGGAATGGCGTAGGTCACGACCATGCAGACTGGGCGGATGCCAAGTTGCGCGTGAAATCGACCGGTACCAACCAACCAGGCCTTTACTACGGTGAAGTAAGCGGCAACATCAATACCACAGACGCCAACCCGAAAACGTCTGTTACCACGAACCTCAGCGAAACCGAGGATGCGATTGGTGGCAATACAACGGAGATCTACACCGGCTATATCTACGATGCCGACGGTAACATTTCGTTCCGTGAGTATATTGATGACAAAACCCGGCTGTGGATCGACGGAGAACTGGTGCTTTCCAGCGACCTGTGGAGTGACGTCCAGTCGACGGGCAACCTGAACCTGCCTCCGGGCTGGCACGCCTTTGAGCTGCGGATCAGCAATGGAAATGGCGGCAGCGGCCCGACCTCCGGAATTGGCTTTGCTTTCGACCCGGATGGCGGAACCAACTGGCAGCATCCGGAAGATCCGGGTGATGGCAGCCTGTTCAGAACTGCAAATCCTGGAACCGGGACGACACAGTATGTGTTCGCCAGTGATCTTACCGAAGTTTCCTCAACCAACGGGTGGGGCAGCATCGAGAAAGACCGCTCCAATGGTGAACAAGGTGACAATGACGGCGGTACGCTGACCATTGCCGGCAATACTTTTGACAAAGGGCTGGGTGTGCATGCGTCTTCCGAGATTGTGTACCAGTTTACTGCCGGATCTTACGATCAGTTCACATCTGCAATCGGTATTGATGACGAAGTGGGAGACCGTGGTTCAGTCATCTTCAAAGTCTTTATCGACGGTGTAGAGGCATACCAGAGCGGTGTCATTCGCGGTGCTGACGGTGCGGAGAGTGTGATCGTTTCTATCCCGGCATCTGCCACTGAGTTGAAGCTGGAAGTCACCGGAGCCGGTGACGGTATCGGCCATGACCATGCGGATTGGGCGGATGCCAAGTTCCGTGTAGGGACCGGTGGTTCGGGCGGTACTACTCGTCAGTACGACTATGCCAGTGATCTTTCAGAGAGCGCTTCAACCAATGGTTGGGGACCCATTGAAAAAGACCGCTCCAATGGTGAACAGGGTGCGACTGATGGCAACACCATCACTATCGGTGGGCAAACCTACACCAAAGGCCTGGGTGTACATGCGTTATCCAGCGTTGTTTATGACTTCACGGCCGGTACCTATGACCTGTTTACGGCGGATATCGGAATCGATGATGAAGTCGGAAGCCAGGGCTCGGTGGTGTTTGTGATCAATGTGGGTGGTTCAGAAGTGTATCGCAGCAGCACACTTCGTGGCTCTGACGGTGCTACGGAAGTCTCTGTCGCGATTCCGTCTGGTGCGACTCAACTGACGCTTTCCGTTGAAAGTGCGGGGGATGGGGTCGGTCACGACCACGCTGACTGGGCAGACGCAAAATTCCGGCGCGCTCTTTAATCTTCTAAAATCAGACCAAAGCAGGCGGAGTTCCGCCTGCTTTTCTTTTATCTCAGATTGCATTGGACAGAAAAGGAAAAAGGATGACCATTTCACTTGCTTCTATGGAGGTGTTCCCGTCGACATCGGCTGCTATCGGAGAGTCGCCGGTTTTCCACAATGAAGAATTGGTTTGGGTAGACGCTGAGGGCTGTCGAATTTACCGGGCTGCGGTGGGGAAACCTGGTAACCCGGATATTGTTGAGCATACTGTTCCTGTGCCGGTCAGTGCGATTGCCTGTGCGGGAGAAAATGGCTGGATCCTGGTGTGCAAGAATGGTCTTTATCACTGCGACAGGGTCTTTGGCTCACTGCTCCCTTTGGGCAACCCGGTTTCGCGAACATCTGAACTGCGCCTCAACGACTGCAAAGTCAGTCCAAGCGGCGATTTGTGGTTCGGATCTATGAACGGTTCTGATCTGGAAGCGCCGGACGGTGAGATATTTATCCTGCACCGAAAAACCCTGAAAATTGAGAAAGTTGATGCAGGTTTTGCGGTGTCAAATGGTATCAGTTTTGATGCGGTGCGAAGGCGGGTGTATATCACCAACATGTTTCGCAGGCAGGTGTTTGTTTATGAGTTGGAACAAGATTTCAGGACGGTGCGCTCGAAAAAGGTGTTCCTTGAACTCACTGAGCAGCAGGGCTACCCGGACGGCCTGAAAACCGATTCGAAAGGAAACCTTTACGTTTGCCATTGGGAGGCCGGGTTAATCAGTGTCTGGAGCCCCGACGGGCAATGTCTGCAACAGCTGAAACTTCCCGTAAAGCATGCAACCCGGTGTACCTTTGGCGGGCCGGTGTTACAGGATTTATATGTTACCAGCGGAAGCTATGAAATGTCTGATGATGAAAAGCGTGCCCAGCCGCTTTCTGGTTTGACCCTGCGACTGAACAATTCAATTCCGGGTGTAGGGGACGGTGTCTTTGGTTCCGGGCGTTAAGCGCCGGAACGAAAAAAGCCGCGACAGATCGCGGCTTTCATTCGGTGCAAATCAGCTTTTCAACTGTTGCCAGTACTTATCGTAGATAGCAACGGCAGAACCCACATCGTTGGTGAACTCGCCTTTTGCCATGTCTTCTTCGGTTGGGAAGATCATGGTGTCATTGCGTACTTCTTCACTCAGGTGTTCTTTGGCACGCTTGCTTGGTGCCGGGTAACCAAGTTCTTCAACCATTGCCGCCTGGTTTTCAGGGCGGTACATGAAGTCGATGAACTTATGGGCCAGGTCTTTGTTTTCCGCATTCTTAGGAATGATGAAGTTGTCCATCCACAGGATTGAGCCTTCTTCCGGGTAAACAAAACCGATGCTGTCCATTTCCTGACGGGCGGTATACGCGTTGCCGTTCCACTGTTGACCAACAGAGACTTCACCAGTGACGAAAGGTACGTGTGGCGCGTCAGAGTTGTAAACAACGACGTTTGGTTTCAGGGTAACCAGCTTTTCGAATGCCTGCTTGATTTCAGCTTCATTGGTTGTGTTAATGCTGTAACCCAGAGACTTCAGTGCCATGCCAAAGACATCGCGCACATCATCCAGCAGCATAACCTGACCAACAAACTCTTCTCGCCACAGGTCACTCCATTTGGTTACCTTGCTGGCGTCTACCATGTCACCGTTGTAACTGATTCCGGTTACACCCCAGACATAAGGCAGAGAGTAATCGTTTTTCGGGTCAAACGGCTGGTTTAACAGTGAAGGATAAATGTCCTTCAGATGGGGGATCTTACTATGGTCGATCTTGGCCAGCATATCTGCTTTTGCCATCCGATCGATGAAATACGTAGAGGCAAAAGCCAGATCATAGCCACTGCTGTTAAGCAGTTTCAGCTTGGTATACAAGGCTTCATTGCTGTCAAACGAAGAGTAGTTGACGGTTACGTCATACTCTTTTTCAAAGTTTTTAATCACTTCCATGGGCATGTATTCTGCCCAGTTGTACAGATTCAACACCTTATCTGAAGCGGATGCAGTCATAGAAACTGTTGCAGCCAGTGCAACAGCAGTTACCGCTACCCCTTTAAACATTTTCTCCATTAACCTCGCCTTAAATCATAGTGTGCCGAAGCGAAAGAACGCGCATCATAGAGCAAAATCTCACCAAATCAAATGATATCTGTTTTATTTTATATCACTGAATATTGGTGACATTTTTAACTGATATTTATGTCATTTATAGTGATATTGATCTGCTTTTTATTGTTAAGTTGTTGACACCTGCTGGCGTTTGGTTGGGGGTTTCTGTCTCAAATAGTGCCCAGAGCTTTATTCTGGTTTTGCCTGCAATCCGCAATCTGAATTCCTGTACACACCGTAACGAAAGAAAGAACAGCGTCAAAAGGAAAAATGCAGGGATGGCAGAAACGGGAATTTGGTGGATAAAGCGTGATATCAGGTTGCTGGATAACCGGGCGCTAAATGAGGCAGCCAAAAGTCACAGGTTGATTTGCCTTTATATAGTAGAGCCTTCCATGCTGGCGGCTCCTGACTTTGCCTTGAGACACCTGTATGCCCAGATGCAGGCGCTGGATGTTTTGAACAGCCAGCTTCATAAACTTGGCAGCTGTGTTTGGGTCTCATTCAAAGAGGCGAAAACGACCTTTGAATACCTGGCATCGGTATTCAATCTGCAAGGGATTTACTCCCATCAGGAGACCGGTACGGGCAGAACCTTTCGTCGTGACAAGGACGTCGCTGGTTGGTGCGAAATTCAGAACATTCCATGGGTAGAGTTCAGGCAAAGCCCGGTCAGCAGAGCCGGAAAGAACTATGACGAATCGGAAAAAGTTCTTCGTTTCGGTGAGCCTCTGCCCGGGCCCGATTCACTTCCTTTACCACCTGCACCTCTTCCGCCTTCCGGCTTTGCCCATGTCGATGAACTGCGCGTGCGGTTCGGGCGGCATTTTGAACATATCACTTCAGATACCTTCCAACCGGTATCAGAATCCGCTGCATGGGAGTGTCTGGAATCCTTCCTGAACGAAAGAGGGGAGGGCTATCGGGGTGGAATATCCTCACCCAATTCGGGATTTTCATCAGGCTCCCGCTTGTCTGCGCATCTGGCGTGGGGAACCGTTTCTGCCCGGCAGGTTTTTAACGCGCTTGAACACCGCAGAAAAGTTTTCTCTGAGAAAACTGACCCTGCTATGTCCGACTGGAAGAAATCACTGTCTGCCTTTCAGTCCCGCCTGTTTTGGCGGGACCATTTCATGCAAAGGTTTGAAACCGCCTGGTGGATGGAAACCCAATCAATCAATTCAGCTTATGAGCAAGTACGGTATCAGTCTGAACCAGCATTGTTGGATGCTTGGATGGAGGGTAAAACCGGATTCCCGCTGGTGGACGCCTGTATACGTTGCCTTAACCAAACGGGGTTCCTGAATTTCAGAATGCGTGCCATGGTTACCAATGTGGCCTGTTTCGGGCTTCACCTCTCATGGAGGGATATTCAGTATCCTTTGGCCCGGCTGTTTTATGATTACGAACCGGGTATCCACTTTTCACAAATCCAGATGCAGGCGGGTATCGTTGGCATCAATGCGATGCGTGTTTACAGCCCTCAGAAACAATTGATAGAACAAGATCCGGAATGCAGGTTCGTGAAAACCTGGTGCCCGGAGTTGGCTTATGTCCAGAATGTGCAAATTTTGGCCGGCAACCTTAAAGGGGTATACACTGATCCGGTCGTAAATCTTGTTTCCCGTCAGCGGGAGATGAAAAATCAGTTGTACGCGATTAAAAGGAGTACAGAGAGCAGGGCTCAATCCCAAGCAGTGTTGGAGAGGTTCGGTTCGAAACGGAACACCAATCGACGAAGGCCAACAGCCAGGCGGAAACAGGATACTTCGCAGCTTTCTCTGTTTAATTAATGATGCAGGATCTTTTTAATCAGTCACCACAATGGATGGAAATAGATGACGGTCTGTTGCTTTGGCAACCGGGCTATATTCCTGCGAAAGAAGCCGATGTAATATTCGAAACCCTCTTCAACACGCTTAACTGGCAGCAACTGCCGGTATGGATGTTTGGAAAACAAGTGAACCAACCACGGTTAATGGACTGGTATGGGGATGAACCATACTGCTATACCGGCTTGGAACTGAGTGCGAAACCCATCCCTTCTTCATTGGCAGAATTGAAAATGCGTTGCGAGAATGTCAGCGGATTCCGGTTTAACAGTGTTCTGGCAAACCTGTATCGTACTGGTGAAGACTACATGGGCTGGCATAAAGACAATGAAGCAGAGTTAGGTGAGCAGCCGGTGGTGGCATCCCTGAGCTTAGGTGCAACCCGAAAGTTTTCCTTTAAGCACGACATCACAGGCAAAAAGATCGATTTTTCCCTGTCACATGGTGATTTATTGGTAATGGCCGGGAAAACTCAACAGTACTGGAAGCACGCATTACCGAAAACCAAGCGGGTTCACTCCCCTCGGATAAACCTGACATTTCGCAATATCAAAGGAAAAGTTGATTGATTTGCAACCTGCCTGGCGTTTTTTTATTTATTTTGACTAATTTGCGTTCGAACGATTCGGTATTTTGCAAAACAGTGTTGACTCGATCACGTTAATCCGTAGAATGCGCAGCGTACCGAGGCGATGGGGAACTTCTCCAGAGCTACGGAACGAAAGAGAAAGAAATAAAGGCGCGTTGGCAGAGTGGCTATGCAGCGGATTGCAAATCCGTGGACCTCGGTTCGACTCCGGGACGCGCCTCCATTCTCTTCAGTCGCGGGATGGAGCAGCTTGGTAGCTCGTCGGGCTCATAACCCGAAGGTCGTTGGTTCAAATCCAGCTCCCGCAACCATTTTTCACATCGA
The DNA here is from genome assembly GCA_001310455.1 of Photobacterium sp. JCM 19050. Classification (GTDB taxonomy): domain Bacteria; phylum Pseudomonadota; class Gammaproteobacteria; order Enterobacterales; family Vibrionaceae; genus Parasalinivibrio. Next base: position 97,394 of record BAXG01000017.1, read on the forward strand.
CTTGAGTGGTGGTGTTCTTCATAACCCTCAGGCCGTTGCAGCGTGGCTGGCAGTCAATCCAGCTCCCGCAACCACTTTTCTTCGATTAGCCACAAGGCTGGTTGAAAATGCGACACTAGCTCAGTTGGTAGAGCGCAACCTTGCCAAGGTTGAGGTCACGAGTTCGAACCTCGTGTGTCGCTCCAAATTGACAGCTTTCATCGAGCTTTATCGATGGCATCCGGACGCGGGATGGAGCAGCTTGGTAGCTCGTCGGGCTCATAACCCGAAGGTCGTTGGTTCAAATCCAGCTCCCGCAACCATTTTTCACGTCGACTTGAGTGGCGGTGATATTCATAACCCTCAGGCCGTTGCAGCGTGGCTGGCAGTCAATCCAGCTCCCGCAACCATCTTTCTTCGATTAGCCACAAGGCTGGTTGAAAATGCGACACTAGCTCAGTTGGTAGAGCGCAACCTTGCCAAGGTTGAGGTCACGAGTTCGAACCTCGTGTGTCGCTCCAAATTGTTAGCTTTCATCGAGCTTTATCGATGACATCCGGACGCGGGATGGAGCAGCTTGGTAGCTCGTCGGGCTCATAACCCGAAGGTCGTTGGTTCAAA